>CALFLO010000055.1 GCA_937880175.1 uncultured Gluconobacter sp.
GGCTGTTGCGTCCGGTCCGGACAGACAGCAAGATAAGGCAAAGTTCTGAAAATTCCATGCCATCAGGCCGTGGTGCACCCTGAAAGACACCGGGGGCGAACCCACGGTGGAGCCTTTCTGTGTCCGATACCGCACCCCTCATGACCCGCCAGCAGACGGAAGGCCGCAAGCAGGACGTGTCCTTCACCGAAGTCCTGTCTTTCGTCTCCAGCCGCTGGCGCGCCCATCCCCTCCTGCTGTCGAAGACCCTTGGCGGTGTTGGTCTCGCCACGCTGGCCGATGTCTGCACACCCATTCTGGCCGGGCGTCTGGTGGACGATATTTCCCGTCATGCCGCTGGTCCTGCTGTCGAGCAGAGCGCCGAACTGCTGCATCTGCGGGATGATGCGTTCCTCATGGTCGCGGGGCTGATCATTCTGGGGCTGGTAGGGCTGTTCGGGCGGCGCTCGTCCTTTATCGGGATTTCGCATCTCACGCTTGCCATCATGCACCGCATTGCCAATCAGGCTTTTGATCGTGTGCAGCGCTTTTCTACGGACTGGCATGCAAACAATTTCGCTGGCTCCACCGTCCGCAAGCTGACGCGCGGCATCTGGGCGATTGATACGCTCGACGATACGCTTCTGCTCCTGATCGCGCCGGAAGTGCTGGTTCTGGGGGGAACGACGGCCGTTCTGATGGTCCGCTCCCCGTTGATGGGCTCGGTTCTGGCGGTCTCGGTCGTGCTGTTTGCATGGCTCTCCATCATGCTGACCCTGCGCTATGTCGCGCCCACCGCCCGGGCCTCCAATGAATGGGACACGAAAATGGGGGCCGCGATGGCCGATGCCGTGACCTGCAATCAGGTCGTCAAGGCGTTCGGGGCGGAAAAGCGCGAGGATGCGCGTCTCGACAGGGTCGTCCTCGGCTGGCGGGAACGGACCCTGACGACCTGGATCCGTGGGACCAACAGCGCCAATCTTCAGGCTCTGGCCTCTCTCGCCATGCGGATGCTGCTGATCGGCCTTGCTGTCTGGCTATGGTGGGAGGGCAAGGCAGGTCCGGGTGACGTGGCGTATGTGCTGACGATGATGTTCCTCGTACAGGGTTATCTGCGCGATCTGGGTCAGCAGGTCAGTCAGGTGCAGCGTTCGGTCAATGAAATGGAGGAGCTTGTGGCGATCTTCCGCCGCGATCCCGCCATTCAGGATGCTCCCGATGCGCAGAAAGCCCGCTTCACGACAGGTGCCATCTGCTTCGAGCATGTGGACTTCCAGTATCCCGGACAGACCAAGGCGCTTTATCATGATCTGAGCATCGATATCGCGCCGGGCTCCCGCGTGGCGCTCGTCGGGCCGAGCGGGTCGGGCAAAACGACCCTGACCAAGCTGCTCCAGCGCCTCTATGACGTGAGCGGTGGCCGGATCGTGGTGGACGGGCAGGACATCGCGCATGTCACGCAGGAATCCTTGCGGTCTCACATCGCCATCGTCCCGCAGGAGCCGATCCTGTTTCACCGGACGCTTGCGGAAAACATCGCCTATGCGCGCCCGGACGCCAGCCGTGCCGAGATCGAGGAAGCCGCCCGTTTCGCAAACGCGGCACCCTTCATCGAACGTCTGCCGGAGGGTTACGAAACCATGGTCGGGGAGCGTGGCGTGAAGCTCTCGGGCGGTGAGCGTCAGCGTGTCGCCATCGCGCGCGCCTTTCTGGCCGATGCGCCCATCCTGATCTTTGACGAAGCGACATCCAGCCTCGATTCCGAGTCCGAATCCCTTGTGCAGGACGCCATGCGCCGCCTCATGCAGAACCGGACCGTCATTGTCGTGGCGCATCGTCTGTCCACGGTGATGGAACTGGATCGCATCCTTGTCTTCAGTCAGGGCGAGCTGAAGGAAGATGGTACCCATGCCGCGCTGATCGCGCGGGACGGCGGGATCTACCGGCGTCTGTTCGAGCTTCAGTCGCTGGAAGCCTGATACGGGAGCGGAAAGGGAAGGGTGCTTTGCATCCTTTCATGTCCGGCAGCGTTTCCCTCACACTGGATTTCTCGGGCCGGACGATGCGATGCCCGACGGGAGCCACACAGGAGACTGCTGCATGACCATCCGTTCCGCCTTCGCCGCCCTGCTGCTTGCAACGCCCGCCGCTCTTGTTGTCGGGAGTGCGATGGCCGAGCCGGTGGCTTTCGAGCACGCGCGACTGATTGATGGAACGGGTTCCCTGGCGCAGCCGGATGCGACGGTTGTCATCAATAATGGCGAGATCATTTCCGTCGGTATTCCCGCCCCGGCCGACGCCCGGCATGTGGATCTGGCGGGCAAAACGCTCATGCCTGCCCTGATCAGCGACCATGTTCATGTCGGGCTCGTGAAGGGGACGGGGGCCAGCCGGGATAACTATACCCGCGCCAATATCCTCGCGGCCCTGAAGCAGTATTCCGATTATGGCGTTCTGACAGTCACGGCGTTGGGCCTGAACCGCTCACCGCTTTTCGATACGCTGCGTCAGGAGCAGCATGACGGCCGCAATCCGGGCGCGGATCTGTATGGCGTGGATCAGGGCATTGGTGCGCCGGACGGTGTGCCTCCGGCAGCCATGGTCAAGGGCGTTGGTCCCGATCAGGTCTTCCGCCCCACCACGCCCGAAGAAGCCCGCAAGGACGTGGACCAGATGATCGCGGAGCACACGGATCTGGTCAAAATCTGGGTGGACGATTTCCGCAATGACGTCCCCGACGGCAAGACCTATCCGATGATGCCGCCTGCGATCTATCAGGCCGTCATCGACGAAGCGCATCAGCACGGCACGCGGGTCGCTGTGCATATCCATGATCTTGCCGTCGCCAAGGCCATTGTCGCGTCAAAGGCCGATATCCTCGCCCATGGCGTGCGGGATCAGCCCGTCGATCATGATCTGATCGCCGCGATGCTCCGGCAGGGGACCTGGTATATCGCGACGCTGGATCTGGACGAGGCCAACTATCTTTATGCCGAACAGCCCGAGCTGCTCTCCAATCCGTTCGTGCTGGCAGGTATCGATCCAGCCCTGCGTCGTCAGTTCACGGACCCGAAATGGCGCGCCGAGACGCTGGCCAAGCCTCTGACCAAGGCCTCTCATTACGCGCTGTCCGTCAATCAGAAGAACCTTGCAGTTCTGTATCGTGCGGGCGTGAAGGTCGGTTTTGGGACGGATTCCGGGGCCGCGCCCACCCGTATCCCCGGTTTTGCCGAACATCGTGAGCTTTACCTGACGGTGCAGGCCGGGCTGTCACCCGTGCAGGCGATCAGTCTGGCGACGGGCAATGCCGCCGCCCTGATGCACCTGTCCGATCGTGGCGTGATCGCGCCGGGCCGGCGGGCTGATCTTCTGGTCGTGAACGGCAATGCGGATGAAAACATCGCCGCCGTGGACCAGATCGATCAGGTCTGGCAGCGGGGCGCGCTTGTCAGCCATGGCCCCGTGCGTTCGAAAAACTGAGGAACCCCTATCCGGCGGTCTCGGGGCGCGAACGCCCTGAGACCAGCCGGAACATCGGTCCCGTCAGGGTCGTGGAAATCACGGCCAGAACCATTAGCGATGCAAAAGCGAACTCCGAAATCATGCCATGGGCATGCAGGATGGTCGCTGCCACGATTTCCATCAGCCCCTTGCACTGCAACAGGGAGCCGATCCCCAGCGCCTGCCGGTGCGTGAGGCCCGGTGCGGGCGGGAAGATCCAGACGGCCAGGATTTTCGTGACGATGGCAATCACGACCAGCAGTAGGGACGCCAGAACGGACGGCCAGGTCAGCGCATCGCCGTCGATCCGCAATCCGCTATGGCCGAAGAACATCGGTGCCAGCCAGATCAGCGAGAACGTACCAACGGTCTCAACCGGCAGGCGACGCACCAAGCGCGGAGGCATGAGCGCGCCCGCGAAATAGGCGCCGATCAGTTCGTGCAGCCCCAGTTCGTGGCTCGCCCAGGATCCTGCGGCCAGATAGGCCGGAACCGCGGCCCAGATCACCCAGATCGGCGGATTTTTCAGGTTTCGCGTGGCCCAGCTGCTCAGCAGCGCCATGCCGACGAGAAGCAGGACAGCCAGCCCCTCGAACCCGGTCCAGCCATGCAGGGCATCAGGCCCGCGTGCGGCAAACTGAAGAATGGCCAGCCCGATCCACAGAGCCGCATCGTCCACAACCGCAAGCTTCAGGGCAAGCTGCCCGACGGGGCGGTAGACAGGCTCCAGTTCGCGCACGATTCCGATCAGGACCGGCAGCGCACTCACGGAAATGCACAGCCCGATCGCCATTGCGCCGATCCAGCCATTCCCGTGAGGGGCCTGCCAGCCATGCAATGGCAGGAAGAACAGCTTGACCAGAATGGTCCCGATGACGAACGGAATTCCCAGCGCCACGAGCGCTCCGCCCAGCAGGCGCCCGAGTGTCGGGGAGGGCAGGTTCGCGGCTTCTGGGGAGTGGGTCGGGTTCTGCCACATCTCCAGCCCGGCGGTGAACGCCAGAACCAGAACGGCCAGCCAGCCGATATAATCGCCGTAAAGCGAAGGAATTCCGACGGTTGAGGCTGGAAAATGCAGGACCGCCAGAAGAATGCCGACCAGAATGGGCAGGATGGCAATCGGAATGGAGCGTCTGAGCAGCTGCCACAGTCCCCATGGAATAAGGACAAATATAAATGCATCCGCAAACAGTGCTGTCACATTCCCCATGACGATCCCTTTTTTGTTTCAGGTCCGGTCAGGGTAACATGAATCACAATTCCTGTGGTGATTTTTTATTATTATGTAATATATAAATCTATGTTTGTAATTTCTGGAGCGTCTGTTTGCGCAGAAAGGAAAACGCCGGACTTCCTCTTGAGAAATCCGGATCCGTTTCAGTTTATGCAATAAAATCGTTCAGGAACTGCTTCAGGGCGCGTCCGCGATGACTGACGGCATTTTTTTCCGCGTCCGTCATTTGCGCAAACGTCCGGCTTTCACCTTCGGGTACGAACATCGGGTCATAACCATGCCCATGATCGCCCCGTGGCGGCCAGACGATGCTGCCATGACATTCGCCCTGAACGGTCCGGGTTTCGCCATCCGGCCAGGCCAGACACAGGGCCGCGACGAAGAACGCGCGACGATCCGGGTTGTCGCCCATCTCCCGATGGACGCGTCCCATCGCAATCTGCATGTCCTTGGTCGGGCCGCCCCAGCGCGCGGAATAAACGCCCGGACGGTTGTTCAGCGCTGAAACGCAGAAGCCGGAATCATCGGCCAGAGCGGGCAGGCCAGAAGCCCGGGCCGCTGCCAGCGCCTTGATGGCCGCATTGCCGGTGAAGGTCTCTTCCGTCTCTTCCGGTTCCGGCAGATCCAGTTCTGCGGCCGAGATCACGGTGATTCCGCTCTCGGCCAGCAGGGTGGAGAACTCGCGGAGCTTGCCGGCATTATGGCTGGCAAGAACGATTTTCGAACCGCGGGGAAGTGTCCGCATCATGCCGTCTCCAGTGCGCTTTTCTGGGCTTCGAACAGTCGGGTTGTACCGAGCTTCGCCAGTCGCAGAAGCTCGAAAAATTCGCTCTCCTGAAACGGTTTGTCCTCGGCCGTTCCCTGAATCTCGATGATGCCACCGTCTGCTGTCAGGACGAAATTCGTATCGGCCTGTGCGCTGCTGTCCTCGATATAATCCAGATCCAGCACGGCCCCGGCATTCGTCAGCCCGCAGGAAACAGCCGCGACCTGTGCGGTCAGGGCCTGCGACCGCTTCGCCTTTTTCAACGCCAGAGAGAGCGCCACCCAGGCCCCCGTGATGGAGGCGCAGCGCGTGCCGCCATCTGCATTCAGCACGTCACAGTCGAGCGTGATGGTCCGCTCCCCCAGCTTCTTCAGATCCACACAGGCCCGGAGCGAGCGGGCGATCAGGCGCTGGATTTCCTGCGTGCGGCCGGACTGCTTGCCCTTGGCGGCTTCGCGCTGGCCCCGGCTGTGTGTCGCTCGCGGAAGCATGCCGTATTCCGCCGTGATCCAGCCCTGTCCGTTGTTGCGCAGAAAGGGCGGAACGCGCTCTTCGATGGACGCCGTGCACAGGACTTCCGTCCCGCCGACGCGGATGAGGGCCGAGCCCTCGGCATGGCGGGCGAAGCCAGTTTCGATGGAAACAGCGCGAATTTCGTCCGGCGCACGCCCTGAAGGACGCTTGCCTGCGGTGTCAGTCATGTAAAAAGATCCTGTGGCCGAATATGTCCCGCCTCTACCGCGTTTGACGTGAAGGCATCCAGCCCCGACAGTTGGTTTTACCATGATGCGACCCCAATCTCCCCTGTTCCGCCCCTCCATCCCGATGCCCCACGGACTGGGAGATCGGGAAGCCGCGATCCTGCGGGAAATCGTCGAGGAATATGTCGAAACCGGCGAACCCATCGGCAGCCAGACCCTCGCACAGCGTCTGCAGCCCAGCCTGTCCCCGGCCACCATCCGCAATGTCATGGCGGAACTGGCCCGTGCCGGACTGCTGTTCAGCCCGCATGTCTCGGCCGGGCGACTGCCGACCGAAAAAGGCGTACGCCTGTTCGTGGATGGGCTGCTCCAGTTCAGTTCCCTGACCGAGGAGGATCGCGCCAGCATCGACAGCCGCCTCGATATTCATGGCCGGTCCTATCAGGACATTCTTTCCGAAGCGTCCTCCCTGCTGTCCGGCCTCTCTTCTGCCGCCGGACTGGTGCTCGCTCCGAAATCGGATGCTACGCTCAAGCATATCGAGTTCGTGGCCCTCGGGCCGGGACGGGTGCTGGTCATTCTGGTCGGCTCGGACGGGCAGGTGGAAAACCGCATTTTTGAGACGCCACCCGGTGTTCCGCCTTCAGCGCTGGTCGAGGCCGGGAACTACCTCAATTCCCGTCTCGGTGATCTGACGCTCGGCAATCTTCGCGAACGGGTCCGGACGGAAATGGATGCCAGCCGTCACGAACTGGATGCTCTGACTGCCAGCGTGATCG
>CALFLO010000056.1 GCA_937880175.1 uncultured Gluconobacter sp.
CTACACAAGGAGTATCGTCGGCAGCGTCAGATGTGTATAAGAGACAGCTTCTTTGGCCAACGAGGCGAGGACGCCCTGGTCAAAAATGTCGAGGCCGTCGGTCGTTACGGCCTTGTAAATCCGCTCACTCATCACCTGTGCGACAACCGGCGAGCTGATGCTCTTGACCAGTGCATGCGCGGCAGTGGTGTCGCCGAAACGCATGGTGTCGAAGTTGTAGACCAGCCCCTCGGCAAGACCTTGCCTACAGACCGCAGCCATCATCCGATCAACTCCAAGGGCACCGCCCAGCTTCTGGTAGAGCGCGGTCTGGTAGTCCATTGGCGCCATTCCCTTGGCCAAGCGATAGGCCTTGTTGGTGACGACGACTTCGACCTGACCGGCCAACGACGCCACGGCCTGCTCAAAGCGCCGCTTGGCAATCCAGCACCACGGGCACACGTAGTCAGACCAGATTTCGACATGAACCTTCTTCATCGTCTTCTCCTGCACCTGCGAAACTACCGTCTGGTTGGTAGGTGGCACATTTAAATATAGAAACGCTGCGCTTGCCTGCAAGGGTTTGTCTAACAGCGTTGGCGGAACTGCTTACGATTCCTGAACTATGAGCTGGACGATGCGATCATCCGTCGGATCGCCGGCCTTGGTTGCCCAGTTGATGAAGCTGGACCCTTCCAGCAGGCTCAACAGGACGAAGGCTTTCTGCTTGGGGCCAGATCCGCGCGGGAATTCACCGCGTTCCATTCCCCGCTCCATGACAGCTTCAAGCCACTTCAATTGCATGTCGAAGAACCGGTGCGTGAGCTGCTGCAGGCCCAGCGGAAGCGCTGACATTTCGGCCGCCAGCGCGCCACACAAGGGCAACATCCCGCCGTCCGAACTGGCACGGAAAAGCCTGAAAAATGCCTCCAACCGAGCGACAGCACCTTCATGCTGCTGTTCGATCTGGGCAAAGTCATCGCGCACCCGTTCGATGTATTCCTCGACGATGGCAGTCCCCAGGTCTTCCTTGGTCGGGAAATGGTGATGAATGCTTGGCTTCCGGATACCCACCGTCTCGGCGAGGGCTGCGTAGCTGAAGGCGGCATAGCCCTTTGTGCGCAGCAGCGCCTCGGCGGTCTGCACCAGAGCATCACGTGTTCCAAGGGCCATAACGTCTCCTGACTACTTCGATTTACGAACAGACTACCTACCACAAGGTAGGTAGTCAACCGTTACTTTAAGAACCTGCGCTGGCATTCCTGGTCACGCAGCTCTGGCTCGATCACGCTTCCAGTTCCTCAAACGCCTCGAAGGCGCGGGAGGAGTACACGTAGGCGGCGCCGGCATTCAGCGCGATCGCAGTGCCCAGGGCAGCAGCCACCTCTTCCTTGCTGGCCCCGGCACGCTTGGCAGCGCCAGCGTGAGCGGCGATGCAGCCATCACAACGCGTGGTCACTGCCACCGCCAAGGAAATCAGCTCATGCGTCTTGGCGTCGAGCACGTTGCCTTCCCGCGTAGAGGTTTCCAGCTTGTGGAACGCGGACGCCACGGGAGCATTCACTTTGTTGAAGCGAGTGACGCGCTTGACCACCGCCGTCAGCTCTCCGAACCATTTCTTTTCCATTTCAGTCACCTATCTGGATTGAGGAAGTTATTTGCCGAGCTTGCGGGCAGCCATGACGCCGCCATCGACGTCCCAAACCGCGCCGGTGACCCACGAGGCCTTGTCCGACAGAAGGAAAATGACGGTTTCGGCTACATCCCGCGGCGTGCCATTGCGGCCCAGCGGATGGAAGGCATTGAATCCATCCAGCGCACTACCCAGCTGATCGCCCGGGATGAAGCGCTCGAAGATCTTGGTTTCCACCATCGCCGGGCTGACCGCGTTGACGCGGATACCGTGCTCGGCAAGTTCTGCGGCCACGTGCCTGGTCATGGCGTCCAGACCGATTTTCGCCATCGAATAGGCGGATGCCGGGACCGTTTCGATCGCCTGGCGGGCCGCCACGGCGGTTACGTTGACGATCGAACCGGGCTTCTTCCGGGCGACCAACGAGGCGGCCACCTGTTGGGTAATGAAGAACAGGGAGCGGTTGAGGTCGAGGAAGTTGTCGTAGTCCTCGGTGGAGTGCTCCAGGAATGCCTTCGGGTAGTAGATGCCGGCGGTGTTGACCAGCAAATCGATGTCGCCCTGCTCAGCGGCGAGCTTGGCCAGCAGCGAGTTCACGCTCGCCGCGTCAGACAGGTCCGAAGCGTAGGCTGCCGCCTTCTGCTCGCCGGCGATGGCGGCCAGCTCCTGGCGGGCCGTTTCGGCCTTCTCGGGGCGATTGCCGATTACCACGACGGCGCCACCTTGCGCGGCCACCATCCGGGCGACTTCAAAACCGATCCCGCTCGTGCCGCCGACAACCAGGAGCTTGCGGCCCTCAAATTGCTTGGTATCCATAAAAACGTCCTCTTGGGTGGTTGATCTACCGCCTAGTAGGTTTGGAATATGGGCGCGTTCTATGAGGTTGTCAAGCGGGGGTACGTAAAGTACACTTTCGTGTCGTGACCCCAAGTAGGCCGATAGTTCGCATTGTATTTCCTTATCAGGGTCGATCTTGCGACATGTGCCAGACGCGCAGAACGCGTACGATTTTGGCAGTTTCATCGACTTCGTAGAGCAGCACATAAGGGTGGACGATCACCCATTCACGGGTGCCGTCCTCACCTTCCCGGCCGATGTTCGGGAACAGGGCAAGGTCTGTGGTGGCGTCGATCAGCCGGAGCAAAATCCGCTTGGCTGCGTGGGGATTGCGAGGAAGCAGGTAATCAACGATGGCCGCCCGGTCTGTCAGGGCTTCACCAGACCACTCAACCTGCACGCCGTTCCTCGTGCGGTAGAGCGTCAATCGCTGCCTGAACGCGGGTCAGATCGGCTTTCAGGATCGCCAGTACCTGTTCGGCCGGGACGGCCGGTTTCGTGCTGTTCCGGGCTTTACGGATTGCGGCTCTCTTGGCGGCCAGTTCGTCGGACAGGTCGGTCATGACGCACCCCCTTGGAGAAGTTCAAGCTGCATGGGTGGCCGGGTTTCGGCGGCCTGTGCCTTGCGGATGTCTAGCGAGCCGTTCCATGCCACGTGCGGGTTGATGAAATACACGGCAACACCTCGTCCTTGCATCCCTTCGATTTTACGACGTTCGCGGCGGATTACGCCCATTTTTTCCAGTGTGCCCATGATTGTGCTGACGTGTTTGGGGGCACATCCGATCCGTTCCGCGAGTTGGTCGCGGGTGAGCAGAACTTCGCCGGTGTCCTGCCGGAGATTAAGCAGCACTAGGTCGAAGGCATGACGCACCTGATTAGGCCGGTCGTCAGATGGTAACTCACGGATGGCGTCCCAGATGGTGGCGGTCTGCATACGGCTCAACATGGTGAAACCTCCCGGCCAAAGCCCTTCGGTGGTGTCTGGTCGCGCGGCCTTCTGTAGCGCGTGTGTGGCCCTTGAGATGGCTATACGCGCCTCTCCGGGCAAATGCTTCAGGAGTTCTTCGGACAGGAGCGAGAGCTGCTCGGCCGCTTGTGCCGCTTCCTCCTGTCCGGATCGCTGCGGCTTGGTGGTGAGGCGCACAATCTGGGCCATGTTTCGCTCCTTGTGGAGAACCCGTTTTTAAGTCCCGGAATCCGGGATCAATTAGTCCCAGAATCCGGGACTTAAAACAAGCTATTTTTCTTGGTTCTCTGCGGGGTGTGGCGATCCCTAAGAAAGAGAAAAGAATCTAATC
>CALFLO010000057.1 GCA_937880175.1 uncultured Gluconobacter sp.
AGCGGATAACTGACTTTCCAGCATTCGATTTCTGGATATGCCGGGGCATCGGCTTGAGATGCGGCTTTTTCCTGAAGTCTTCATTGGCCTTTGAGCGACAGGCCGTCTCTGCCAACACCGTTGAGGCCGTATTGGCTTTATCCAGCAGGCCCTCTCTCAATCGCGCACCATCATTGGCGGCGGCATCCGTCGCCTTCCATTTCCGGATCAGCCGAAACTTCCGGTCGATACAGACATGGGATTTGTAGCCAAAGAACGGGATGGCGAGATCCGTTGCGGGGATCGTCCCGTCATCCTGACGCTTCGCTTTCGTAAACTTCAGTGTCCAGCGCGCATGCCTGTCCTTGTGGGGCAGCTTTAAGGGCTTGTACTGCCAGTGCCGTGGGATCCGTCCTGCCCTCAAATCCGCTTCTCCGCATTTGTATTGGGTTGTTTAGAAGCAGTCACCAGTATGGCATCCAGGATCTGGCCCGACATCGGCAGATAGCCAGCGTTCCGCAGGGTCGCATCAAAGCGATCAAACAGTGTTTCAATGGCACCCGGCCAGGTCAGGCGTTCGCGAAACAGCCAGTCCGTTTTGGCATCGGGCACACGATCTGACAGACCTAACCCCAAAAAACGCATGAAAGTAGAGACGGTCGTTGATCAAATACTCCGTCCGCTCGTCGGAGAGATTGTTCAGCGTCTGGATCACCAGAATTTTGAACATCAGCACCGGATCAAACGTCGCCCGCTCGCCTTTGCTCCCGTCTGAATACGCCAGTGGCTTATCCATGTTAGCGCGGAACACCTTAAGATCCATAGTCCGGGAAAACGTTTCGAGTTGGTCTCCGAGCCCATTCAATCGCGCAAGCCGCTCTTCAACATCAAAGAAACCAGTCTGCTTCATCTTCCATTCACTCCAATTAACTCAGGAGAAATGCAATAACAGAGAGTGTACCAAAACCAGAGCGCTGATAGCAGCGCTTTCAGAATGGCGGCATAACGACAACCGAGTATAGTTTATTCAACCCAAAAACTGTCCGAACGGACGGGGCAACCTCTAGATTACAGCGAACCTTTCTGTAAGTTATTTTGCAGGAAGCTGAAGAAATAACGAACCGCACAATACATTGCTTGAGCGGTGAAAATCTACATATAGAAGGTTATAGTATATTATATTCTTAAAGTAATCGAATGTTATCAGGAAAATTAAGAGATTATCATTTAGTTAATAATAATGTATTTTTGGACCTATTTTTAATAGAATGGTACACAAGCCTATGAAAATATTATTGATATTGTGCATATTCGAATCTATGCACAATATCACTTTATAGGTATTGCGTATTATTGATGCAGCCAGTATCTGAAATTCAAAAAAGACTTAACATTATTTTCACTTTTAAAGTATTAGTGGAGTAGTTTCCCGAGAATAATGTTTTGTGAAGAGTTTAGTATGATCTCCTACGAAGCTATACACCAATCCGTCTTTTTCAGCATCAAAGAAACGATGAGGATATTTCTGCAAATTTGGGTATATAGACATAGTATAAACATAGGGTCCAGTTACCCGTAGAACACTAAGCTTTCCTCCTCCAAAATAGTCTTCAGAGTACAATCGGATTCGTGTTAAGGTATTATGTATAACATTCTTTAAAAAAGGATGACCTGCTGCAGCTGCTATATGCCACTGTTGAAATTCACCTCCCTTTACACACGCAACTTCTGGTCCAAGTCCACATCCTTCTGAACTCTCGCCTTGTCCATTCCGCCATTGAGAAAGAAGATACTGATCCTCGGGGTGAACTAAATCATCAAAGCTAATGTTAGTTGTTGATTTTAAATCTAAGTATATGCCACCCAATTTATAGATGCAAAGATAACGGAATAGATCTGCCCTTGCCGCACCATACCGGGGATTTATACTTAAATACGCTTTCAAAACTTTCCAACCATAATATTGGTAAATAAAATCTAGTCTATCTTTCTCATTCCAGTAAATATATTCCCATGAAGGATTGTATGCTCTTAAACGCTCTACTCCTGGTAAAAAATGTTCAGGAATAATATCTTCATCATGTGTCTGATGAATAATACGACTAATAGAATATTTTCTTATATTTTCATTAAAATTTACAGGATCAATCTGGCGTCTATAATTATATTCATCCCAAGAAAGGAGGCGAAAGCGTTCTAAAACAAGACAATGTGGCCGCCATCCAATAGCTCCTCCAATATCTGCACACAAATATCCTTTAACACTACTAACTGAAAAAAAACCTTCAGTTACAGAAGTTGCAGATAACTTGTCTTTTATGAATTCTGGAGCATCTACGATATGACCGTGTGAGTTGGCAATTATATTGGGTTTAATTTCTTCAGGGAAGGCATGATAAAGTAGGCCTTCATCAGAAGAGGTCAGTAATGTGCCAAAATGGCTCATAAAAACATAGCGTGCTGTACTCATTCCCTGCAGTTTCCTTACTAAAAAAGTAATCATTCTTAAACCCTTTAGCATAAAAAGAAAAATACATGTTAGAGCCCTTTGCAAGTTTCATAATATGCATTTCGTCAGAAGATGATGTTTATTAAAGGCGGCCTAGGGCCTGAAATTCTTCCTACATTATAGCGATGGAAGAAGGAGACGAAACCAGCACTTTTACAGACAAGACACGGGCGGTCTGGGAGCTACTGATTGAGGCGGTTCGGCCTCAAGGGACGACATCGCCGCATGATCTGCGCCACACCATGGTAGCGATTTTCTGGCCTCACGAGAATGGGGCGAAATGGCGGAGTATCCCCGCTGAGCGGGATCGGTGGTGGCGGGCGGCACAACTTTTCATCCGCTGGGCGAAACTGGGCGTGTGGGAACGCCTGCTCGCACTGGTTCAGGGCCAACAGGGAGTGGCGCTGGGCATGACTTTTCTCGATGGCACGAACATCAGGGCTCACCACAAGGCGGCGGGAGCCCCAAAAAAGGGAGACCTCTTTTCAGGAGCGAGACCCTCGTGAAGCACTTGACCGCTCTCGCGGCGGCTATGACACAAAAGTCTGCGTGATAGCAGACGGGCATGGAAAGGCGCCGGGCTTCGCTCTGGCGCCTGGGCAGGTCCACTAACTTCCACTGGCTCCTGCCGTGCTCGATAGCCTTACCTCCATCCCCTTTGTGGGTGGTAGCGGACAAGGGCTACACATCGGATATCTTCCGTGAAAAGATATGGGACATGGGAGCCCGACTGGCCATTCCTGCGAAACGACGCGATGTGCCAGTTGCCTGCCCTAAATGGGCCTATCGGTGTCGGCACTTGGTTGAGAACCTCTGGGCGCGCCTCAAGGAGTTGCATGCAGTCGCGACCAGATACGAAAAAAGCGCAACGTTCTTCCTCGGGGTCATTCATATCGCTGCCGCAGCAGACTGGATCAAGTGCTAACAGGCTTTAGACGCCTTTCACACCAAGAAAGCTCACTCATTTCATTATAAACATGGGTCCTCTAAAAATTATAAAGTAAGTAATTATTT
>CALFLO010000058.1 GCA_937880175.1 uncultured Gluconobacter sp.
CTGATTTCGACGATATGGCTCCCCTGCCCCGGCGTTCCGGCAGGATAATTGGCTGGTCTGACGATATGAGGGGCCTGATTGATGTAGCCGATCATGTCGCGCCGATCCCAGGCATGGTTGCCCAGCGTGATGACATCGACGCCTGCATTGTGCAGGTTCTTGGCAATATCGGGGGACAGGCCATATCCGTGCGAGGCGTTCTCGCCATTGGCCACGACCAGATCCAGAGACAGTTTCTGGCGCCAGTCGGCCAGGTTCCGGATAATGGCTTCACGCCCGCTACGCCCGATAATGTCGCCAAGAAACAGCAGTCTCAACAGTCAGTCTTTCATAGTGATTTTGGGAGGATCGGTCCTGATGACCCCGCGCTCGGTCACGATCGTTGGCACCGGAACATCGTAAGGGCCACGGGGAACGAGATCGAGTTGCTGTCCGGCAAAGCCGAAGCCGATGGCCGGTACATTCAGTGCGGCCAGAGTGCGATCATAATAGCCACCACCATATCCCAGCCGGTAACCGAAGCTATCGAAGGCCAGAAATGGCACCAGCACGAGATCAGGGATGTCGATTTCGCCTTTGGGATGGGATGTTCCAAAGCGGCCAGCATTCATTATGCTGGCAGGTCTCCATTGCCGGAAGATCAGGGGAGAGCCCTTGGGCGTGGTTTCAGGCAGCAGAACCTGCCGCCCCGCTGCCGAAAGATCGTGACAGAGTGGCCGCAGATCCACTTCGCCACCCAGTGGCCAGACCGCTGCAACCTTGTGAGCCGGACGTGCCAGAATTTCCCTCAGGAGAAATCCGCGCAACGCCTCCTCGTCATCAGGGGAAGCTGCCTGCCGAAGCTGCGTCATTTTGAGGCGCAGTTTTTTTTTCAGATGGTCGAGGTCGGAATTATGTGGAGCCGCCAAAGCCGTTGGTCTTTTCAGCCCTCCTAGACCTGCAAGTGCAGGTGGGCACCGGTTAACGTGACCAGGGCCACGACAGAGCCAGTTCCCGTAGGAATGCTTATCGGCCCGGGGGATGATTTGCCTGACGCACCAGGCAGCTCCACCGCCTATATTAGACTGTCCGGCCCGATGTTCAATGCAAACCTTGAAGAATCAGGATGCGCGTTCGAGTTCCGCCGCCAGAAGCTCCGCCTGCCCTGCCAGTCGGACCAGACGCTCCTGCCGGGCTCCCTCCAGATGCAGCAGATGTTCGGCCTGCTGGATCTGCGTTTCGGCCTGGGGAGAGATCTGCCGGCTCTTCAGTTCGAAAATCTCATCCGCCATCAGCAGGGCCGCCATCATGAGCGTCTTGGATTCGCTTGCCGCACCACCGAGGGTCCGTGCCCGCTGGAGCCAGCTTTCCACATGCCGGGCCATGTCATAGAGATGAGCTTCCTCACCGTCCTGACACCCGACATTATAGACGTAACCATTGAGACGAATGGATACCTGTCCCATCGGTCAGTCCCCCTTCCTGTCAAGCACGCCCTGAATGCGGGCGCATAGCGCATCGATATTGGCCGCGAATTCCGAAAGATCAGGGGTGGAATGCAGAGCCCGCTCACAGGCTTCTTTCGCCAGCACATGACGCTCTGATGCGGCGGCAATCCGCATCATCGCTTCCTCAAGACGTTCAACCGCCTTATCGTTCTGCACAATACCTGTCTCGTTTACCGCCACGATCTTCCCGTTCATGCAATCATTATGCCAGTAAAATGCCCAATACAGACCCACCCCGGCAAGAACATCAGGAAAGACCCGATCCCGCTATGGGGTCAAGGACATCCCTGCCCGTTCACTACCCTGTTTTTGTAATTTCGTCCCGTCAGGAGATGGAGTGGCTGGTTCAATCCAGAGGCGGAGAGTTTCTTGCCCTCTCCACCGCAAGAGCCGGAAATGCTTTCGGCGTTCCGTGGTGGCTTGAAATTGTCAGAGCACAGGCCGGGCTTACCATTCTGGACTGTGGCGGATCACCAGCCATCGCCCGGCAGGCACTGGATGCCGGAATCGGCTGGGCGATCTGCCGGGTCAACGCTCCTCAGCTTCGTACCCTGGAAGCCTATGACGACTACCGTGGGCGCATCCTGACGCTCAGACCGCCTAGCTCCTCCCGCCACAATCTGCGAGAACATCCTCATGACAGCCTGTGATCTCTACCCCGTTCTACCCGCCGGTTTTAAGATGGATGCCGCCCTCGAGGTGCTCCGCGACATTCTTGTCCTGCCCGAAATAACAGCCCTCCGCCTCCCTGCTGGGTGGACCCCGGAGACGACGCAGCTTTCACAGCTCGTGGATCTGTTGCATGCCAATGGGGTCGCCATGATCCTTGAAGTCGCAGGCTCCCTTGCCGAAACGCCGAAATCCCTTCTGGGAATCTGTGACGGACTGCATGCCGCCAGCGTCGAGGATCTCGTCACACTGCGCGGGACAGTCGGAGATGATATGCCCATCGGCTGCCTGTGCGGGAACCGCGATGATGCTATGAAATCCGGCGAGTCGAGCGCGGATTACGTCGCTTTTCCCGCCGGTGATCTGGAACTGGTAAAATGGTGGAGTTCCGTCATGGAACTGCCAGGGGTCTCTGAGGGCATCCGGAGTACGGACGATGCTGCGTCCGCCATCGCCGCTGGCGCCGACTTCCTTGCCATCCCACTTCAGTTCGATGGCAAGGATGCAGAGCGTTTTTCAGCGATGGCCGTGCTTGCTGCCAGTTGAAAGCGGCCGAAGGGTCGGCACAGGCAGAAGCGTGTCCTGCGTGAAGTAGAGAACGCCGTTGGACTGCGGGAAAGACTTGCCCCACAGGCGGTTGGTCTGGCCTGCGGTGTTCTCGAGGATCAGCTCACCCGTCTGCGGGGAAATCTGCACACCCAGGAGATCCCCATACAGGGTCTTCAGCCCGATGGCGCGACCATGGTTGCGATGGATGGCCCGGCGCAGGGCCGCTTCATCCCATTTCCCATGGGCAATCGTATAACCCAGAATATGAACAAGCTGCCCGCGATTGGCGGGAGCAAGCAGTCCACCCGGCCAGCGGGCGCTCAGGCGCTCCATGGCGGCATTGGGAATGGCAAAGAGCGTGTAAGGCCCCGGGCCACTGATCCAGGGATCCAGTTTCGCAACCCGCAGAGCCTTGACGTAATCGGCGAGTTCCAGGGATCCCGCGACGTTTTCATCAAGCGGACGGTCCTCGTAGGACAGCATCGGCGGTGAATGATAGGCCACCGGACTGTTGGGCGTTCCATCCGGGCTGGGCTGATAGGCCCTGTCCGAACTTGCGGGCATGGCAGAGGCCTGGGCGCTGATCTGGGTCTCGAAGCTGTCCTGATAGTTCTTCGTCCAGTCCGTGCCCTGCCAGTCAGGATCGCCACATGCGGAAAGCGAGGCTCCCAGAAGAAGCCCCACGCCGAGTGTCAGTCCCTTTCTCCAGCCCGGAAACCGTCGTGAAGAGAAAACATCGAGTCGCACATCCATGCCCTGTCTCTTATACACATCTGACGCTGCCGACGATACTCCTTGTGTAGA
>CALFLO010000059.1 GCA_937880175.1 uncultured Gluconobacter sp.
GCGTTGGAGCGTTCGGCACAGGAGATGGCAAGGCTATACCAACGGAATTTGCCGCACCAGCAGTTCCGCCGCCTCCGCCAATACTTTGGGCAGACAAACCATCGGAATACTGACCGAATGTCTGCAGACTGGATGCATTATTCGCCAGGATTGTACCGCCGTCTCCGCCACCGCCACCCTCTCCTCCCATAGCCAGTACAATGCTCACGACGGGACTGACCGTATAAGCGGATACGGACCCGCCGATACCGCCTCCACCTCCGACCGACTGCACAACGACCGCGGCCGAATTATCGTTTATTGTCTGGATGGAGCCATTTGAGTTTCCGGTAAATATAACATCGCCCCCCTTGCCGGCGCTTCCTCCCCCAGCACCAAGAGCGATATTGACAATAACTGACGTACTCAGCGTTCGGCCGCCCGCCCCGCCTCCGCCGCCGACGCTCTGCTCCAGAATACCCGGCGAACTCGCGCCCGCAGTAGAGATGCCACCCGAAAAATCTACGGTAACCTTGTTGCCATCTCCACCCACTCCACCCTTGCCTGCGCTGACAAAAGGTAGAAAGCCGCTGGCTCCGCCTGCCCCGCCTGCGCTTCCCGAACTCTGATCTGCCACCATCGCATAAGCGTCTGCAGAGTACCCCCCGCCAACGCTCTGCGCGACAATCCCGGGAGCAGCAGTTCCCTCTGTATTGATAATTCCGTCTGCACCCTGCGAGACGGAAACACTTCCCCCCGCTCCTGCCGCTCCACCGTCACCCCCGCTCAGCCAGAGCGCGCCTTTTCCGTCACCGCCAGTTCCACCGACAGATTGCGCCAGAATACCAGCCGCCCGTGCCCCCTGGGTAAAAATACTACCGTCATTGATGGCGCTTACGGCGCCACCCTTTCCACCTGCAGCCCCTTTAACGCCCTCACTCGCCCCGCGGCCGCCAGCACCACCAACACTTTGCAGCAACATGCCGTAAGAACTGTCCCCATAAGTCTGAAGGGTACCGTAATTGGCGCCGGTAACGTTTCCTCCATCCCCAGCGTTCGTTCCGGAGTAATTGTTGAACAAGCCCCACTTGTCATATTGCGCAACCGCCCCTTTTCCACCCCACGAAGAGAGAACGATCGCTGCCGCGTTATCGCCTGTGGTGGTGATCTGCCAGGGTCGCTGCAACCATCCATCTCCAAGATCGTAGGTGGTGCCGCTGGTCCTGTAAGCGTACCTGACAGCCCCCGCCTCGTCCCGCGTCTGTGTCAGTACGCCGCTCTCGCCAAAGGCAAGGTTAACACTCCCCCCGTTACCCCCTGCCTCATCCTTTGCGCGTGCAGGGTAGGTTCCGCCGACCGTTGAGAAGAGGTCAGCCGCTCCGGAATCTCCCCCCTTCGACAGCAGATATATCCCTGGAGACTGCGAGCCCTCAGTGGAGATCTCTGTCTGCGTCTGACCTTTCTGCGCATTCGAAACCGTCTCAAAACTGACATTTCCACCCGCACCGCCCGCACCGAGCCCTCGCTGGCGATTGGAGTTCTGAAAGCCGTTCCCTCCATCCCCACCCATCGAATAGAGCCATATCGCTGGTGCCGGATTACTCGTGGAGGGCACTAAAGAAATCGCCTGACTGGCGAGCGCAAGTGAGACGTCTCCTCCCGCGCCGCCTTTTTCTCCCCAAGTATTTGGAAGAGTAGACCGAAAAATACCATTCCCTCCCTGACCACCCCGGGAGCCAAGTTCAATAGCGGAGCCTGCAACACCTACGATTGAATGAGATACTATCTCCTGAAGACTCTTTGCGTTTTCGCCGGCAGTTGCGTTCGACGCACCACCGTTCCATTTGACCCGTGAGCTTTTACCATCCGCAGCTTTCTCAACCTTATGGATCGAACCAGTAGTTTCAGATTTTGCAATGGAAGACAGCGCCACAAGACTGACACCGCACCACAACAGAAAACCAAACTGCCGGACAGGCGTCAGATGATACGCGCTTTTTATTTCCATGATATTTTACCATTTCTTCAATTTAAATTTTTATCAGCCATTAAAATTTCTATATTTTGATGGCATGCGTCAGTTCTGGTATTCCACCAGATATTTACTCAGGAAAGAGCTGCTTCAGGCACATAAGACGTGCTGTTCACATCCAGAATGTAAGGACCTGCCCCCCTGATCTGGAGAGCCAAGAGCCTGAGACTGCAAGGCGGCTGCCCGACTAGCGGCAAAAGGGCGTTTCCATATGTCCAGCGCATGTCCTGTCCTTCGGCTGGATGCCAGCCTTCCAGTTCAGGTTCAGTGAAATGCGTGGTGATAATCTGCGTTTGAGCGCTCTCAAACATCAGAATCTCACCTACGGCAACACCGAAAAAACGACGGTCATCCACAAAGGGTCCGATAACATCGCTGGGCCGGCTGGCGTTGGAGACGATGCGCACGGACTGCACACCGGGTGGGATCATGAACATCACCCGATCGACCGCCCGCCGTAACGAATGAATGATACTTCCAGTCTCAGTGACGAGACATAAACCATCCTCGTTTGTCACGGCCTGAACACAAGACCCAAGGGCATGGTCAACTCTATCGATACGAGCCTGAAGCCTGTGAAACAGAGGTTCGACAAAAATACGCGATACATCGAGTGGTGCTGCCGCATCTTTCCAACTGAAATGACGGTTATGCCCAATCGCGATGACCTTACCTTTCTGACGGAAGGCAGACCTATTACCTGTATCAAGATAGCTTTCGGTCAGTACGCCGTCAGCCATAATGACTGAGTGGACTTCCGTTTCGATATGATAATATTCATAGACCTTGATACTCTTATCATAGAAAATCGAACGTCCATTTACGAGCATGCGCACAGGAACGAAGCGGCCATCGAAAAACAGGCAGTGCTCCGACGTAACCAGCATATCCTTGCAGGGCACACTCCTTGCAATCGCCCCCTTGAGAAGACGCACTGGATAGCCAGCCTCATCATCAGGCAAATGCGGGCGAACGACAGTATGCGATTGCCCCACCCACGTCACCCGCCTCACAGCACCTGTAATTGCTCCGTTGTCATAGATAACAACGTCATCACCAATCTGGATATCTTCTACGGCGATATCACCTCTGGAGGTGCGTATCATGCTTCCAACACAGAAGCAGGCAGCATCAGAAAATTGCAGGTTGCCGCCATTTTGCCCGTAGGTCTGCCCGAAGCCCTGAGAAGCACCACTTCCAGCAATAACCGTGTCCGAAAGATCCGGAAGCGCAAAAGTACTGGTGCCATCGCCACCATAAGTCGTACCGAGAAGCACAAAAAGAGTTATATGGCCCGAAATGGATAACAGCGCACCATTCGCAAGCGCCCACCCTTGCGGAATGGAAGACAGTGATCCCGCATAGGCACGAATTTCGCCTACAGCGGCTTCGCCATCAGTGCCACCAGAAGGAAAAACACCCTGCAGACAGATAATATAATTCAACGCGAGACCAGGAGCACGATTGTCAAAGGATAACCCCTGCCCCCCGTCAGACACCGGAGCATTCGCATCGCCGAGCGAAACTGCTTTTTGCCCCACGACGGCCCCAAGTGAAAGCGTACTGGAGGTCCCAATGATGCTTCGCCCACGCAGATCAGGCAGTGCAAATGTTGTCTGCCCGTTCCCGCCGTAAGTGGTACCAATCACTGCAAAGAGCTGCCGATAATCCGCAATCAGGAGGTCCTGCCCCGCAGCGACGAGAAATTGCCCGACACCTGAGGAGGACACAGCTCCGGCGAAAGCATCCACTTCCCCCGCAAATCCGCCCGATGAGGGATCATTGGTCACACGGATCAGGTAATTTACACCTATGGAAGGCTGTTCGTTGTCCACAGACTGGCCTGCCCCACCCAATAGCGGAGGAAGTTGATCCTGTGTCAGCGTAGCCTGGGTCTCACCAGACCTCTGCCCCGGATTCGAGATACTTTCGCTTCCCACTTCAATATTTCCTGCCAGATCAGGAAGCGCGAAGTTTTCATACCCATCCCCGCCATACCGGGCTGCCAGCAGAGCAAAGAGTGATTGGTTGGAAGATATCGAGAGAACCTGCCCCTGACTTTTTAAAGTATCGGAGGCCGGAGCATAGTTGAAAGCAAAGGTTCGGATCATCCCCAGTGGCATATCCGCAGAACTCTGAGCCGTCGGGAATATCCCTTCCACGACAATCGCCTGAGTCAGGGTTATGGTCTTCTGGTTATTGTTGAGAACTCCGGTACTCATACAAATATGCACCTCTGATATTTAGGAAATACGCCTCATCAAGAAGAATAATTAATTATAAAATAATTATAATGAATCTGTTATATCGTTAAAATAACATAAAAGAATTTATTTATTGCAAATTCATTTTTAAATGAAAAATATAAATAGTTATAAATTCTATTATTTATTAGTTGTTTTTATTTTAATTAAATTGTCATTGAATTTATTTAATAAAATACATAATTTACTAAATAAAATACTCAATATTGAAAATTATATTATCTGATTTATTTATATATCTCCGTGAAATCTTCATGCTCTTTATGATTGAATTCATAAGAATCACAAGAGGCGATAAGAGATACCACCAAAAATGCGACAAAAAGCTTCCCTGATGCTTTCAGATCACTGATAGTAAAGCCGGATCATTTCAGCAGGCACTCATGACACAAGTCGATCTCGCGACGCCCAACAGCCAAACCGCCCCCGCCTACACAATCGAAGAGCTGGTTGATTTGCCCGGGTTTCTGGAATGTCTGGCTTTCTGTAATCAGCAACTACTGACGCTACACCGACAGATGCCGCGTGAAGTCCGTTACGTTGCCGATTTGAGGCGATGGATCATGACCCACGGTGCACTGGCGCTTCACTTTTCCCATCTGGTAGACCCCAGTCTGCCTGCTCTGTCTGCAAGCAACCTCTTCCGTGAAATCGCACACACGAACGTAGCCAGCCCCAATACGGTCGCAAGTTTTCTGAAAGAATTGCATGCACGGGGCTATATCGCCCTGTTACCAAAGGCGGACCAGCGGGTACGCGCCTATCGCATGACCGAATTCTCTGAAAAGATGTTTTATCTCTACCTCCAGATCAGCCTACAAGGCCTGGACCTGATTGATGGAGCAGGGCGCGCTGATGTCGCCAGTTCGGATCCACGCATTCTGACCTATATGCACCCGTTCTTTGCACGTCGCATGCTGCATGACCCGATCTATTACGCGTCCTCCCCCTCCATTGCGCCACTGATCAACACCACGATCGGCATCTCAATCCTCAACGAAATGACACGCGCCCAAAAAGAGAGTCCTTCCGACAACGGGAGGGTCTATATTCACTTGGGGAGCGCCAGCACGATGGCTAAACACTACGGGGTATCGCGCGGCAATGTCGCCCGCCTGCTGGCAAAAGTACAGGAAGCAGGCCATTACGGTCAAAACGACCGCGGAACATGGGTTTCAACGCAACTGTTGCGCGATCATCATCGTCTGCAGGCGCTCAAAATGTCACATAGTGCCTCAGCCTATGCAGAGGCCTATCAACAGAGAGCCAAGGAAATATCGCGTCAGTAATGGCTGTGGCGCGCAGTCCATAGTCGGGATGGCTTGCCAGAAACCAACGACAATACCTCGTTAATCAGGCATGAAGGGGCTCCGCCGCACCCCATCAGACCCATCGCCATTCCCAAACGAAAGAAGCTTCACTGAAGCTTCATCAGTTCCTTTTCCCACTCGTTATGGTCGTTGCTTGATGAAATCGGTTGCAGGAGTGTGTGGATATCGCTGGGAGACAGGTGCGCAAGATGAGGGGCGACAAGGTGCAGGCTGTTCGAATAAAAATCACCTGTTCTTTGCAGGAGCGCCTGGGCATCCTGCAGTGTCAGTCCATCCGGGATGAATGAACTCAGCGTGCTGAGGCCGTCCCGACGATTTCCATCGGAAAGTGTCCCCAGAAGAGCCAGCAACGACGGAACCGTCTGGGATGCCGCCAGTGCCGGCTTCAGTAAAGTCAGACTGTTCTCACGAAAATTTTCCGTCTGCTTGAGCAAAGGTGCCACATCCAGACCAGACTGATCCTGCTTGAGGTGCTGCGACAGGACGTTGATGCCATCGCGCCGATTGCCCTCATTCAGCCCTTCAAGAAGTTTCATCGCATCCTCGGTACTGATCGCATCCGGCAGATGCCCACCAATCAGTTGCAGCGTGTTCTCACGGAAATTTTCCGTCCCGCGAAGCATGCTGACGGCGTCAGCCGTAAGAAGGGTTTCAGGCAGAACGCCTTGAAGTGTAGAAACGGCATCCCGTCGTTGCCCGTCCGTCGTCTTTCCAAGCAGTTTGACGATGTCAGATCCTGACTGAGGCTGGACAAGCTTTGATTTGATCATCTCCAGGGCAGACACCCAGAACATGTCGGTTGCATGCAAAAGCGCAAGAGCCTGGTCCGCGGTCAAAGACGTCTGGATATGGTTTACGACATGCCGGATTGCGTCCCGTCTCTGCCCCTGATCCAGCCCCCCAAGCAAAGCGGCAGCATCTGCGGCGCTGATATCATCGGGGAGATGTGTATCCAGAACATCCAGCGTGGGTTCACGAAAATCATCGGTGAACTGCAACATATTCAACGCAACGACGACCGGAATGGGGTTTGCGGCATGTCCTGCGATTGTCCGGATCAGATCCCTCCGCGCTCCCGATGATACCCCTTTGAGAAGACGCAGAGCCTGCTCCCAGGAAAGCAGCTGGTCTGTCTGCTGGAACACTTCGTGAAGCGTGTTCCCTCTTTGATCAGGACGGCTTGTCACTGCAATTTTCAGAAGATCTTCGGGAACGCCGATTCCCGGCTGCACGGGAATGGATGGTAATGGTTGCGGTTGCGGTTGCGGTTGCGGTTGCGGTTGCGGTTGCGGTGCCTGCACGACCGGAGCCGCGGGTGCAACGGTCACGGGCTGCGGAGATGGCGCCACCACAGGGGCGACGGGGCGTGTCGCGACCGGGGCAGCAGGCGTGGGCGTGGGTGCTGGTGCTGGCGTCGCATCAGGAGCGGCTTGGACCGGCTGCGCGGAGCTTCCCGCCGCCGCTTGTGCGCGTTGCGGGGGCAGGCTGTGGCCGGGCGAACCAAATTTAAAGTAAGCTCCACTACCCGCAAGGAGCACCACAACGAGAGCCACTCCGGACGCAAGAAGCGTCCGGCTGGGAAGTTTTTTTGGCGCAACATAAACCGCGCCCGGCGACGCATCCAATCCGGCTGCGGCGGCAATCTGTGTCCTGAGCGCCTGCCCCAGACGGACGACCGCGTTGTTGTAATCGCGGAAGAGGTCAACAAACTGCGCGTTCGTAATCTGGTATTCAAACGCGCCTTTTGGGACGATATCCATGATCCGCGCCGGAATGACAGTCCTGTTCTTCTGGCTGGCGAGCGCGAGTTCCTTGATGATCTCCTTGGATGCATTGGCGTTCTCACTGAACACGAGCAGCACGGCGGCGGAGCGTTCCATCGCACTGACAATCGCCCCCTGATAATCTGCTCCCGGCTCAATATCGCGGGAACTCATCCAGCAGCGGATATCCTGCTTCTCCAGATCCCGGACCAGTTTCGTGACAAAATCCGCGTCCTTGGAGGAGTAGCTGATGAAAATAATATCGCGCATCGATCATCCATACTTGCTGATTAAAAGGTCGAAAATTCAGAAATGGTTCTGGGATTAACCGCCCGCCTTGGGAACAATCGGATGGCTGCGGTGGAGCTGGATCCATGATGCATTTTCAGCCAGGGATTCCTTGCCCAGTGCAACAGCGAGACTGCGCCATTCCCGACGCTTGGTTGTCTCAGGCTGCTGATTTCGCAGGATATCTTCCGCCTGATGCGCCGCCCGATCGCAGACGCGTGCAGACTGCTCGTAAACATGCGCATGCTCCTCGAACAGACGCAGTTCCTGGAAAGCCACAAAAAACGCCATGATGCCGGGAAGAACACCGATCACGACCGAAGGAAGTTCCTCCAGGATCTCTCCCCAGCTTTCCGGAAGCCGCCCGCCATTGAGCATCTGCACGATCATCAATGCACTGACCGAGGCGATCAGCGCAGCAAGTGTCACGGTAGTGCAGCGTTTCAGTATTGTATCCGCGCGCTTGTAACGGAGCAGGGCCGCCGTGAAATACATCTCCTGCTCCCGCATCCAGAGCTGGGTGACGGCGCCATAGGAGGGCTGGTTCAGCCGAAGCGCATGCGCGGTTCCCCGCAGCGCTGCACCGCGCAGGGCAAACCGGATCCAGCCAAGCTCGCCTTCATGCTGGCGCAGATAATTATCGGATGCCGAGAGAGGCACACCGCTCGCGGACCAGTAAAACTGGACCCGAACCGCTTCTGCCAGCGCCCGATAATCCTGATAACGGTTCTGCCAGTGATTTTTGCGGACCCGGCACCAGTACACCCCAGCTGTGACAGCCAGAATTGTGAGGTAAAGAAACAGCCAGCGGAAGTCCTTGCCGTATTCACAATAGATCTCGAAACAGGCACTCATGAGCGGCAGGGCAGTCGCAAACCAGAACAGCGCACCCAGACGCCGCAGCCCCTTCCTTCTGCGCCATGGTAGCCCCGGTGCCCAGTCCCCAAGCAAAGCCTGCTGATGGCTCCAGGAAATCGTATCTGCTGCCCCAAAGAGACGCATCACCGGCTGAAGCGGTGAATCTTCCGCCACCTCCAGAACCGCCGGTTTCCTGTCTTTAGGGTTATTACGAACGAGACCGACTTGTGTGGCATCACAGGACGCGCCATGTTCGCTCCTGCAGGTCTGCAACAGGGCCTCAGCGTCTTTCATCAAAGAAAATTCGACAGGCATCCGCCCGGCGATACCTGACAAACCGGACGCGGTATCGCCCCCAGCCGCGAGCGTTTCCCAGACCCCGACATGCTCATGCGCGGAAGCCATTCCGCTTCCATGGCTATCACTCCACCACCGTACAGTGCCAGCATCCGCCCGCAGATCCGACGATGAACGTGCCCGTGGCGTCAGGATATGCAGGATAGGTCCGCAACGCGCGAGCTCAAGCCGGGGCAGACGGTTCGCGAACAGCGCGCTTTCCTTGATGCTCTCCCGTGCAACCTCGGCATATTCACCATGCCGCCGAATTCCCAGCACATGCGCCGTTCCACCACGGAGCTGGCTACGGGGCGCTCCCTGCCGTTTTTCCTTCGGATCCGGATCCACACCATCCCACAAAGCCAGAAGAATATGGCTCGTGCGGGCCAGGAAAACGGCTTGTTGTTCGTATTGGACGATGTCCTGGGTCTGGTTGGCCAGTGCGGAGGCGAGGGGGGGGAGGGCGCTTTCCAGGAGGGCGGGGTGTTGTTTTTGCAAGGCGGCGTAGCGGTCCAGCGCGG
>CALFLO010000060.1 GCA_937880175.1 uncultured Gluconobacter sp.
GATGAGAGCATGATCAATCGTCGTCGATCGGCTCGCGGCACACCCGTCAGGTCCACTATCAGTTTTTGGTCACACCAGACACCAGTCATGGTGTAGGCTTCTTGCAACTGCACTCCCCTAATGACGGTCATGAGAGCTTAGACACCTGTCCGAACAGACGGGTCCACCTCTCATACCGTTACGTTGTCTCCTCGCAAGCTACCGAGGTTGCTCGCTGAGTGAATTGATGAGGTTCACTGCGATTTATCAAACGAGAAACATCAGCATTACCTGTCTGCTTTCGGAAAGATTGGCTCTTCTGAAAAGGGCCGGTTCAGGATGCCAAGCACTTCATCCGCTGCGTAAATCCGGTTTCGGGCGTAGCCAGTCCGCTCTCTCAGGATTCCAGTCTGACAGAGCTGGCTGATCGCCGTGTGGGCAGCGGGGGGTGAAATGGAGAGCAGGGCTCCAAGCCGTGGGGCCGTTAGCACAGGATAGGCTGAAAGGATCTCAAGAGCCCGTAGGGCCGCTGATCCCTTCCGGAACGGACGACGTGTCAGCCATACGGCATGCAGGGTCCGGAGAGCTTCACGAGTGATGCGCAGCTCCTGAACCGTTTGAACGATAGCACTTGACATAAAACCAATCAGAGGGAGCCAGCGTAGCTTCTGCTGTGCCTGTTTGAGGGCCGCATAATAGGCCTGTTTGTGCAGTTCGATATACGGCGAAAGATAGAGCGGAACCTGTTTCTCGGCCGCCATCATCAAAGGTAGCAAGAGCCGACCCACGCGGCCATTTCCGTCCCGAAAAGGGTGAACGGCTTCGAAATGGGCGTGGGCTAATGCCATCCGGGTAATCAGGGACTGGGTCATCATCTGCATTCCGTCTTCCCGCATATAATCCAGGGTGTCTTCCAGAAAATGCGGGACTTCAGTCGGCGGAGGAGGATTGTAGACGGAATAGGCAATGTGCCCGTTGCCGCCGATCCAGACGACCTCCTGGCGGAAGTCTCCCGGAGTGTCCCGGTAGGCCGCATCATGCCCGAGCACACGACGATGCAGGTTCTGGATCAGATCGATCTGAAAGATCTGGCGGCCCTGTATGACTGCTGATGGCACAAAACGCTCGAGAGCCAGTGCGTAATCCCGAACCTGTCGCACTGCCTGTCCTTGTCCTGCCTCATCATCATCTTCGTCAGCGATAAGAAGCTCATCCAGAGTACTATGCGTTCCTTCCATTGCTGAACTGCTAACGGCTTCACGACGGCTGAGAATGCGACTGATCTGATAGGGATCCGGGAGAGAGCGGGCTATTTCTTTAACCTGTCCCAATGCCAACTGGGCCTGGGAATGCAGCGCCGTGACTTCTCCAAGAGGTATCCCTTCCTCTGGAAGAGGCAGGGGGAGGACCCCGTAGTGATGCTCATAAGGGGGAGGAAGACGGACCAAACGTTCACGGATCCCTCCGGACAATTCGGTACGCTTCATGTTTCAAAACCTTTATCAGAGAGCAGAGACCAATAATCTTATTAAAGGTTATAATAATAACCTTTCAATGGTATTCTTTTTTAAGGGGCTGTCGTAAAGGTTTGCGGAACCCGGATGTGATCGAAATCTCTCCTTAGCTGGCAAATCCTGCTTCAAGACGTCAAAGCCAAGCGGAACATCTTGTCATAAGTTCGGACATTTTTTACTGCTCATAAGGCTATGGGAAGAGCCAGAGTGCCATTCGCTTCAATAAGCGATTCTGCGGAGCTCCACAGCAAGGCAGAATCCTCAGAAAAAAGCATGGTAGTTGGCATAACAAATATTATGCGACAAATCGTTGTCTGCCCGATGAGGGGCGTTCGATGTATTGGCGGTCTCTAGGTGTTTAGTCCCGTGGTTTGATGGGTTGGATTGATGATGAATCTTTCTGGCTCTGAAGTCCAGATTTTGCAGACGTATTCGTAAGGGGTAAGGCCGTTCAGAGTCTTGAGTCTTCGCCCGAAATTATAGGCTGCCATGAAGTCGCTGAGGTGTGTCCTCAACTGCTCATGACTGTCGTAATGGAAGCGTTTGACAGTTGCTTCCTTGATCGTCCGGTTCATCCGTTCAACCTGACCGTTCGTCCAGGGATGGTTGGGTTTTGTCAGACGGTGTTCGATCCCATGGGCTTCGCAGATCATGTCGAAGCGCATTGGACGCGACCACGCCGTATTGCGATTGCGGGGCTGGTCAGCGAACTGGATGCCGTTATCGGTCAGAATGAGGCCATCGTGTGGATGGTACGCTAAACAACGTTTGGCATGAACAATAAAGGAA
>CALFLO010000061.1 GCA_937880175.1 uncultured Gluconobacter sp.
TCATGGCACTCCTGCCCGATCATTCCCTGACCTGCATCGAGATCAAATCCGGCCTGCGCGATTTCCAGACCGATCAGAAATGGCCCGAATACCGGGACTGGTCCGACAGGCTGTTTTTTGCGGTGGATGACGGCTTTCCGCTGGATCTGATCCCGCCGGATGTCGGGCTGATCGTCGTCAGCGTCAACGCTGTCCCCGCTGCCCTGCGCGACAGTATTCTGGCAGAATGCACGATCCTCCGGGAGCCCGCGCTCCACAAACTCGCTCCTGCACGACGGCGCACCCTGCTGCATCTGTTTGCAACCACGGCCGCAAGCCGCCTCATGAGCCTCGAAGACCCCGCCATCACGGCGTCCCTCCGCGCCGCACGGCACACAGACTAGGACTGTTCCATGATTTTCGATCCGATTGCCGTCCGCCTCGAAGCCGCCCGTTCCGTCGTGCGGGACGCAGCGCAGCTTGCCCTCGCCCTGTGCCCCGCTCCCGGCGGCCCGACCGGAATCCTCAAGGGACGGCAGGACTATCTGACCGAGACAGACGGCGCAGTTGAGGCCCTCGTCAGCCGCCGCATTCAGGAGCTTTTCCCCGAAGACGGTTTTCAGGGCGAAGAGAACGGCACGACCCGCGAGGGCGGCTTCCGCTGGGTCGTGGATCCGATCGATGGGACATCAAACTACGCGCGTGGCCGTGACCGCTGGTGCGTGTCCCTTGGCCTGTTGCACGGCGATGAACCCGTTGCAGGCGTGATCGAGGCCCCCGCTGTCGGTGAAGTCTTCACCGCTCAGAAGGACAAGGGCGCGTTCCTCAACGGCAAGCCCATCAAGGCATCCCCCATCGCCAATACGCAGGAAGCCATGATCGAAATGGGCTGGTCTCCGCGTGTCGCAACCGGAGTCTTTGACGAAAAAATTGCCGCCATCATGGCCCTTGGCGCGATGCCCCGCTCCGGCGGCTCCGGTGCACTCGCGCTGGCGGACGTGGCCTGTGGGCGCTCAGACGGATATCTGGAAATCGTCATCCAGCTCTGGGACGTGGCTGCGGCACTCGTCATTCTCTCTGAAGCGGGCGCTGCGGTCTCGCCGTTTCTTCAGACAGGCGGCCTGACGGGCGGCGCGACCATCCTTGCGGCCGCTCCCGGCATCGCAAAGGCCCTGTCAGCAGCCGTTGATGTGGAAATCTGACACCCCGCCCGCCCCGCACTCGTGATTTGGCCGCATTTGGCGCATAGTGCGGGAAACATTCCTAAGATGACTGCAGAAGGTATCCTCCATGACCCTGTCCGGTCTCCTGCGTACGACCATGCTCGCCGCCTCCGGCTGCGCCGCCCTGTCAGCCTGTTCCGATGCACCCCAGACCACGGCCAGCCAGCAGCAGATCGTTGTCGATCGCGCCACGCTGGCCGTGCAGGATCTCTTCACGGGCACGACATCCCAGTCCCGCTCCCAGAAGCTGCTGGCAGAGGCCAAGGCCGTCATGGTCTGCCCGTCCGTGCTGAACATGTCCTTCGGGATCGGCGGCTCCGGTGGCCGCTGCGTGCTTCTGAGCCGCGATGCGCGCGGATCATGGTCCGACCCGGCATTCTACCGTCTGGGCACGGCCTCGCTGGGATTACAGGTCGGCGTCCAGAGCGCAGAGACCATCCTGTTCATCATGTCCCAGCGCGGCATCCAGGCCATTCTGGACAGCCAGTTCAAATTTGACGCCTCCGCGTCGGCGTCCTTCGCCAGCATCGGCACGGGTCTGGAAGACAGTACGGCTGGCGCGCACAACACTGACATCTACGCCGCTCAGAAGAACGAAGGCCTGTATGCCGGTGCGGCGCTCGGCGGCTCGAAGCTGACGGTCGATAGCGGCGCCAACCGGGCCTATTACAACCAGACGGTCGGCCCCGAGGACATCATCGTGACGATGCGCGTCAACAACCCGTCCGCCGACCCGCTGCGTCGCGCCCTGATGTCCGTGGCACAGCTTCCCGCCAGCAGCGCTGCCACTGCGACATCCCGCGTCTCACAGGCCGCCACCGCAGCCCGCACTACCGCCACGCAGGACGTTGTCGGCAACAACCCGTATCCAACAGCCTATGACGCCTCACGCCCATATTCAGCGCAGACTGCAGGTGTGCAGAGCCAGGCCCTCGCCCCGCTGAAGTAAGGCCATGAACCTCCCGTCCTCACATGAGGGCGGGATGTCAGTTCTGGTTTTGGGGTGTGGCTGACAGATGCGCGTGATAGGCGCGGATGTTCCTGTCCTGATCGGCCAGCGTCTCGGCGAAATTATGTCCGCCCGCGCCCGTCGCCACGAAATACAGCATCTTCCCGTCTGCCGGATGCGCAGCAGCCTCCAGAGAACTCTGCCCAGGCGAGCAGATAGGCCCGGGCGGAAGCCCTGCCTGAAGATAGGTGTTGTAAGGCCCCGGCGTTTGCAGATCCTCATGGTTCAGGGGGGCGTCCAGCGTCCCTGCGCCATTGCTGAGCCCGTAGATCACACTCGGATCCGTCTGCAGCCGCATTCCCAGCTTCAGACGGTTGATAAACACGCGCGCCACCATCGGCCGCTCGGACGGCACAGCCGTCTCACGCTCGATCAGCGATGCCAGCACCAGCAGGTCCTGCGGAGACTGGATCAGCCCGTCCAGCGCCTCGACATTCCGGCCGTTCCAGGCTGCGGCCAGTCTGTCCGCCATCATTTTCTGCAGTTTTTCGGCCAGAGCCTGACGCGACATCCCCCAGACATAAGAAACCGTCTGCGGAAAAACCGCCCCTTCGGCCAGTGTCGGCAGATCACCGCTCAGGGCCGGAGCTTTCGTCAGAATAGCCGTGATTTTGATCGCCGTCAGGCCTTCAGGCACCGTGACCTGATGGGAAACAGGCTTTCCATGACGCAGGATCTCAAGGACATGCGCCACGGAGACCCTTGAGGGAAAACGGAGTTCCGCTGCATGGATCTGGCCTTCGCGATGGGTCAGGAAAGCGGCAATCCGGAAGAACGTACCAGAGGCCCAGGTCGGGGACAGGATCCCGTCATCCTGAAGCGCCTTCGTCACACGGGCATTATTGCCGTGTGGAATGACGAAAATCTTCTCGTCCTGGAGCGGGCCGGGATCGGTATAGTGACCGTATCCCGCGGCCAGCCCAGCCACAAGAAGCAATGGCGCCCCGAAGAGCGCCAGCTTGCGGCCAGCCTTTGGAGGAAGAACAAGCTTCCGCGGTTCTTCGCTGTCAGACTGGCCTTCAGACATTAAAAACGAACCCTTCCTCAGTCCTTGAAGCGCTTGAGGATGATGCTCGCATTCGTTCCGCCAAAGCCGAAGCTGTTGGACAGGGCAACGTCGATCTTGCGCTTCTGCGCCACATGCGCCACGCGGTCGATCACGCTTTCACGTGCCGGATTATCAAGGTTCAGCGTCGGCGGCACGATGCCGTCACGGATCGCCTGAAGGCAGAAGATCGCCTCGACAGCACCGGCCGCGCCCAGAAGATGGCCGATGGCCGACTTCGTGGAGGACATGGCCAGACGCTTGGCGTCATCGCCGAAAAGGCGCTCGACCGCATCAAGCTCAAGATCATCCGCCATGGTGGAGGTGCCGTGGGCGTTGACATAATCGATGTCAGCCGTCGTCAGTCCGCCGCTGTTGCGCAGCGCGGCCTTCATGGCACGGAACGCACCGTCATGACCTTCAGCCGGGGCCGTGATGTGATGCGCGTCGCCGGACATACCGTAGCCGCCGATCTCACCATAGATCTTCGCACCACGACGCTTGGCATGCTCAAGCTCTTCAAGCACGACCACACCGGCACCCTCACCCATGATGAATCCGTCGCGATCCTTGTCCCACGGGCGCGAAGCCTTGGTCGGATCGTCGTTGGAACCGGTGGAGAGCGCACGGGCCGAGCAGAACCCGGCAATACCGAGCGAGCAGATCGCCGCTTCCGCACCGCCGGCCACCATCACGTCGGCATCGCCATACTGGATAAGACGCGAGGCATCACCAATGGCATGAACGCCGGTCGCGCAGGCCGTCACGACAGCATGGTTCGGTCCCTTGAATCCGTAGCGGATCGAAAGATGACCGGAAATCAGGTTGATCAGGGCCGCGGGAATAAAGAACGGCGACAGACGGCGGGCCTTGCCGCTCGAAACCGTCAGGGAGCCGTCATAAATCGTCTGGAGACCGCCGATACCCGAGCCGATCATCACACCCGTGGCGCAGCGATCATCCTCGTCCTCAGGCTTCCAGCCTGAATCCTCGACAGCCTGAATGGCTGCGGCAAGGCCCAGATGGATGAAGCGGTCCATCTTCTTCTGGTCCTTGACCGGCACCCAGTCGGACAACGTGAGACCGCCTTCCGCCGTCGGGCCGTCCGGAACCTGTCCGGCGACCTGGGCAGGAAGTTCGGAAGGATCGAAATGCGTGATCCGGCCAATGCCGGACTGTCCTTCGATCAGCCGCTTCCAAGTCAGTTCCGCGCCCACAGCCAGTGGGCTGACAACACCGATACCGGTTACGACGACACGCCGCCCGTTAGTTGCAGTCCCGCTCATCGATGCCTCTTGTCTCACGTTATGTCCGGGTCTTGCAGTCGGGCCTCATGACAAGGCCCGACTGTTCTTCCGTCTCGCATGACGAGACGGGAATCCGGAGCTGGAAAACCAGCCCCGGTCAGCTTGAGGCTGAGCCTCAGGCTGCTTTCTGCTTTTCGATGTAGTCGATGGCATCCTTGACGGTTGCGATCTTCTCGGCTGCATCTTCCGGGATCTCGACGGAGAAGGCTTCTTCGAAAGCCATGACCAGCTCGACCGTGTCGAGGCTGTCAGCGCCCAGATCGTCGATGAACGACGCGTCCGGCGTTACCTTGCTTTCGTCCACACCGAGGTGCTCGACAACGATCTTCTTTACCTTGTCAGCAATATCGCTCATCTGTTCGTTCCTTCTGCCCATCCGGGACCCTTTGCCCGTCCGGGGCGTTACATCAAAACTCGTACTGCCGTCTGCCAGTCCGCAAGCCCGGAGTTTCCCCCGGCGCAGGACCGCCCCCGTTGCAGGGGAGGCGTTGCCGCCGGGAAAACCGGACATCAGCCTTCAGCAGGCCGGGCAAAGCAGCGCGCGATTAGCATGCTTTAACCAAAAAGGCCAAGCTTTCACACCATCGCCATGCCACCATTGACGTGCAGGGTCGTACCCGTGACCCATGCCGCCTCATCGGAAGCCAGATATACTACTGCGGACGCCACGTCACCAGTATTCCCCATCCGGCCGAGCGGAATGGAGCCAACGAGCTTCTCGCGGACCGTTTCGGGCAGCACATCCGTCATCGGCGTTTCGATGAAACCGGGGGCCACGACATTGACCGTCACACCACGCGGCCCGGCTTCCTGCGCCAGGGACTTGCTCATGCCGACGATGCCGGCTTTGGCGGCAGCGTAATTGGCCTGACCGGCATTACCCGTCGTTCCCACCACGGATGCGATGGAAATGATACGCCCCGCACGGCGGCGCAGCATGCCCTTCAGCGCAGCACGGGCCAGACGGAACGGGCTTTCCAGATCCACGGTCAGAACCTGCGACCAGTCGCTGTCCTTCATGCGGATGGCGAGCGTATCGCGCGTCAGGCCCGCATTATTGACGAGAACGTCCAGCGGAGCCCCCGCAACCGCTTCGGCCTTGGCAACGAGACCATCAGCCTCGGCCGGGTCGGACAGGTTGGCGACAGCGATATGGGCGCGCTCACCCAGGCTGTCAGCCAGTTCCTGAAGGGCTGCTTCGCGTGTGCCGCTGAGTACGACGGTCGCACCCTGAGCATGAAGCTGACGGGCGATCGCGGCGCCAATACCACCAGAGGCACCCGTAACGAGAGCAGTCTTGCCGGAAAGAGAGAACATGATCGGTTGTCCTTACAGGGTCTTGAGCAGGGCTTCGATTTCAGCGGGCGTCCCGGCATTGCTGGTAGCAAGGTCCGGCGCGATACGACGCGCGAGACCGCACAGGACCTTGCCTGCGCCAAGCTCGTGCATGTTTGTTACGCCCATGGCCACCATGGTCTGCACGCTCTCGCGCCAGCGCACCGTCCCCGTGACCTGCTTGACCAGAAGGTCACGGATCACGGCAGGATCAGTAACCTTGGCCGCAGTGACATTGGCGATGATGGGCACGGACGGCGCATTGAGGGTCGCGGTCGCCAGTGCCTCTTCCATCTCGCGCGCGGCCGGCGCCATCAGTGATGAATGGAACGGTGCAGAAACAGGCAGCTTCACGGCACGCTTGATGCCATGCTCTTTCGCCACAGCAATGGCGCGGTCCATGGCGCTCATCACACCGGAGACCACGATCTGGCCGCCGCCATTGTCATTGGCGATTTCAAGCGTCTCGCCCTGGGAGGCCTCGTCGCAGATTGCACGGGCCTGCGACGCATCAACGCCCAGAAGAGCCGCCATGCCGCCCTCACCCGCCGGAACCGCACGCTGCATGGCCTGTCCGCGCAGACGCAGCAGACGCGCCCCTTCCGCAATACCCAGCGTGCCAGCAGCGGCCAGCGCGGAATACTCACCCAGCGAATGACCGGCCACCAGAGCCGCCTTGTCCGCCAGTTTGAAGCCGCCTTCGCTTTCCAGCGCGCGCACGGCAGCGAGCGAGACCGCGAACAGCGCCGGCTGGGCGTTTTCGGTCCGCGTCAGTTCATCCGCATCACCAGTGAACATCAGGCGCGACAAATGATCGCCAAGCGCCTCGTCCACTTCTTGAAAAACGGCGCGGGAGGACGCAAAAGCCTCATTCAGGGCCTGACCCATCCCGACGGACTGGCTCCCCTGTCCCGGAAAGACGAACGCGTGAACCGACATGGATCCCCCTGCTGGCAGTGAATTTAAGGTTCCGCGTGATGCGTCCTCGCGGGCCATCTGTCAAATCCCGCGTTATTTTTTACGTTTGAGCGTGAAGAACTCGTCCGTCGGCACCTTCACGCGGATCATCGAAAACGGCCTGTCGGAAAGGAATACCGTTCCATCCTGATAGTCCTGTGGCCGGAGCATGAACGTGTAAGGCACAGCCCCCTGATTATCGACCAGAAGCCGCGCCGTCCCGTTCTCGACCGCCTCGAAACGCCCGCCGGGGGCCACATCGACCTTCAGACGATGGGCATCCGGGGCCAGAAAAGCGAGGATCACGCCAAAGAAATCCCGGATAGAGGCGTTGATCTCTCCAAGCCACACCTGCGCCTGCTCTTTCGTAAACGACGGTGCTGGCAGAGGCGCGACTTCAATCGCCAGTTCGAGCTGGACCTTTCGGTCGGACGGCAGGGTCAGCAGGACGGGCGGGTTTTCAGCTAAAAGCGCATCGGAACGGGGAAAATGCATCTCGCGGTCCTGCCCGACGAAAAGCGGGATATCACCACTTTTCGCATGAAACACGACATGCGCCTCGGACGGCACGGCGTGATCGGGCAGGATGTCACCCAGAAAATGCAGCGAAAGATCCTGCCGCGCCCGCTCCGCCAGGCGGTCGAACCGCTCATAGACCCAGTGGATGCCCTTATAGCTGCCGACACGCATGGCATGCTGCCCGGTGACGGTCACGGTCTCCGTCGTCTGGGCGAGAGTGACGGAAAGCGGCAGGAGCACAAGAGCCGCTGACAGACCTGCCCTGATACTGGCTTTTTTCAAACCCCGCTCCTTACACGCCGTCACGTCGCGACAGAGAATGCCTACCCGATCTTCTGCATCACGATCAGGACCTGTGGCAACCGTACGGGGTTGTCCATGTATTCGATGAGACGGAACAGACCGCCCCAGGCCTTGATGATGTAATTCCGCGGAATGATCGCCTCGCCATAATGCGCCCCCGGCTGCGGCGGCTTTGAGGACGCCGCATGCAGGAAACGCCCGGCCTCGAACTCCGCATTGGCGCGGGCCTCGTCAATGAAACTGTCAGCGCAGACTTCATGCCAGGGGTGCTCCAGCCTGATGCCGGAGGCGCGTTTCAGGCGTTGTTCCGCGCAGAAAGCGATGAACCTGCGGCTCTGCGTCGTCATGACCAGCATCCCGCCCGGCTTGAGCAGACGGTGAAACTCCCGCACCCAGTGCCCGGCCAGAAACTCGTCCAGATGCGAGAACACGGACCATGACGTGATCAGGTCGAGGCTTTCCGACGTCAGAAGCATGGGCGGCACCAGCTCGCAGCCCAGAAAGTTGAGCGCAGGATTGGCCCGTCGCGCCGCCATGAGAAAACGATCCGTGGTTTCCGCGCCATACAGATTGGCCGGGCGAATGTCTTTCATGAAAAGCCGTGCGATACGCCCCCAGCCACAGCCAAAATCCAGCAGCGTCGTCTCCGGGCGGACAGGACGCCCGGCATAGGCGCAGTACGCCTTGATTTCCCGGAAGAACACATGCGCCTCATGGATGGAGATCTCTCCATGATGCCCATGGATCTCGCGCTGAAGATCGTCAGGCGGAAAGGCTGGCATCGTCACGCCCCGGATTTCGGGGATATGCACGGACGACACCAGAACCTGAAGCCATTCCTCGTCGCTGATACCCGCGAAGGCCTCAAAAACGGCGCTAATGCTTTCCGAATGGTTCATCAGTTCCCGCCGAAGACTTGTCGTAACGTTTATTTAACGCATCCTCGCCGTCACGGAAACACATGACCAGAGAAGGTTTGTGAAAATTACACCCGCGCTCCGGACAGTTCCCGTCCCCTTTGACACAATCCCGTGTCACTTTTGAGAAACGGACGATTTTTTGTGGAAACCGCCAGACAAAGGGTCGATGGTTCCCGCCGTCATGGCAGTCACATGCAGATGACGGACAATCGAAGGATCTTTTTTCAATGTCCCTTTCTGGAAAAGTCGCCGCCGTCACGGGAGCCGCCCAGGGCATCGGCAAGGCCATTGCGCTTCGTCTGGCCAAGGACGGCGCGGACGTCATCCTGCTCGACGTCAAGCAGGACATTCTCGCCCAGACCGCAAAGGACGTCGAAGCTCTGGGTCGGCGTGCGGTAGCCCTCACGGCCGATATCAGCGACCGCGACCAGTTCGCCACCACCCTGCGTGAAGGTGCGAAGACGCTGGGCGGGCTGGACATCATGGTCAACAACGCCGGCATCTGTCAGGTCAAGCCGGTTCTGGACATCGAACCCGCCGAGATCGAAAAGATCTTCAGCATCAATGTTCAGGGCGTGCTGTGGGGCATTCAGGCCGCCGCAAAGATTTTCAAGGAAAACGGCACGAAGGGCAAAATCATCAATGCCTGTTCGATCGCCGGACATGAAGGCTACCCCCTGCTGGGTGCCTATTCCGCAACCAAGTTCGCGGTCCGCGCCCTGACGCAGTCCGCCGCCAAGGAACTGGCGTCCTCGGGCATCACGGTCAATTCCTACTGCCCCGGCATTGTCGGAACGGACATGTGGGTCACAATCGACAAGCGCATGGCCGAAATCACCGGCACGGAAGTCGGCGCGACCTACAAGAAATATGTCGAGGGAATCGCGCTCGGCCGCGTAGAGACGGCAGACGATGTCGCAGGTTTCGTCGCCTATCTGTCCAGCAGCGACGCCGATTACATGACGGGCCAGTCCGTCCTGATCGACGGCGGTCTCGTTTTCCGCTGAGACCGAAAAAAAGGGGGCCGGTTTCCCGCGCCCCCTTTTGCATCACCGACCGATCAGACGCCCGCGCTGCCAGGCTTCGGCAGCCCCTTCCGGGTCCTGCCCTTCGACGGAAATGACATAATCCAGGGCGCTCATGACCTTGTTGCCGAGCATCATTTCCGAAAGTTCGTCGAGCAGATCGCTGTCCGCCTTCCGGGCCACATCTTCACGCATGATCATGCGCGCCGACATTTCCCCACCCAGAAGATGCGACGGATCCTCGATCACGTTCAGCAGATCCGTATGGAAAACCGCATGGGGCTGCGTCGCCACCACAAGGGGCTTTTCCCCGGCATCGCGGGCCTTTTCAAGACGCTCGATCAGCGCCCCCTCCCCGATGCTTTCGATGGGCAGAACCGACAGGGCCGGAAGCTGCTTGAGAGCCTCCTCCAGCGCCTGACGGCTGTCATCGCTGACGATGATGCGGTCCACATCCGCAGAACCCAGCGTCCCGACGGCTCCCAGCGGCGACAGGGCCGCGAAGCTGACGACCGGCTGGTACAGATCCCCCAGAACCCGACACCCCGGCCCGGCAAGATTTTCATCCCGCGGGAACCAGGCGGAAACGAGAAGATCGACCTCCCCCTGCTCCAGAGCCTCTTCGACGTCTTCGGGGTCCAGATCGACATATTCGACATCGACCTCATAGGCCTCAAGCACGCGCGCGACCGCGCTGGCACATCCCGCATGCAACGAGGTGTACAGATGGCCGATCGTCATTTGTGTCATGAGAATGGGTCCGTCAGGCAGAAAATTGAAACGTGAGACCGTGATTAGGCCCCACGTTCCGATTTGTCACGACCTTACCAGATCTTTACGCGCTGATCCGGTGCCAGATAGAGCTTCTGGCCGGGCTTCACGTCGAACGCATCATACCAGGCATCGATGTTGTGAGCCGGGATGTTGACGCGGGTGACGGCCGGAGCATGCTCGTTCGAGAGCATCTGCTGACGCAGCGCATCCGGACGATCCTTTTCACGCCAGACCTGCGCCCAGCCGAGGAACACGCGCTGATCGCCCGTCAGACCATGCACAACCGGTGCAGGCTTACCGTGCAGCGAGTCATGATACGCCTGAAGCCCGAGGTTCAGACCGCCGGAATCCGCAATGTTCTCGCCCATGGTCATCTTGCCGTTCACATGCGCGCCCGGCAGGACTTCCTGTGCGTCGTACTG
>CALFLO010000062.1 GCA_937880175.1 uncultured Gluconobacter sp.
GCTGCCGGCTTCAGCTTCGAGCTTCTCAACCTTGAGGATGCTCTCGGGAGCAACACGATACTGCTTACCGCCGGGGCGGATAACTGCGTACATTCTGGAAACTCTCTCTGTTCCGATCTCGTGGCCGCTTCTGCCGGGGTGTCCCGATCTGGCGCGACCCAGTCGCTTTTTGTCGTTGGCTCCATGCTGACCATCAGGAATGAGGGACATGGAACAGCCGCGGTCGATACAGATCCGAAGGCTTCCAGTCAATCAGAAACGGCGAAAAAACAACTTCTGGACCATCTTTCTCTCAGGAACATCCTCTGCCCCTCTTGCAATGTCTGACAAACCCCGTCATAAGCCCCTCCGTCGATCAGGTTCAGCGCAAAAGCAGAGCCGTACGGAGAGGTGCCAGAGTGGTCGATCGGGGCGGTCTCGAAAACCGTTGTGCCTTCGCGGGTACCGTGGGTTCGAATCCCACCCTCTCCGCCACCTGACCTGTAGACGATCTAGTAGAAAATATTCAGCCCTGTCCGGAGTTGAGCAGACGGCTGTTCTTCTCTCCCCGGAACGGTTTGCTGGCATCAAGGAAGTCTTCGTTCGTCCGCATCGTGTAGGCGATGACGACGAGGTAGGTGATGGCGCGTGTCAGTTCGAGGCGTGTCACCAGATCCGTTTCTTGTGCATCGAGAGCACGCAGTCGTCTGACCGCTGCTTCCGCAATGCGGGCGGCTTTGTCATGCCGTCTCGTGGACTGCTCGACATAATGCAGAACCAGCAGGATCGGGCGTCGTGCGCTTTCGGGTAGGTATTCGCGGTCCAGAAGCGTACGCAGCCGGATGACGTTGAGCCCGAGCGTGAGTGTTGCCAGGGTTCCGAGGATACAGGCTTCGATCAGCGGGGCAGGGGTCGGCCCGGCATGGCGGATCAGTCGGGCAAAGCGATCCGTATTGCGCCCGATCCAGACGCTGATGCGGGGTGTAAAGCCCGCATGGGCCAGGCGTTGCAGTTCTCCGAGCATGATGCGGCGCAGACGGAAGCGTTCGGCATCGCTGCTGAATGGCAATACGCTCCGGAAAACGATCACACTGACGGCGACCGCCAGAACAGTTGCCATGTTGCCGTTATAAAAGGCGATTTCATTCATGACGTGATGGTTTTCAAGGCCCAGCATTGCGGGAAGAAGAAGCCCGTATGCTGCTGATCCACCGGCAGTAGAGGGATTTCCTTTCGCCAGTCCTCCCAGAAACATTGCTGGTCCCAGAAAGAGCGTCAGCGTCTCGAAGGTCGTGACTTTCGGCATGAGCACGAAAACCAGAATCCATGCCATGAAATAGGCAGCGACCGCGCCCTTGAGAAACTCGGTTGTGCCGAGCACCGGGTTTTCCTTGGTTGCGAACAGGCCGCAGACCAGCGTCGTAATGGCGATGAAGCCCAGTCCGTTTGGCCAGGCTGTGACTTCATAAATATAGGCTGTGATCAGAACGGCGCAGGCACCACGAAGCCCGTTATGGACTGCTTCGCGGGTATCGCGATGGGTTTCGAGCTGGAAGTGGAAATGATCACCTTTGATGCGGTGCGTGCTGGCCTCGTATTCCTTGATGGCCTGTTCAAGGTCTCCCAGAAGTTCTCCGAGAGAAACGAACAGGACGCGTTCATCCAGCCTGTCTGACTGCATTTCCTGACCTTCATTGGTCAGATCAAAAGGCTCCAGGCCGGGAATGGGCTCAAGGTCAGAGCGGATGTCGCTTTCGCGGTGTGGTGCGGCGTAAAGGCGGCAGATATCGCGAAAGTGCTGAAGGTCCGCCAGAAGGGCAGGGACGGCGTTCTGGTCTGGCAGGCGCTGCGGGAACTGCCTGAGGAAGGCAAGGATCTCGTCAGCCGTTTTGGTAAATGCCGGATGGTCATGGTTGAGCACCTGAAGGCGCATGGCCATTCCAAAGCCGCGCGACAGAAGTGCTGAAACAGCCGCGAGTGCTGCGCGCGCATGATCACCTTCGTGGCCGTGCGGCCCCATTTCGACTTCAGCAAATTCGATCTGGTCGTTGATTGTCAGGATCGTACCGAACTGCCGGCGGGCCGTGTTGAGGGCTCCGCGTTCTTCGCCCAGCAGGCTGCATAATGTCGTCGTGACGAGAACCAGCGCCGATTCAAGTTTCTGTCGGAGTTGCGCTCGGGCGTGTCGTTCCTGGCTCGTTGCAAAAATGAGCCCCATCAGGGCCTCGCACAACACGCCAAGCACGATGTAGGTGCCACGCGACATCGCGATCATGAAGACATTATCGGGATTGGACGCTGCGCCCATGCAGATAATCGAACAGGTATATCCTGCAAGAACAAGGGCATAGGAGCGAAAGTTGCTGACGAATGTCGCAAATCCGCTACACAGGCCGATCCACAGGGCGATCATGGGAAAGAACATCCATGGCGCCTGTGGTGCCGCGGCCATGATGGAAATCGCCGCGACAGCTCCGCTGACAGTGCCGACGATACGCCATTTTGCCTTGGACTGGCTCTCGCCCCGGCTGGTCTGCGCGACGGCCCAGACAGTCATGGCAGCCCAGGCCGGATCATCCAGTTCCATCCAGAACGCGATTCCGATCGCCAGGCACGCCGCAATGGTGTTGCGCAGGGCAAAGGTGACGGATGAGGGGCTGGGTGCATACAGCCACGAGAGAAAAGGACGCGCGCGCGGCCGCAGAGGTGCAGGCCGTGTGGTCGTGTTATCCGGAGTCGGTTGTCCCGAGGATATGGTGCTGCCACTCATTACGGGAGTTTCTTAGCCCTAACAGGATTATCCGGCGAGAGCGGAAATTGCCATTCTGAGATCGGTTACAAATTTTGTATATTCGCGTGTCTTCGACTCCTCATCGGGGAGGCGGAGCAGATAAGACGGGTGTACGGTTACCAGACCGATACTTCCGTCCGCCAGTGCAATATGCCTTGAACGTTCACGCGACACTGTCACCTGACGTCCCAGAACAGCGCTGGCTCCTGTAACGCCCAACATCACCGTTACCTTCGGGGCCAGAACCTTGCGCTCCGCTGCCAGCCAGGGCGAGCAGGCGGAGATCTCTGTCGAGTCCGGTTTCTGGTGAATACGACGTCTGCCCTTCGGTACAAACTTGAAATGTTTGACCGCATTCGTGATCCAGGCCTGCGCACGGTTTCCGCCAGCCTCTCTCAGGGCCTGATCGAACAGTTGTCCCGCCGGACCGACAAACGGGCGGCCCTGAAGATCTTCCTGATCTCCCGGCTGCTCCCCCACGAAGATGATTTCGGCGTCAGGATTGCCTTCACCCGAAACTGTCCGTGTGGCCGGCCCGCAAAGGTCACACATCTGGCAGTCGATGGCCTGACCTCGCAGGTTGGCAAGGGACGGGGATGAAGCGATATCGGTGGCGACAGGGTGCAGCCGGACGGGTGCAATTCCATCCCACCAGGCATTGCCGGAACCGGCCGTTGCGATGTTGCGTGCGGCGGCGATCATTTCAGATGGCTCGGAAATATCGTCTTCCAGCGCTGGACCGAAACGGCATTCCTGACCATCCCAGAAAAGTGTCCGCTCGGGCGCGACTATGGCCCAAGGGGTGGGGCGCAGATTGGAAAGCGCCGTTGCCTGACTGTCGATGAGGGCTGCTGCATGGGATGTCCGGATAATCTGACATTCAGGGCTGCGTGCGTCTGGCATCTGGCAGCGCAGATCAAGCACCCGCTTCCGGCTCCCGGCTGCGAGTCCCAGAAGCTGTTTGGAAAGTTCATCGGGAACAGTCATGTCATCACGCAGGGTCTGAAGCGTAATATAAAGTAACTGGAAGCGTTCAGGCGCTTCGGAAACGAACACAGCAGGAAAAAGAGTAGCCAGAGATCGCGGAACACTGGTTGTCGACGGTGCCGTGGGAAGAATACGTGTGGTAGAGGAGGCGTACAGGTCGGATGGTGCCTCAACGGTCCAGCGTATTGTATCGGCGGGCACCCTGTCATGAAGCAGTTTTCGCGCCCAGGCGCGCCAGCCGGAAAAATCACTTGTTGTTGAGAGCACAACGGTTTCATGGTTCATGTCATTGCCTCAGTTGTCATTCTCAAGACTGAATATTCCGGCACGCGTGCCTGCTTTTTTTGTTTGCGGGTTATTTTGATATGATGATAATCCTGAGTCGGCAAAGGCATACGTCAAATATTTCCATGGCGCATTTACCTGACCCTTTACAGGCGTTATGGAAATGAAAAAACATTTGAGCAGAGGGATGAACTTTCATGTCCGAAAACACTTCCAGTACCGGTCTTCTGGAACTTACTGCCAAGATCGTTGCGGCCCAGGCTTCGCGCGGAACACTTGAAGCAGAAGCTCTGCCTGCTCTGATCCGCCAGGTTTATGACGCGCTGGCCAAGGCTGGCGTTCCTGAAGAAGAACCGCAGTCCGAGCGTCCTCAGCCGGCTGTGCCCATCAAGCGCTCCGTTTTCCCTGACTATATTATCTGTCTCGAAGATGGCAAAAAGCTGAAAATGCTCAAGCGTCATCTTCAGAGCGCCTATAATATGACACCGGAACAGTATCGTGAGCGGTGGGGTCTCCCCTCGGACTATCCGCTGGTTGCGCCGAACTATGCACAGCGCCGCTCTGCTCTGGCGCGCGAAATCGGTCTTGGTCGGAAGATCAGTGCAGCGGCAGGTGAGGGTAAGAAAGAAAGCGCCCGTGGACGCCGCACCAAGAAAGAAGACTGAGTCTCCATGAGTAATCGGCTGGTGGGATTTTGCCGGATCATGATCTCATCAGCCGGATATCTGAAGATGACAGAGACAGGAGCCAGTCCATTAACGCTGAACTGAATGCCTTTCTGGCGGGTCAGGTGAAGCATCGGCAACTGATGCTCTGGCGTGTCGGGGCTCTCGTTGCTTTTTTTGGCGCCGTGGTCGTTTCGATGGCGGGTCACAATGGTTCCGTCAGCACGGCGTCGGCGCACAGGTCACATATCGTCCGGTTGTCCATCACCGGGATCGTTCAGAATGATGTCGCACAGACTGTGCGTGCCCTGAAACAGGCCCGGGAGTCATCGGATGTGACCGGGTTGTTGCTCGTAGTGGACAGTCCCGGTGGGGGTGTTACGGGGGGAGAACGTCTGCATGAGGCCGTCAAACGCTTTGCCGCGGTCAAACCTGTCGCTGTCTCGATGGGCGATATGGGAGCCTCTGCCGCCTATATGCTGTCGGTTCCCGCCCAGCATATCGTGGCCTTACCCTCTACGCTGACAGGGTCGATCGGTGTGATTTTCCAGCGCCCCGATGTCTCAGCCGGTCTGGCGCGTCTGGGAGTCGGGATCGACGCCATTACCTCAGGTGTCATGAAGGACCAGACCGATCCGGCCAGCGCGTTAACGCCGGAAGGGCGCCAGATGCTGCAGGGCCTCGTGAATGATCTGTTCGGTCAGTTTGTCTCGATGGTTGCGGATGGTCGCCATCTGTCAGAAGACAAGGTTCGTTCCCTTGCGGACGGTCGGGCTTATACCGGGCGCCAGGCTATCGCTCTGGGGCTTGTGGATGAGCTCGGTGATGAGGATGCCGCGCGGCTCTGGCTCAGGAAAGAGCTGAAAATCGGCAATGCTTCGTATCCCGTTCTGCCACTGGTCCCCGAGCATTCCCGGCACTGGTACGAATGGCCCGGCAAAAAAGCGATTTTGCAAGGCCTGCTGGGGGGAACTTTCTCAAGTATGATCGATCGCGAAGGCCTTGACGGAGCCGTTGCGATTTTGCAACTCTGATGACCTGTTTCAGAAGGCGGAGTCAGGTGGAACAACTGTCATGACCCGGTCCGAACTCATCGCTGAACTGGCGGCAGCATACCCGCATCTTCTTACCCGCGACATAGAACGTATCGTCCATGCGGTCTTTGACGAGATCGGCGCGGCGCTGGCACGTGGAGACCGCGTGGAATTGCGGGGTTTTGGTGCATTTCTTCCCCGCGAACGCGCGGCCAGAACCGGGCGGAACCCGCGAACAGGCGATGTCGTGCCGGTCGAGGAAAAAAGTGTTCCGTTCTTCAAGGTCGGCAAGGAGTTGAGGGAGCGCGTTAACCAGCGTCTTTCTTCCCAGAAAAACGACGATTGAATGGGCTGTGTCCCTGTTGCATCAGCCTTCTTCCCGGTCCGATCTGCATGAAGGCCGGGGCTGGTTTGGAATGCCACTTCTGCGGTATCGTGGTGTTATGAAACCTGTCCCGCATTTTCTGGTTGTGTCTGTCTGGGCCGTCAGCCTGTGCCTGATGGGTGTTTCCCTTCTGGCGCCCCCAATGGCTTCAGCTCACGGTGTCCTGAAAACTCTGCCGAAAGCCTCTCAACACCACACTACTGCACAGGCGAGAGTCTGCTATCGGATGGCATCGGGCGTCATTGTGCTTGAGCAGATGCCCAACAGTGCCAGGCGTCTTGGGCGTGGGAGCGGCTTTGCCCCGATCGGGGAAGCGGTGTTCCGCTCCAGTAACCGGCTTCATGCGTGCCCCGCGACACATGGTCGCAGGGGATAAGAGACAGTTCGGCCTCCCGGTTTCGCCTCAGTCGTGTCCCTTGAGATTGCTGATCTCGGAAAGAAGGAAATCCCGGAATACCGCGATTCGCTTTGAAGTGCGCAGTTCTTCCGGATAGACGAAATACGCCTCCACAAGCGGGACCTGCTGATGGGGCAGGATCCTGACAAGGCCCGGATAGCCTGTCGCGGCATACAGGGGCAGGGAGCCGATCCCGGTTCCGGCCGCGATGGCGTTTGCAACCGCAGAGATATTATTGATCGCCAGTCGGCGGCTTCCCTGACGCGCGACGCCTTCCTGACGCAACAGGTCAAGCAGCCAGTTCACGTTGGGGAGCGGTAGATGCCAACCCGCAAAACTTATGATCTGGTGATTGGCGAGATCTTCCAGCGAATGCGGCGTACCGTTCCGCTCAAGATACTCCGCACTGGCATAGATCGGCATGGGGAAGTTCGCGAGATGACGCTGAACCAGATCCGGCTGGGTCGGCGGATGCAACCGGATCGCGACATCGGCTTCACGCATCCCGAGATCCAGATCCGCATCTTCAAGCAGAAGCGTGACCTCAATATCGGGATGCAGTTCCAGAAAACGGTTCAGGCGCGGAGAAAGCCACGACAGGCCAAAGCCGGTCGTTGTGGTGATCTTGATCTTTCCCGCTGCCCGTTCCTTGCTTTCACTCAGGAACGCCTGTGTCAGGGCAAGCTTGGAAAAGACTTCGCGGACCGTGCGGTTCAGGACGTCGCCCTGTTCTGTCAGGATCAGTCCGCGCGCATGCCGATGGAACAGCGGCACGCGCAGGACGTCTTCAAGCGCGGAAATCTGGCGCGAGACAGCCGATTGGCTCAGTCCCAGCCGGTCGCCGGCATGGGTGAAGGACCCAGCCTCCGCCACGGCATGAAAAATCCGCAGCTTGTCCCAGTCCATCTGGTTTTCTCCCCGTTCGCCGATGCGACGGTCTTCGTCCTTCTTACCCATATGTCCCGGCGTTATCCGTCAAGATATGTCGTTGAATGGACGAAACTGTCTGAAGCGCAGGCGAGGGTCAAGTTTTTGTCATGGCAGGTATGCCAGAAAGATATCGTTCTGCTTCCAGCGCCGCCATACAGCCGGTTCCGGCCGCCGTTACAGCCTGCCGGAAAATACGATCCTGAATGTCGCCGGCTGCGAACACGCCTTTGACAGACGTTTCTGTCCCGCCACTTTCGGTCAGGATGTATCCGTCTTCGTCACAGGCGACTTCATGACGGAACGGGCCAGCATTCGGCGTATGCCCGATGGCCACGAAAACACCGTCCACATCCAGCTTTGAAAGTGCGCCGGTCTGCGTGTCTTTCAGGGCGATCCCACAGACGACTTCAGGCTCTCCCGCCCCCAGAACTTCCTCGACGGCCTGGTTCCAGTGAACTTCGATTTTCGGATTGGCGAACAGGCGCTCCTGAAGAATACGCTCGGACCGCAGGCTGTCCCGGCGATGGATCAAGTGAACCTTATCGGCGTGATGCGTCAGGTAGAGCGCTTCCTCAACGGCTGTGTTGCCACCACCGATCACGGCGACTGTCTTGCCACGATAAAAGAAGCCATCACAGGTCGCGCAGGCCGAGACCCCACCGCGCTGAAGGCGCTTTTCCGATTCGAGACCAAGCCATTTGGCCTGGGCTCCCGTTGCGATCACGACCGTGCGTGCCCGGAACTCATCCCCCGAATCCCCGACCATTCGGAAATAGCCATCCGGTCCCGGCCCATTCTTCAGATCGGCCTGAACGATCAGGTCATATATCAGTTGCGTTCCGACATGTTCGGCTTGGGCGCGCATCTGCTCCATCAGCCACGGGCCCTGAACAGGAGTCGCAAATCCGGGATAGTTTTCAACATCCGTGGTGATGGTGAGCTGACCGCCGGGCTGCATTCCGGTGACGAGAATCGGCTTGAGACTTGCGCGGGCCGCGTAGATTGCCGCCGTGTAACCAGCAGGGCCGGCGCCAACGACCAGCAGATCCGTATGATGGATTTCAGGCATGATTGGTCCTCAATGGGTATCTGGGTCCCCCATATAAAGACTTCCGACGCATGTGCCATCTTTGCGGATCATGTCACCTGCCATATACGTCAGAGTGAAATGAACGCACCTCCGCACCCCGCACCGATTGAACTGGATGCCATCGACCGGCAGATCATCGCCGAACTCCAGGCCGATGGACGCATGACCAATGTGGAACTGGCCCGCCGTACCGGCATCTCCGCGCCTCCCTGCCTGCGACGTGTGCGGCGGCTTGAGGAACTGGGAATCATCAAGGGCTATCATGCCGAGGTTGATGCGGCCCTGCTGGGCTGGTCCCTGAATTTCTACGCCCTGATCGGCCTTGAGAGCCAGAAGGGGAGCGTGCTTGAAGCCTTCGAGGCACAGGTGGGTGCCTGGCCCGAAACGCGGGAATGTCACATGATCCGCGGCGGGGGCGATTTTCTCGTGCGTCTTGTCGCGCGTGATGCTGCCCATCAGAACGCTCTGACGCGCCTGCTGACCGACAGCCCGCACGTCGTCCGCGTCCAGACCCTTCAGACCATCCATACAAGCCGTGATCTCGCCGGCGTGCCGATCTGACGGCTGATCCCATGACTGCCCCCGGGATGCCGTTTCTACCAGCCGAACTGAGCGTCATCGTCCCGTGTTACAACGAGGTCTCCAACGTGGCGCCCATGGTGGCCGCACTGGACAGCGCGCTTGAAGGCCGGAGGTGGGAAGTCATCTTCGTTGATGACAGCTCTCCGGACGGTACCGCGGCCGAGGTTTCCCGGCTTGCCCGTCTGGATCCGCGGGTTCGTGTATTACGCAGGGTAGGGCGCCGGGGCCTGTCTTCCGCCGTGATCGAAGGCATCCTGTCATCAAGTGCGCAGTGGGTCGCGGTCATGGACGGCGATCTGCAACACGATGAATCCGTCCTGCGCACCATGCTGACCGAATTGCAGGCCGGTGCGGAAATCGTTGTGGCGAGTCGGCATGTCGAGGGCGGAGACAGCGCCGGGCTGGCAGGGCACTGGAGACATGTGCTCTCCGATACTGGCATCAGGGCCGCGCAGGCCGTCATGCCGCACCCCCTGAGCGATCCGATGAGCGGTTTTTTCGCCATGCGCCGGGACCTTTTTGACACGCTGCTTCCGCGCCTGTCGGGAACCGGCTTCAAGATCCTTCTTGATCTGGTGATGTCCGCGCCACGCAGCGTCCGCATTGTCGAGGTGCCGTTTGTTTTTCGTCCGCGGCTGGCAGGCGAAAGCAAGCTCGATATCGTCGTCCTGCTCCAGTTTGCGACCATGCTGCTCGACAAGCTGACACAGGGCTGGTTGCCGACGCGTTTTATGGCCTTTGCGTTGGTCGGGCTGATTGGCGTGGTCGTCAATGTCGTCGTGCTGAATCTGGCTGGAGCCTGTGGTCTGGATTTTTCCTGGGCGCAGCTTGCGGGAACAGTTGTCGCCATCCTGACAAATTTCATACTCAACAACCGCTTTACCTATCATGACCGTCGTCTGAAGGGCGCGAAGCTCTGGTGGGGACTGGCTATTTTCAGCGCAGTCTGCTCGCTGGGTGCGATTGCCAATATCGGAATTGCCCGCATGATGCTGGATAGCGCCGGTCATGGCCACTGGGACCGCTCCTCCGCTGCCGGAGCGGTCGTGGGTGTTGTGTGGAACTATGCGGTCTCCTCCACCCTCGTCTGGCGCTGAAATCTTGAGTGCGACTGAAACAACGCGGCAACTCAGAATGTTCTGGGCGTTGCTCGCGGCCTTGACTGTTATTCGCCTGTTCCTCGCCGCCAGCGTTCCGCTGACGCCGGACGAGGCCTATTACTGGGTCTGGTCCCGCAATCTGCAGCCGGGCTATCTGGATCATCCCTTCATGGTCGCCCTCTGGATCCGGGTCGGGACATGGATCGCCGGGAATACGCCGCTGGGTGTTCGTCTGCTGGGTCCGCTCTCTGTCCTGCCGGGAAGCTGGGCGCTTTATCAGGCCGCCCGCAGGCTGCTGCCGTCCTCCCCATGGCCGGACTCCGGTCTCAAGGCAGCACTGGTCCTCAATGCCACACTCATGCTGGGGCTGGGCGCGGCTACAATGACGCCCGACACGCCGCTGCTGTTTTTCATTACGCTGTTTCTCTACACGCTCAGCCGTGCGGTTGATCCGGAACTGAAACCGCGTACTGCTCTTCCATGGTGGATTGCTTCGGGTCTTCTGCTGGGACTGGCTTTCGATTCAAAATACACAGCCGTCCTGATCGGGGTCGGGTTGGGGGGGGATGTC
>CALFLO010000063.1 GCA_937880175.1 uncultured Gluconobacter sp.
GAGGATGGTCTGGGGGCCAAGACGCGGGTTCTGGACGTGGCCAGCACCGCCTCGGTCGAGATCGAGCACATGCGGGGTGTGTGGGCGCGCCAGATCAACATGGCGCTGGAACGGCACCAGGTCGAACAGTGGGTGGATCACCGGAGCTTCGAGCGCCAGGGGAAGGAGCAGGAGCCAACCCGGCACATGGGGGTGTCAGCGACCGCCATGGAGCGGCAGGCGGGCCGCGAGATCCCCGACCGGGAGCTGGTGACGGATCTCGGGAAACAGAATGCGGAGATCCGCGAGCGGAACGGGGTGCTTGAGGCGGCCCGCAAGGCCATGGAGACGGCGCAGGAGCTGTTCTCCAGCCTTGAGAGGAAGGCACGGCTGGCGGTCGGTCTGGCCCGGAAGATCGGGCAGCGGATGGAGCGGGAGAGAGAGGCTGAACGCCAGAGACAGGAACTGGTGCGTCAGGCCGAGATCAGGCGGGAAATGCAGCGCCAGCAGGACATCAGGGCGGTCGAGGAAGCCCGGAAAGTAGCCGAGAAGGATCGGCAGGTGCAGTTGGAACGAGAACAGAAATCACGACCACGATCGCGCGATCGTGGTCGTGATTTAGGAATGTAATTCACTCTTTGTTTTTGTAATCCAAAATAGTAATAATAGATGTCGCTAATGTTGCCGCCCCTAATAATGCAGCACCTATAGCTTTTGGTGCCTCACTTATACAGGATGGACAAAAATCATTATTTAATATTTTTCCAGATTGCGCATAATTTTGGCATCCAGGGGTACAGCACACCATAATTTTTGCATTACATTCAGGGCATTCGCAGAGGTCTCTAATCATTTTTTCTTCGATAATTTTGGGCATAACTTCTGTTTTGCAGCAGGGGCAAATTCCAAGATGTTTATTGTTCATTTTGTTTTTTCCTTTTCAATTTTTTTTCTTCTAATTTCTTCATCTTTTTTTCTTTTTTCAATTTCTTTTTTCAATTTTTCAGCTGCTTTTTTGGCAGCGATATCGGCTTTCTTTTTTTTTACTTCAGCTTCTAATTCAGCGATTGTTTTATTCTTACTTCCCGGCGCGCGTCCCATTGCGTGGTGAACCTTCCTTGCTTCCAATGACAAGAAGGGTTCTATTATAAATCTAAGAAAAATAAAATAAAAAAAATACGATAGATTTATCGTTCTTGTGACGTGTGCCAAATACGCAGAATTCTGACGATTTTCGTAGTTTCCTGAATTTCGTAGAGCAGAACATAGGGATGCACGACGACCCATTCGCGGGTGTTGTCTTCACCTTCCCGACCGATGTTGGGAAACATGGCGAGGTCTGGGGTGGCGTCGATCAGACGGAGCAAAATCCGTTTCGCTGCATGGGGGTTTCGGGGGAGCAGATAGTCGACGATGGCGGCCCGATCTGTCAGGGCTTCATCGGACCATTCAACCCGCACGCCGTTCCTCGTGTGGCAAAGCGTCGATTGCCGCTTGAACGCGGTCCAGATCGGCTTTCAGGATTGCCAGAACCTGTTCGGCTGGGACAGCGGGTTTTGTGCTGTTTCGGGCCTTACGGATCGCGGCCCTCTTGGCGGCCAGTTCGTCAGAAAGATCGGTCATGACGCACCACCATGGATAACTTGCAACTTAGCTCCAGGTCTCGGGATAAGGGCTAGTTCGTCCTGTGTGGCACGACTTCCGACTTCAGCGACGTGTTTGTTCATGAAGTAGCGAACCAATCCTGGCCCACGCATTCCGGCGACCTTTTCGCGTTCGGTGAAAATTGCGCCGAAGTTCACCAGTTCATTCATGATGGCGGTGACTTCATTGACGCGGATTCCAACAGCGTCGGCGATTTCCTCACGGGTGAGCATGACTTGACCTGTATGCGGGAACAGGTGGTCGAAAAGTAGTGTCCACACATCTACGGCCTTCATCGGTCGTTTGCTGTTCTTCATCAGCCAAAGCGTGACGGCACGGTTCTGTGCTGGACGGATCATGACGAACGGCTCCGTTGTTCCGGGTTCAGGCGTAGTGAGGCGGTTGACTGTGACGATAACTCGCCCGAGTGCGTCGTGATCGAAATCTGGGTTGTCGAAGAATGGCAGGAGAGCTTGCCGAACCTGTTCAGCTTGGTCTTCGCGAAGTCGATCCTTGCGGGTCTTGAGGCGGGTCACATTCCGCATGTGGGAAACCTCTGTATAGGGGGGCATTAGGTCGCACACTGTGCGACTTTATGGTCGCACTGGGTGCGACCTAATGGCAAGCTGTTTTTGGCTGTTCCCTGCCAAAACTCAGCAATCGGCATTTTGCAGATATTTTTAAGATAAAATCTATCTCTATGGTCTCTTTCTTTTTTCGGTGGAAAACTGCCATTTCGAGGTCTGTTCCGGCGCCCTGCGGGCG
>CALFLO010000064.1 GCA_937880175.1 uncultured Gluconobacter sp.
CCAGCAACCAGCGTGGTCTTCCCACGCCGGGTACCGGCAGCGGCACGGATGGCAGGACGGCGACCCGCCAGCGGGTCACACTGGCAGTGGGCTGGCCGAAATCCGCCGCATCCGTCTGCCGTCGCCAGCGTCGGATGGCGATGCCAAGAGAGCCGGACGTTTCGGCCGCCAGTTGCAGGCGACGTGAGGCCGTCATGGACAGACGCGCCACCTCGGCGACCACGGCCCCGAGGCCACCATGCCGCAGCCCCTCCTCGAAACAGGCCAGCACATCGACGTCCGAGCCTGCCTCGACAAAAATGGTCCGCCGTGCGGATAGCCCGACCTGTTTCAGGGAAGGGGCGAACACATCCTGACGGGTGACGATCCAGAGCACCTTACCGCGCGTGCGGGCCGCGATCCCGGCGCAGAACTGACCGGCGGCCGCACTGTGCAGCGCATCGTTGCCGCCGCCCGCCACCTCGTGCAGCGCGCCCAGCGCCAGACCGCCTCCCGGCAGACGACTGTCGATCTCGCGCACGCCAAAGGGCAGCACCTTGCGGCGCCGGTCGCTGTGCCCTTCGAGACGGCTGATCGCCGCCCGAAGCGTCTCCAGGCCAGGTTTTTTCTGGGTTTCAGCAGTCATGTCACGGCTCGGTGTTCCTTGTGCAGGCAAATTTCCTGATTTTATGTTCCTTATTTGTTCTTTATTGGTGTGGGGAGTCAACATTCATCTTTCGGAGCAGCGTATCGCGCCACATCTGTGGCAATTCACAATCCGGGAAGATATCGTCCTAAGAAATTGAAAACAGGACGCTTTGTCGAAAGAGGGCGGGCTGTTACCATCCCGCTCATAAAAAAGATCGCTGTCCGGGGAAACCGATAAACACGGAGTCCCCCCTCATGCGGTCAGTCACGACGGGAGGCACAGGTGCTTGTTCACGAGGGCTCGGAGCCAACGCCAGCATCGACAGGCGTCTGTGCTGTACGCTGGCGGCCATCGCCGGTGCAGTGAACGCTGCCGGGGTTCTGGCCGTAGGCTATTATTCGGCCAATATGACAGGCAATGTCTCCGCACTGGCGAGTGGCCTGCATGAAGGGCGCATGGAACTGGTCCTGTCCTGCTGCGGTCTGATACTGGCCTTCGTCGCCGGCGCGGTGCTGTCCGCGCTGCTGGTCAATGCGGGCCGTCGCCACAACCTGCCGTCGATCTACGCACGGAGCATTCTGCTGGAAGCCTGCCTGCTTGGGCTTCTGGGGGCTGTGGATTTTCTGTTTTCGGCCCAGCCACGGGATCCGGTGCTGGCCTACGGGCTGAGTTTCCTCATGGGGCTCCAGAACGCCACGGTCACACGCATTTCCGGGGCGCGTGTCCGCACCACCCATATGACAGGAATGCTCACCGATGTGGGGCTGGAACTGGCGGACTGGCTGGAAGGGTTTTTCCATCCGGTTGACCCGGCCCGACGGACCGGTACGCGCGAACGCCTGGGTCTGCATGCCGCCATCGTGCTGTCCTTCACGCTGGGCGGCGTGGCCGGCGCCTTTCTGTATGGCTGGTGGTCCGGTCTGTTTCTTCTGGTTCTGGCGGGGCTTCTGGCCTGCCTTTCCCTGCCGGGCGCGCTGTCGCATGAGCCTGTGGTGGAGCATAAACCGGCACCGGTCCCCTCTTGCGGGGAGAGGTATTCCTGTTTACAGCACTTGATACATCGCAAGGACAGATCGGGTCATTGGGGGTCGTATGAATAGCAATGCCGCCCGCCATCGGCCCTTTTCCGGAAAAGGACACGCGCCATGAGATATGCCCACAGCAATTATGAGGCTTTTGTCCAACCCCCTGCGCCACAGGATATGGCAGGATGGTCAGCGTGGATCGTGGGCGGAGGACTGGCGGGCATGGCGGCGGCGGCGTTCCTGATCCGGGATGCAGGCATGACGCCTTCAGCCATCACCATTCTTGAAGCCTCGGACAGCGACGGCGGCGCGCTGGACGGAGCGGGGAATGCGGAGACCGGCTGGCTGATCCGCGGCGGTCGGGAGATGGAAGAGCAGTTCCAGTGTCTGTGGGATCTGTACCGTTCCATTCCGTCTCTGGAAATTCCCGGCGCATCGGTGCTGGATGAGGTCTGGCAGGTCAATCAGGCCGATCCATCCACCAGTCCGATCCGCGCCATGTGTAATCAAGGGCAGCCCCTCGCTGATCGTGACAGGCTGACGCTCACGGGAAAGGCGCGACGCGAGATCATTACCCTCATTCTGACCGATGAGGACGAACTGGCGGGAAAGACGATCGCGGATGTGCTGTCCGGCGATTTCATGGCTTCGAACTTCTGGCTGTTCTGGCGGTCGATGTTTGCGTTCGAGACCTGGCACAGCGCTATTGAGATGAAGCGTTACCTCGCACGGTTCGTGCATCAGATTCTCGGACTGAAGGATCTGCATACGCTGAAGTTCACCAGATACAACCAACAGGAATCCCTGAGCCAACCACTGGCCACATGGCTTGCCGATCAGGGCGTCGTGTTCCGTCATGGCGTGAAGGTGACAAATGTTGCTGTTGATGTTTCTGGCGGAAAGAAAGTTGCGACCCATCTCGACTGGCTGGACAATGGCGCGTCCGCCGGTGTTGATCTTGGGCCAGAGGAACTGGTGTTCGTGACCAACGGTTCCATGGTGGAGAATTCGCGCTGGGGCGACCATCATACACCTGCGCCGATTGACACGGCTATCGAAGAGGGGAGCATCTGGCAGCTCTGGCGGAATATCGCAGCGCAGGATTCCGCATTCGGCAACCCGGATGTTTTCTGTGGCGATACAACAAAATCCCGCTGGCTGTCGGCAACCGTTACGACCCGGGATGCGCGGATTCCTGAGCTTGTAAAGCGGATTACGGGGCGTGATCCGTTTTCTGGGAAAATCATCACGGGTGGCCCGGTCACGATTGCCGATTCATCCTGGCTGATGAGCTGGGTGGTCAGCCGTCAGCCCCATTTCAAAGGGCAGCCCGAAAGTCAGGTGGTGGCCTGGCTCTATGGTCTGTTCAGTGACGTGCCGGGTGATTACGTGAAAAAGCCCATGCAGGACTGCACGGGGGGGGAAATCACCCGTGAGTGGCTGTTCCATATGGGCGTGCCGATGGACCAGATCGACGATATGGCAGCGACAGGGGCGACGACGCGTCCGTGCATGATGCCGTTCATCACGGCGCAGTTCATGCCGCGCGCACCGGCGGACCGGCCGAACGTGGTGCCGGATGGAAGCGTCAACCTGGCCTTTCTGGGGCAGTTCACCGAAACGCCACGCGATACGGTCTTCACCACGGAATATTCCGTCCGCACGGCGATGGAGGCGGTCTATACGCTGTGTGGCGTCAGGCGGGCTGTGCCGGAAGTGTCGGGCGGCATTTTCGATGTCCGGATGCTGCTACAGGCGGCAGCGGAACTGCGGGACGGAGAGAAGGTACCGGCGTCGGGGCTGATCCGGCATCTGACGCACGGAACGGAGATTGACGATCTGCTGGAGCGCTACGGGCTGGTTTGGGGGGGAAGCTGAATGTCGGCTGTCAGGCATGAAAATCTGACCTAACCGAGAGGCATATTCGCATTCGTGAACGCATTACGTCCCACGTCTGATCTGGTCCTGCCGGACTGAGTGTTCAATTATCGTCTTGCCCTGCACGTTCTGTTTTCCAGATATCCCGGTATAGAAAGACAAGGAGCGGGACGGGCCACAGGAACGGAAAACTACCGTGCAAGGCCAGCCCCATGGCGGCGGCCATCACGCCAGCCAGAAAAGCCCCCCACAAAAGTAGCGGCAGAAAAATGCTTCCTGTGACAGGGCGAGTGTTCCTGTCCGGCGCAAGACATGACGCTACTCATTCCGCAATTCCCGATGCGGCTTTCAGCAGGTTTGTTGTCACGACGATCGTGGGCATGGGCGTGCCGGAGAATTTCGCGATCGTTTCGCCCTGAACAGCCAGCAGTGCCGGAAGCACGAGAAATTCGCCCCAGTAGCGTAGGGAGGATCCATGCACGATCTGTGCCAGAACCATGAAGATTGTCATCACCATGACACCATAAGCTGGCGACCATAACAGCCGCATCAGGCCGGACAGGATGGCGGCAAGGAAAAAGACACCCAGCACACCCACCAGAAGCAGGCCATGGTGCCAGTTTCCGCTGATAAACGAGGCGCCCATATGCGTGGTATTGCCCGTCATCGCGCCTGCAAAGACACCGCCCAGATCGACGAAACTCAGGGCATCCACATAGCCTGCGACAAGCCCGAGAATGAGAACCCGCCGGGCGGAAATCGAGACCGGGAGAAGGGAGGAGGGCATTATTGCGACCGGGAAGCGATTGACGGATAGAGCCTGCGGGCGACCCGCTCCATGGTCAGACCCTGCACGATGATGGTGAACACCACGACACCATAGCAAACAGGCAGTAGCAGGTCGCGCAGGTCTCCGGGTGGTAGGCCAAGCGCCAGAGAAACCGAGATGCCGCCACGCAGGCCGCCCCATGTCAGGATACCGAGAACACGGCCCCGTTCCCACTGCCGGAGATGAACCGGCAGGGTGGAGAACAGCACGCTCAATGCCCGCACGGCAATAGACAGCGGGATCACGGCAAGCGTCGCCAGCACCGTAAACAGATGCGGCGTGATCTCCAATATTTCAAAGCCAATGAGCATGAACAGGAGCACGTTCAGCACTTCGTCAATCAGCGTCCATGCAATGTCGAGTTCCTTGCGGGATACTTCATCGAAAACGGAATGGCTGTAACTGGTTCCGAAACATAGTCCGGCCACGACGACGGCAATCGCTCCGGACATCCCCAGCTGATTGGCGATGCTGAAGGTTCCGGTCGCCAGAGCCAGCGAGGTCAGCAGATCGATATGCGGGTCACGCTGCGCCTTGAGCACACGAAGCGCGATCCACCCGGTTATCGCTCCAAGAAGACCACCACCGAGCGCTTCGCGGCAGAAGCTCATGGCAATCTCAGAAGCGCCCACCCCTTGACTGTCTCCAGTCGCCAGCCCGATCGTCACACCGAAAATGACGACGCCCACGCCGTCATTGAACAGGCTCTCACCCGCAAAAACGGCCTGTATCGGTCCTGGCAGGCCGAGACGTTTCAGCATCCCCACGACTGAAACCGGGTCTGTCGGAGCGAGAATGGCGCCAAGTACGATGCACCATGTAAAGGGAACGGCGTGCCCCAGAAAGGGGAAAACACACCACGCCGCGACCGCCAGAAAAGCCACGGCCAGAACGGTTCCCAGAATAGAGAGGGCTGTTACAGACATCAGCTTTGCGCGCAGATGTCCGACATTCACCTGCATGGCTCCCGCAAAAAGCAGCAGCGAAAGGGCACCGTTCAGAAGTGCCGCAGGCAGATTGATGGCACCGAGCACGGATCGTGGGAGAGCCTGAAGATCATAGGCCGGGATCAGCGGATTCAGGATCATGACCAGCAGCGAGGTCAGCAATGAGAAGACCAAAACGCCAATCGTGACAGGAACACGCAATGTATGGTGGTTGAGAATGCTGAAGCCTGCCGAGAAGGTCAGGAGCTGGGCAAGAAGACTGATTGTATCCATGGCCTCATCGCTGGCCGCCCTGGCGCCTCACGTCAAGAAAAACCGGGAATAGTCTGTTATTCGAGAAACTTAACCGGGCATTGAATGACAAAAATGGAGGCGGTAGCGGAATGCCTGGATCTGTCCGCATGGTTGTCGGAACTTCTGCTTGATTGGCAGATTTATCATTATCTTCTGGCTTTCGACAAACCTCCCTTTTTCCGTGCGCCCGCCTACTTGCGATAAATGGTATTATCACAAGTAGGTGGAGGGAAGGGAGGCAATTTTCAGGAAAAGACGGAGTTTGAAGTTATATGTAGAATAGAGTAATTTTACGTTCAGAATTATTGTTTCATGTTGAAGTGTTCGAAGCTCATCGATATATATCGGTGATACATATTATCATGGAGGTGAGTATGTCAGATACAGCCAAAATTTTTATGACTGGTCGCAGCCAGGCCGTTCGTCTCCCTGCTGCCTACCGCTTTGACACATCAGAGGTCACCATCCGCAGAGATCCACGCACCGGAGATGTCATTCTTTCGCCGCGCCCCGTAGGGTGGGGGGAGACACTCTCTGCCATTCGGCAGGCCAAAGGGGCTGAACTTTTCCCAGAAGGGCGGGTCCAGGCCCAACAAGATCGGGATCCTTTTGCTGGATCCGTGCCGTGATTGCTTATATGTTCGATACCAATACAATAAGTGATATCATACGCGCTGACGAGAGAGTGCTCTCCCACGTCGAAGCCCTTGATCCCGAACAGTGTTGTGTTTCAGCTGTAACAGCCGCAGAGGTTGCCTATGGACTGGCCAAGCGTCCATTGGCAACCCGATTACAACGCTTGACACGCAGTGTCATGGATCGACTGATTACACTTCCTTGGGACACTGAGGTGGCAGAGCACTATGGAAAATTACGTGCTGCACAAGAGCGCCGCGGTGAAATCCTTGGTTCGTTGGATCTAATGATCGCGGCACATGCTTTGACGTGTCATCTGACTTTGGTAACCAGCGATCAGGCATTCACCCACGTCCGTGGGCTTGTCGTTCAGAACTTTCGATGTGTCTAAAGAATAATATCTGTCGCATATCCGATGTACCAATCGGAAAACGATTCAATAGACCAGCATATTCTGCTTTTCCACTCATCGGTAGAGCATGCTGCGTACGATCTTAACATTACATTCGCTTGCCAGAGGCGCTATCATCTTGTTAAACGTGATATCCTTTTGCACTTCAATCATGCCGACAATAATCGCTTAGGGTGTGTCGTCAGTTAATTCCAATGATGGCGGAGATGAATTGCACGGCTGCGAGGAAAGTTGACTTCAGCTTGTCATATCGTGTTGCAATACCTCTGAACTGTTTAAGTCTGGCGAAGAAGCGTTCGATGATGTTTCGTTTTTTATAAAGCGAAAAGAGGATTTTCCGTGGATTGCATCGGTTTTTCTTTGACGGAATAACCGGTGTGATCCCCCGCTCTTCAAGCTGGAGGGTTCGAAAAACCCTCTGGTTTTGAGGTCTGCTCTGTGATTCTATTTCTCGTGCGTTGATTGGGATATGGAAGATGAAACAGGCGGGATTGTTTGATGTTGAAGAGCGGCTTGCTCGGCTAAGCGGGCTCGGTGATCAGCTCGAAGCGTTTTCCCGGACTGTGGATTTTGAGGTGTTTCGCCCGGAGCTGGAGAAGGCTCTGGCGTATTCAGATGGGAGTAATACCAACCGTTTCTTGCTATGACCCATGAGCCCAGTTTCGTAGCCCGATAGACATGATACGCCATGGCTGGTCGACGAGCTGGTTCCACGCATGGCAGGCGATATCGACGATATCGTCATAGGTTCTGAAGATCCTGTTTGAGAGCCATGTATTGCGGATGAACTGCCAGAGATTTTCCACCGGGTTCAGTTCAGGAGCGCGAGGAGGCAGCGGGAGAATGGTGATATTCTCAGGAACATCCAGCTTCTGACTGGTGTGCCAGGCCGCCTGATCCACGATCAGAACGGCGTGAGCGTCCTGTGCGATCGTGCGTGAAATCTCCGCGAGATGGAGTTGCATGCCGTGCAGGTTGCAGACAGGG
>CALFLO010000065.1 GCA_937880175.1 uncultured Gluconobacter sp.
ACTCCCCGTCGAAGTCAAACAGCAAAACGCCATCGTCAGAGCATTTACTCGGTAAAGCGGACCTCCCTGACATTATGAAACCGTTTGGTTTTTACTGTAAAACAGGACAGAGTTTCTCCGTACTCTGTTTTGTTGGGTAAGGATGCATGATGGGTTGGCTGGTTTCGAGACGGACTGTGCCGCCTCTTCTTCTCGCCCTGCTTTCCTTTGTCTCCGCGGGACAGGCCAGAACAATCCACGACTGTGTCACGATGAGCGAAGTCCTGCCCTTCATGAACCCGGCAGGCGCACCCGTCATTCACGTCAAAATCAATGACCATGATGTCGGAGCCTTTTTCTCGACCTTCACTACACGGACCAGTGTGTGGGAGGCAAAAGGATTCGATTTTTACCGGGAAGATCCCATCAGGACTGTCTCCGTCACCGGAACGGGTGGGAATTATTCGACGACTGTCAAAAGCCTTCAGATCGGTCACTCCATCCTCAAGGATATGACAGCCCTTCTGGTCAGTCAGGCTCCTCCAGAAACTCCGGACGGGTTGCTTCTGATGGCCGATATCGGCTGGGACATTCTCGGGAACTATCATCTCCTGATCGACCGGTATTCCCAGAAAATGGCCATCTTCGACTATGAGACCGCGCCAGACTGTCCCGATATCGGCACACTTCTCAAAAATCCCGGACCATTTCTCCCGCTTGCCTCCCTTGACGATGAGTCTCCCCAGCGCAATCAGCTGACGGCCATTCTGGATGGGCACAAGGTGGACATGCAGATCAACACAAGCGCCAACCGCTCCATCATCCAGCAGTGGGTGGCCCGGAAAATGGGGATTTCACGACGCATGCTTGCACAGGATGATGAAATCCGTGTGGGCGCGGGACAGGTCCTGCTCGGGCACAGACATCATTTCAGCACGCTGCAACTTGGCTCGCATACATTGCATGACGTCACGCTGGACGTCGTCCCGGACGCGGAATTCAATATTCTGGGAATGGACGTCCTCAAGCACTTCAACGTCCTGATCAATCCCATGGCAGGCAAACTCTGGCTTGAGGACTATAGGCCGCCGCCCGGTCGGGTGGAGGAGAAAGCTCTCCCCTGGTCACCGACCCATGACCGGCTCAGCATCACTCATGCAAGCGAGGAAAAACAGGCACCGGCCGCCCAGGATCAGGGAACGGCGCCTCTGCCCCGTTCCCCCGCAAATCCATGATCAGGCGTCCGCCGAACTGCCGTCCACGTCAAACTTCACACCCTGAGCAAGCGGCAGGGTCCATCCATAATTAATGGCGTTTGTCTGACGGCGCATATAGGCCTTCCAGGCATCGGAGCCAGACTCACGGCCGCCGCCAGTTTCCTTCTCCCCCCCGAAAGCCCCGCCGATTTCCGCACCCGACGGCCCCATATTGACGTTGGCAATACCGCAATCGGAACCCCGCGCCGACAGGAACTGCTCCACTTCGCGGATATCGGTTGCGAAGATGGAGGAGGACAGGCCCTGCACCACGTCGTTCTGAAGCGCGATGGCCTCATCGAGCGTGTCGTATTTCATGACATACAGGATGGGCGCGAACGTCTCTTCCAGAACCGGGCCGCTCTGGGACGGCATCTCGACCATGGCCGGACGCGCATAGAACGATGCCTCACCGTTCACATCGACGCGCGTTCCGCCATAAACCGTCCCGCCCGCCGCGGCCGCCGCCTTGAGGCTGTCCTGCATCATGTCGAAAGACGCAGCGTCGATCAGTGGCCCCACAAGGGCGTCACCCTCGACCGGATTTCCGACCGAAATCGCCTTGTAAACATTCACCAGCTTCGGCACGAGCGTGTCGTAGACGCTGGAATGGACGAACAGGCGACGCAGCGTCGTGCAACGCTGGCCAGCCGTTCCCATCGCACCGAAAGCCACGGCACGCAAAGTCAGGTCGAGATCGGCAGACGGCGTGACGATGGATGCATTGTTCCCGCCAAGTTCCAGAATGGAGCGCCCGAAACGCCACGCCACGCGCTCACCTACATCCCGGCCCATCCGTGTCGAGCCCGTCGCGGAAATAACGGGAACGCGGCGGTCTTCCACCATCAGCTCGCCGATCTCGCGCCCACCGACCAGAAGCGTGCTGAGCGCCGCCGGAGCATCACTGCCGAAGCGGGCTGCGGCTTTCAGGAACAGGGCCTGCGTGGCCAGAGCCGTCAACGGGGTCTTTTCCGAAGGCTTCCAGATTACGCTGTCGCCACAGACCAGCGCCAGTGCCGCATTCCAGGACCAGACCGCCACCGGGAAATTAAACGCTGAAATGATACCCACAGGTCCAATCGGATGCCACTGTTCCGTCAGGCGATGGTCCGGACGCTCGGAGGGTATCGTCAGGCCGTAGAGCTGGCGGGACAGACCAACCGCGAAATCGCAGATGTCGATCATTTCCTGCACTTCGCCCAGACCTTCGGACGGCACCTTCCCCACTTCCAGCGTTACAAGCCGCCCGAGCGCGTCCTTGTTGACCCGAAGCTCTTCCCCCAGCAGGCGCACAAGCTCACCACGACGCGGGGCTGGAACCCTGCGCCAGGCCCTGAACGCCTCAAGTGAACCCGCAATCGTCTCCTTCGCCTGTTCCGCACTGATTTCCGCAACATCGGCAATCACTTCTCCTGTCAGGGGAGAGGTCACCGTCAGACTGCCGCCCGTATACAGATCAGCCGCTACACCAAGATTGCCGAGGAGCGTTGTCACTTCGCGACGCAGAGATGCCGTCATTGTTCTTCCTGTCTGGAGTTCGTACCGAAGGCGGGTCATGACCGGGAGCCCGTTACAGGCCCGGTCCCACATTCATTCTATTCACAAACCGTTACGACAGGTTCGTCAAGCCAACGCTCCCGGACCGAACTCTTTTGAATACAACGTCACGGACCAAAGCTCAGGCTTCGACATCCTGAAGAACCTGAAACCCCTCGAACACAGGCGGCCCCAACGTCAGGACCGGTCCCTGCCCTGCTCCGGCATGGGCGGCCCGGAACTCTTCCGATCGGGTCCAGCCGATAAAGGCATCGTAAGACGCCCAGACGCTATGAGAGGCATAGAGAACATAATCTTCCATCGCCGGACCGCGGAGAAACTGGAAGCTGACAAATCCGGGCACGGTTCTGAGCAGAACATCACGATCCAGCCATTTCCTGCGAAAGGCCTCCTCGCTGTCCGGACGGACCCTGAAACGGTTCATGGCAATATACATCGCGACACCCCATTTTTTGCATCCCCGAAGGACGCAGACCTGCGGGACCCTGTAACGGATGGGTCCTGCCGCAGTTTCTTTTGCCGGGTCATCTGCCCTGTGCCGGACGACAAAAAACCGTTAGGTTATGGGCAGGCAGGACCATGCAGCCGCTCTCCCGAAGCCACACGAGCCGCTTCGATTGCGGCGCAATCAGAAGATCCATCTGAAAGCGGAACCCATGCAGAATTTTGAATTCTACAATCCCACACGCATCATTTTCGGTGAGAATACGATCCCGAAACTGGCCGAGCAGATCCCCGCAGAGGCGCGCGTCCTGATCCTGTTTGGCGGTTCGAGCGCCGAACGCAACGGGACACTTCCGGATGTGCGCAAAGCACTTGAGGGCCGGTTTACACGGGAATTCGGCGGTATCGAAGCCAATCCGACCTTTGAGACCCTGATGAAGGCCGTGGAGCTGATCCGGGCGGAAAAACTGGATTTCCTGCTGGCTGTGGGTGGCGGATCCGTCATTGACGGGACGAAGTTCGTGGCCGCAGCCGTGAATTTCGAAGGCGATCCGTGGAGCATTCTCACAACACATGGTGCGAACGTCAAAGCCGCGATGCCGCTGGGAACGGTGCTGACGCTGCCGGCAACCGGATCGGAGATGAACAGCTTCAGCGTCATCAGCCGCCAGTCCACGCGCGAGAAGCTGGCTTTTGGCAGCCCGCATGTCTTCCCGCGCTTTTCGGTTCTGGACCCCACCCGCACCTATTCCCTGCCCATCCGGCAGGTTGCGAATGGCGTCGTGGATTCCTTCGTCCACATCATGGAACAGTACCTGACCTATCCCGCAGACGGTCTGGCGCAGGACCGCTTTGCCGAGGGGTTACTGCTCAGCCTGATCGAGATCGGCCCGAAAGTCCTGAGTGAGCCGGAGAACTATTCGCTCCGCGCCAATTTCATGTGGATCGCAACACTGGCGCTCAACGGGATCATTGGCGTCGGGATGCCGCAGGACTGGTCCACCCACAGCATCGGCCATGAACTGACCGCTCGTTACGACATCGACCACGCCCGCACACTGGCCATCGTCCTGCCCTCCATGCTGCGGGTTAGGAAGGACGCCAAGCGCGGCAAGCTCCTGCAATATGCAGCCCGCGTCTGGAATCTGCATGACGGTTCGGAAGACGAGCGGATCGAGGCCGCGATCGTGCGAACGGAAGAGTTTTTCGAAAGTCTGGACATCCCGACGCGCCTGTCAGCCTACGAGATTGGCGCAGACGCCATCGCGCCCCTGATCGGGCAGCTTGAGGCCCACGGCATGACCACACTGGGCGAATATGCCGACATCACTCCGGATGTCAGCCGTCAGGTCCTTCAGTTGAGCCTGTAAAAAAAACGGGGGCAGCCCGTGCTGCCCCCACTTTCAATCAGGACGCTGTACCGATGACGTCCTGCAGATGCTGGCGGTAGGCCGCGAGTGTTGCATCCACATTCGGCGCCTTCATGACATCTGTTGCCAGGAAGGTCGGAAGTGCCGACATACCCAGAAATTCGTGGGCCTTGTGGACCGGGAAATACACCCCGTCGACACCGCGACCTTCGAAGAACTGATCCGGGTCTGTGAAGGCATCGGCCGGGGCGTTCCAGGTGAGTGACAGCATATAGCGCTTGCCCTGCACCAGACCGCCCGAACCATACTTACGCTCCGGATGCGCCCGGCTGCGGCCGTCATTGGCATAAAGCTTTCCGTGACCGGCCGTCATGACTTCGTCGATATATTTCTTGACGGTCCAGGGCAGACCCATCCACCAGCCGGGGCACTGATAAATGACCAGATCAGCCCACATGAAGCTCTCGACTTCCTGCTCCACATCATAGCCGTCATCAATTTTCGTCTGACGGATCTCATGGCCACCCTGCGACAGGACATCCACCGCAAGGGCCTGAAGCGTGTCATTCAGGCGTCCATGGGAATGGGCAAAGGCCTTGCCGCCGTTCAGGAGAAGAATTTTTGTCATGATCGCATATCCATAATCTGTCTGGCATCGGGGACGGGACTGTTCAGGACACACCATGAACCGATAAATCCCTCTTGATAATTGTTTCGATCTCCACAAAACCTGTGAACCAGTTTCATAGATCGGAGCCCACATGGACAATCGTCTTGGCGAGATGAAAATCTTTCTCCGCGTCGTGGAGAGCGGCAGTTTTTCCGAAGCCGCACGCCTGTCCATGACCACGCCGTCCACAGTCAGCAAGCTGATCGGACGGGTGGAAAGCCGTCTGGGTGTCCGGCTCGTGGAACGCTCCACGCGCAAACTGTCCGTCACGCCTGAAGGTCTGGCCTATTATGACCGCGCGCAGGCCCTGATTGCGGAGCTGGACGACATGGAAGGCTTTCTGTCCAAGAAGACCGTCCAGCTTACGGGAACAGTGCGGATCAACGCCTCGGTGGCGTTTGGGACACTGGCGCTGGAGCCGCTGCTGCCCGCGTTCTGGAATGAATATCCGGATATCGTCGTGGATCTCTCGCTATCCGATGAAATGGCGGATCTGTATCTGGACCGGACGGATATCGCCTTCCGGGTGGGGAAACTTCAGGATTCAAGCCTGACGGCCCGGCATCTGGGGAGCGTGCCCCGGCTGATCGTCGGCGCGCCAGAGTATCTGGAGCGGTTCGGACGGCCTGAGACGGTTGATGATCTGGAACATCATCGGTGTCTGGGGTTCAATTTCCGCCGGGCGGCGCCAGTGTGGCCGTTGCAGGAACGGGGCAGGATCGTGGACCGGATCGTGCGGGGGCCGCTGCTTGCCAATAATGGCGAGACGGTCCGGCGGGCCGCGATCCGTGGGGCCGGACTGGCGCGGCTCGGGGAATATCATGTGCGCGAGGATCTCGCGGCGGGGCGTCTTGTGGAAGTTCTGGCGGAAAGCGGAACGCGGGATGAGGAAGAAATCCACGCGCTCTATCAGGGCGGAAAACAGGTGCCCCAGCGCATTCGTGTCTTTCTGGATTTCGTTGTCCCGCGCCTTCAGGCCGCTCTCAGGCCGTGCCCGGAGAACCTATGAACGCAATTCCCAGATCATTACTCAGAGATCCGGACTTCACCCCGAAAACGGACGAGTTCGCGGCGGATGACCTGAAAGACCGTATCGCGCAGCCAGCGATGAACGCCGTCCATGTCCACGCGAGGGTGCCAGGCCTGAAATGAGGTGACGGGGGGAAGCTCGAACGGAAAATCGAAGGCCTCAAGCTGGATCTGTGATAGCGGCAGGCGATCGATCACGATATCGGGCAGCGGCAGGATCATATCCGTCTCGCGCATGGTCTCGATCATTGAATGGTAAGTCGGCACCACCATTGCAATAGGCCGCGTCAGTCCGTAACGCTCCTTGAGAATGGCGTCGATCGGGCCATACGGACGCCCTTTCCTCGAGACGCTGATATGGTCGTAATCCACGAGCGTCTGCGGTGTGATGCCGCGTGCGAAAATGGGATGCCCTTCGCGGACCATCGCGCGGAATGACGTCAGGAACAGGGTCTGACGCATGATTTCAGGGCGTAGATCGTCCGTGGCCCCCACATAGAGGTCGATCCGGCTGTTGCGCAGGGCTTCGCTGGCCGGTTCCTCCGTCTCCGGCGAGAAGACGATGCTGCAACCGGGGCAGTCCTGTTTCAGAGCCATCAGGATGGCATTCCCAAAGGCACCGACGATCAGGTCATTGGCGCGGATCGTGAAACGGGGTGAGAGATGTCGCAGGTTCAGCGTTTCGCTGTCATTCACCAGTGCATCCGCGTCCCGCACGATACTCTGAACTCTGTCGCGGATGCGGTTGGCGAAGGTCGTAGCCATCATGCGCCGGCCTGACAACACCAGGATCGGATCTCCGAAAACGGTCCGCAGCGTTGCGAGATGGCGGCTCATGGCGGCATCACTCACCTTCAGGCGCAGGGCGGCTTTTGAGACGCTTTCTTCCTCCACGAGAACCTGAAGATAACGCAGAAGATCGAGATCGTAGCGTCTGTGGCTGTCGGTCCGCTTTGCCATGGCACTCTCCGTTTCCTGCGGTTTTCGAGCGTATTTTCACGCCTTCGTGTAAAAATGGAAAGGATTTCCTCAACCCTTGCGAAAAGTGGAAACGTCACTTGCCACAAACGTGGGTTTTCGGACCGGCACACTCCGGATAGTGGCTATGGGGAAACGAAAGAGACCCCATGCAACCAGCAGCTTCGCCCCCGGCAGGTGCGCCGCCCGCGCAGCCTTCCTATATCCCGCCTTTCGGCATGCGGACCATTGTCGGCTGTCTGGGAATGCTGCTGGCCGTGCATGTGGCCGGATTCAACGAGCACATAACGGAAATCGGCCTCGCGGATATCCGCGGCGCAATGCATATCGGACACGACGAGGGGACCTGGTTCACCTCGATCTATGAGGCCTTCAACATCGCGGCCATGGCGTTCACGCCCTGGTTCTACATGACGTTCTCGATCTACAGGTTTTCGATCTTCATGACGGCCGTGCTTGCCATGCTGTCGATCCCCCTGCCCTTCATGCCGGACATGGTCTCACTGTGTTTCCTGCGTGCGGCGCAGGGACTGAGTGCGGGGTGTCTGCCGCCCGTCCTGATGACGGTCATGCTGAAATACCTGCCGCCGCCAATCAAGGTGTTCGGCATTGGCGGCTATGCGATGAGCGCCACTTTCGGCCCCAATCTGGGCGGCCCGCTTGAAGCCATGTGGTTCGAGCATGTGGGCTGGCGCTGGCTGTACTGGGAGGTCATTCCCTTCAGCATCATCGCCATCGCCATGATGGCCTACGGATTGCCGCGCGATCCGGTACATCTCGAACGGTTCAGAAAGTTCAACTGGCGCGGCTTTTTCATTGGCGTGCCGTCCATCCTGTGTGTGGTGACGGTACTGTATCAGGGCGACCGGCTGGACTGGTTCCGCTCGCCGATCATCTCCCATCTGACATTCTGGGGCGGCGCGCTGTTCGTGGGGTTCCTGTTCCATGAATGGCACCATCACAGTCCGTTTTTCCGGCTTCAGTACTGGAAGAACCGCAACATCACCATGTCACTGCTGACGCTCGTGGCCGTGCTCATCATCTGTGGGCTGATGATGGAAGTGCCGATGACCTATCTCGAAGCGGTGCGCGGCTACCGGCCAATCCAGGCGGCCCCGGTTGCGCTGACGGTCGCGCTGCCCCAGCTCATCATGCTTCCACTGACGGCCGCGCTCTGCAACTCCGCACGAGTAGACTGCCGGTATGTGCTGGCGTTTGGCATGTCGTGTCTGGCGCTCGCGGCGTTCCTCGGCACATGGCTCACGCCAGACTGGGTGCGGGACAATTTCTACGTCCTCCAGGGCCTTCAGATCCTCGGCCAGCCGATGGTCGTGATCCCCGTTCTGATGCTGGCGACCATGTCCCTTGGTCCGGCGGACGGGCCGTTCATCTCGGGCATGGTCAACATGCTCAAGGGCATGGCCAATGCGTTCGCCGCCGCCATTTTCGAAATTCTACTGCGCCGCCGGGAGCAGTATCATTCCACCATGCTGCTGGACCGGGCTGGCAACAACGCCACGTCCCTGTCGGGCATGGGCGATCCGATCCATGCTGCCATCAGCAACACCTCACCCGACGGCGATCATGTGGCGCGCAATACGCTTCAGATCTTCCACACCTATCTGCACGAGCAGTCGATCACGCTGGCACTGGTGGATATCTATTTCATCGTGATGTGCATCTGCATTTTCTATGTCGCGCTGACCGCCGTACTGCCGAAACGGGTCTACCCACCCGGCAAAGGGCCTGCTCCGGCCCAGCCTGCCGCCGCCCGTGATCCACGCCCTGAACCCGCTCCCTCACCCATTCCCGCCACCGCGCACTGACGGACCTGTCTTGAACATGATTTACGGAAAACCCCTTCTTCTGGCCGGATGTGCGGTCGTCCTGCTGACAGGTCTGGCCTGGACGGCTGACCGCTTCTTCGTGGGCGATGGTATCCGGCAGGAAACCAACGACGCCTATGTCACGGCGGATTTCACAACCGTGGCGCCGAAGGTCTCCGGGCGTATCGACCGCGTGCTGGCCGAGGACAACGAATACGTCCATGCTGGGGAGGAACTCGCCCATATCGAGGACGACGATTACCGCGCGGCCCTGAATGAGGCGCAGGGTGAAGTCTCGGCCGCCAAGGGTGACGTGGACAACCTTCAGGCCTTGCTGGGCCGTCAGGGCTCCATCGTTGATGCGGCGAAATATACCGTGCAGTCCGATGAGGCCGCGCTGGTTTTTGCGCGGCAGAATGCGGCCCGATACCGCAATCTGTCGGCAGGCGGGGCAAGTACGATCGAGCAGCAGCAGGGCGCGGAAGCCCGGCAGCTTGAAGCCCTCGCCGCCCTCGCCCGCGACAAGGCGGGAACCAGCACGGCGGAACAGCAGATCGCCGTGCTAAAGGCCCAGCTTGAAAAGGCTCAGGGCGCGCTTCTGAAGGCCCAGAGCGCGGAGCATCAGGCCGAACTGAACCTGTCGTATTGCACCATCCCCGCCCCCGTGGACGGCGTAGTCGGCGAGCGTGGCGTGCGTGTCGGTGCCTATGTGCATCCCGGCACGGGCCTGCTGGCGGTCGTGCCGGTCCGCAAGGCCTATGTGCTGGCGAACTTTCAGGAAACACAACTGACAAAGGTCCAGACCGGCCAGAGTGCAACGATCTGGGTCGATACGTTCCCCGGACATCCGCTCAAGGCCCATGTGGACAGTCTGGCCCCCGCGACGGGAGTGGCTTTCGCGGCGATCCAGCCCGACAACGCGACCGGGAACTTCACGAAGGTCGTGCAGCGCGTGCCGGTCAAGCTGACCTTCGATCCCGGTCAGCCTCTGGCGGAGAAGGTGCGCGTCGGCATGTCCGTTGAAGCGCGGATCGACACGTCCTCCGCGCTTGAAGGCACCCATTCTCATGACGCGCGGTATCTCTGGAAATGAGAACATCCATATTCCCGCATTCCCGCTGCGTCCTTCTGGCGCTGACCGCACTTTCCGCCTGCACGGTAGGTCCAGACTATCACCGTCCCGATCCCCATGCGCCCACGCACTGGCACCAGAGCCTGGCACCCGAGGCCAGTCATCCGCAGGAAACCTCCGCGATGGATGCACAGTGGTGGCGGATCTATCACGATCCGACGCTGACAGCGCTGGAAGAAGACGTGGCGCGCAACAACCTCGATCTGCGCGAGGCCGCCCTGCATTTCACGGAAAGTCAGGCTGAGCGCCGGATCGCCAGTGCAGCCCAGATGCCGCATATGGAAGGCGCTGCGTCCTATGCCCGCGAACGCGCCAGCACGAACGGCATTCTTGGCCTTCTGGGAACCATGCAGCAGGCCGGCCCCGGCGAAATCGCCAGCGGACAGCAGGGTTTTGGGCCGGCCGCAGCAGACGGCGCAAAGGGCAACCCGTCGTTCAATCTGCCGCAATACGGGCTGAGCGCGTCCTGGGAAGTCGATTTCTGGGGGCATGTCCGCCGTCAGGTTGAGGCTGCAACAGCGGCCATGCACGAAACGGACGAACTGCGCCGCGATGTGCTGATTTCGCTCATGGCCGAAACCGCGCAGGATTATCTGAACCTGCGTAATATCCAGACGCAGATTGGCATCACCCAGCAGAGCATCGCCATTGCACAGCACAGCGTGAAGCTGACGGAACTGCGGTTCGCGCAGGGCACGGCAACGAAGCTTGATGTCGCCTATTCCCGCGGGCAGATGCATGGCTTTGAGGCACGTCTTCCGGTTCTGAAAAGTCAGGAAGTGCATCTCGTGAACGCTCTGAGCTTCCTGACGGCGCAGCAGCCCGGCGCGTTGAAGGACAGGCTCGGCTCGGCGCAGACGATCCCGCCCGTGCCTGCGGATATTCCGGTTGGGCTGCCCTCCGAGCTGGCGGAGCGTCGCCCGGATGTGCGGGCAGCCGAGGACCATCTTCATGCCGCAACGGCGAGCATCGGCGTTGCCGTCGCGGACTTTTTTCCGCGTGTAACGCTGTCGGGCAGTCTGGATATTCAGGCGTTGCAGTTCAGCGGGCTGGGGTCATGGGCATCTCGGCAGTACGGGTTCGGCCCGACGATGACGCTGCCGCTGTTCGAAGGTGGCCGCCTGACAGGGCAACTTCATCTGCGACGGGCTCAGCAGAAGGAAGCGGCGATTGCGTTGCAGCGCACGCTTCTCAAAGCCTGGGAAGAGGTCGATGATTCCATGGCGGATCTGAGCGCCGCGCAGGAGCGCAGGAACCGGCTGGAAGAGACGGTTTCGGAAGACGAAACCGCCGTCCATATCGCGCAGCTTCAGTACAGTCAGGGTTCGGGGGACTTCCTCAACGTCCTGACGACGCAGAATGCCCTTCTGGCCAGCCGCAGCGCACTGGCTGAGTCGAGCGCAAACGTCTCGATCTCCGTCGCCCATCTGTACCGGGCGCTGGGCGGTGGGGGGGCGCCGCCCGACCGGCGGGCCGCCCCCGCGGCGGCGGGGCCAGCCCCCCGGGCCGGCGGGGGGGGGGGGGGGGGCCCCCCCCCCCCCCCCCCGCCG
>CALFLO010000066.1 GCA_937880175.1 uncultured Gluconobacter sp.
CTGTTGAAACCGTCATTCGGTTTTTACGTTGTTCCGGGGCTATGATGGCACATGCCCGGCCTTGTCGGTCCCCGTCAGAGACCGGCCCGAAACCACGGAGAATTCCATGATTACGCGCGAAACCCTCAAGTCTCTTCCTGCCAATGTCCAGGCTCCTCCCTATGACATCGACGGGATCAAGCCGGGGATCGTGCATTTCGGGGTGGGCAATTTCTTCCGGGCGCATGAGGCGTTCTATGTCGAGCAGATCCTTGAGCACGCGCCGGACTGGGCCATCGTGGGTGTCGGTCTGACGGGCAGCGATCGCTCAAAGAAAAAGGCCGAGGAATTCAAGGCGCAGGACTGCCTGTATTCCCTGACCGAGACGGCTCCGTCCGGCAAAAGCACGGTGCGCGTCATGGGCGCGCTGCGTGATTATCTTCTGGCCCCGGCTGATCCGGAAGCCGTGCTGAAGCATCTCGTGGACCCGGCGATCCGCATCGTCTCCATGACGATTACGGAAGGCGGCTACAACATCAACGAGACGACCGGGGCGTTCGATCTGGAGAATGCGGCTGTAAAGGCTGACCTTCAGAATCCGGAAAAGCCCTCTACAGTGTTCGGTTATGTCGTGGAAGCCCTGCGTCGTCGCCGCGATGCCGGGACCAAGGCCTTTACGGTCATGTCCTGCGATAACCTGCGCCATAATGGTAATGTCGCCCGCAAGGCTTTCCTGGGCTATGCGAAGGCGCGTGATCCCGAACTGGCGAAGTGGATCGAGGAGAATGCGACCTTCCCGAACGGAATGGTCGATCGCATCACCCCGACCGTTTCTGCGGAAATTGCAAAGAAGCTGAACGCAGCCAGCGGGCTGGATGATGACCTGCCGCTGGTGGCCGAGGATTTCCACCAGTGGGTGCTGGAAGACCAGTTCGCCAATGGTCGTCCGCCGCTGGAAAAGGCCGGTGTGCAGTTTGTCGATGACGTGACGGATTGGGAACACGTCAAGATCCGGATGCTCAATGCCGGTCACATCACGCTCTGCTTCCCCGCGATCCTGCTCGGATACGAGAACGTAGACGATGCGATCGAGGACAGGGATCTGCTCGGCAATCTGAAGAACTACCTCAACAAGGACGTCATTCCGACGTTGAAGGCACCGCCGGGTATGACGCTTGAGGGCTACCGGGACAGCGTTATCAGTCGTTTTTCCAACAAGGCGATGTCCGATCAGACGCTGCGGATTGCGAGCGATGGCTGTTCCAAAGTTCAGGTTTTCTGGACGGAAACGGTGCGTCGGGCGATTGAAGGCAAGCGCGACCTGTCGCGGATTGCGTTCGGGATTGCGTCCTATCTCGAAATGCTTCGCGGCCGGGACGAGAAGGGTGGAACGTATGAATCGTCCGAGCCGACTTATGGTGAAGCCGAGAAGAAGCTGGCCAAGGCCGATGATTTTGAAAGTGCGCTGAAGCTCCCGGCGTTTGACGGATGGCGTGATCTGGACACGTCCGAACTGGACGAGAAGGTTATCGCACTTCGCAAGGTGATCCGCGAAAAGGGTGTGAAGGCCGCCATTCCGGCCTGATTTCCTTTCCCTCGGGGTACAGAAAAACCGCGCTCCGTGAAGGGCGCGGTTTTTTTATGGGAAGATTTTTGAGGTCAGATCTGTCCCATCAGGACGAGGATCACGACAATGACCACGATCAGGCCAAGGCCGCTGGACGGGTAGTAGCCCCATTTTGAGCTGTACGGCCATGAAGGCAGCGCACCGATTAGCAGGAGGATCAGGATTACAAGAAGGATCAGTCCCATGGCACATCTCTCTTGCCGGTTGAGACTGTTTTACGCGCCCAGATGACCGAAAGTTTCCAGACGATTGCGAAAGATCAAAGCTGCCGGTCGCGCTTGATCCGGTCCCAAGCCGCATTAATGCGGGCCACCCGGTCCTGCGCGCGTTTACGCTCGGCTTCGGACATGGGTTTCTGGGCCAGCACGTCCGGGTGGTGTTCGCGGATCAGGGTGCGCCAGCGCACGCGGATTTCTGTGTCGGTCGCGCTGCGGGTGATGCCGAGAATGCGATAGGCATCCGGCTCGTTCCCGCTGGCGGCGCGGCTGTTTCCGCTTTCCGCCCGGTCCCACGCGCCAGCCGGCAGACCAAAGGCCCGGTGTACGCGCTGGAGGAAATCGATTTCCTTGGGGTGCAGTTCACGGCTCGGCCCGGCATCGGCGCGGGCAATGCGGAACAGCGCCGTCATCAGGTTTTCAAGTGGCGCCGTGTTGTCGGCGTAGGCCTTGCCCATCTCGCGGGCATACATCTCGAAATCGTCCGTCCGGTCGCGGGCGCGATCGAACAGCATGCCGACTTCCTTGACGTTGTCGGGCGGGAACTGGAAGCTTGTCTTGAAAGCGTTGATTTCGTGCCGGTTCACCGGGCCGTCGATCTTGGCGAGCTTCGCGCACAGGGCGACGAGCCCGATGGCGTAAAGCTGATCGCGTTTGCCAAGGGCCGCAGCGATCTTGGCGGCACCAAAGAAGGCCGCACTGTTGGGATCAGGCCGGCCATTGGCGGGAAAACGCTCGCTCCAGCCCCCCGTGGAGGGTTTGAGTAGCGAACCGTTATCGGCAGCATGCCCCAGTGCCGCGCCCATCAGTGCCCCGAAAGGACCACCAACCGCGAAGCCTGCGACACCACCGAACATCTTGCCCCAGATAGCCATGACAACAATCTAGCACGCCCGCTCACAGGGGCAAATGACAGATCGCAGAAGGGCACCCTGCGGTATGATATACGAACTCATTGCTGTCTCATGCTTTTGAGAGACAGGTTTTTCTGATCATTTCATGACGGATATTTTCATGCCCTCTTCGCCTGCCACGCCCCGCACTGATGATGAACTGATGGATCTGTTGATCCAGCGGCTGCCCGAACGGTTGCAAAAAGCGCTGAACTGGCTGCGGGAGCCGGATCGTAAATGGGTCCGGATTCCGGCGGGTGTTCTGTTCATGCTGGGCGGCGTGCTGTCCATCCTGCCGGTTCTGGGTCTGTGGATGCTGCCGGTCGGCGTGATGCTGCTCTCACAGGATATCCCGTTCTTCCGCCGAATTCAGGGCCGCGTCCTGCGCTGGATCGAGCGCAAACATCCGGACTGGCTGGGACTGTCAGCGGACGCTCACTGATCGGAAGCCCTGACGCTGCCTTGCAGGTGCATCAGGGCCGCGACCCGAAGCGCCGAGGCCAGGGGGCGCTCGGGCTGCCGCGTTGCATCGAGCGAGGCCACCAGCGACGCAAAGCTCTGCTGGCGTGTTGCGGCCATCGCATCCAGAACTGTCCAGAACTCGGGTTCCAGCGCCACGGATGTCCGGTGTCCTGACAGCGACAGGCTGCGTTTGACGAGATCGCTCATACCGACTGTTCCTCAAGACGGGTCAGGGCCCAGTGCGCGGTTTCGGAAACATCCGGGTCCGGGTCGTGCAGCAGCTCCCGGGCCGAGGGGGCGAGCGATCGGTCAGCGGAGTTACCGATAGCGATCAGCACATTGCGCACGAAGCGGTTGCGCCCGATCCGCTTGACCGGCGAGCCGGAAAAAAACGTGCGGAATGTCGCATCATCCAGCCGGACCAAGTCATCGAGCTTTGGGGCGATCAGTTCAGGCCGGGCCTGAAGCTTGATATGCCGCGCGCTCTCGGCGAAGCGGTTCCACGGACAGACGGCCAGACAGTCATCGCAGCCATAGATGTGATTGCCGATTTTCGGCCGCAGTTCATGCGGGATCGGGCCTTTATGCTCAATCGTCAGATACGAGATGCAGCGTCGTGCATCCATTTTCCCGGGGGCCGTGAACGCATCAGTCGGGCAGGCGGTCAGGCAGCGCGTGCAGGAACCGCAGCCTCCACCGGTGGGCTCGGAGGATGCCAGGTCCAGTGTGGTGTAGATTTCGCCCAGAAGCAGCCATGACCCATGCTCCCGCGAGACCAGGCAGGTGTGTTTTCCCGTCCAGCCCAGATGCGCTTTCTCCGCCAGAGCACGCTCCGAAACAGGTGCCGTATCGACGAAAACCTTCACCTGCGTTTCCGGTCCGCCCAGCTTCACGACGTACTGCGCCAGATGTTTGAGCATGCCCTTGATGACGTCGTGATAGTCACGGTTGCGGGCATAGACGGAAATATTGCCGCATTTGGGATCGGTCGTCGGCCCTTCGGCGGGGGCATAGGACAGACCGAGTGAAATCACGCTCCGTACTTCGGGCCACAGGGCCTGCGGGTGGGCGCGTTCTTCAATGCGGGTTTCCATCCACTCCATCGTGCCATGATGGCCCTGCGCGACGAACTCCCGCAGACCCTGAGCGACTTCAGGCCCCAGTTCGGCTTTGCAGAACCCGACCGCATCGAAACCGAGATGGCGGGCATGCTCCGCAATCCGGGTCTCGGGCCCTGTGTCGGGTTTCGGGGAAGCGGTCATGGAAGGCAAAGGTCTCGCCGGTGAACGGGCTGCCGTTATGCCATCGGGCGCGCGGGCGGACCAGCTTTTCCGCTGTAGCGGGTGCCAGTGGCAGACAGGGTTTGTCACGATCTGAAAATGGCTTGCCACGTCCGGGGCGGGGCGGCATCGTCGGGCCATGCGACATCCTTTCTTCCCTGTTCTGCCTGCCGTTTTTCTGGGCCTGACCTCCGCTCTGACGATGATTCCGGCCGTGCAGGCCGCTCCGCTGTCTGCAGCGCAGGTTTACGACCATGTCCGGAATGATCCGGTCCGGCTGAACATGTTCCTGCGTGCTTTTCCGAAAGGGGCGGATCTGCACAACCATCTGGTCGGGGCGATCTATGCCGAGAGCATGCTGGACTGGGCCGCGCGGGACGGTCTGTGTGTGTCGCTGAAGGAAAAACGCATTCTCGATCACGCCTGCACGCATCCGGGGGAGGGCGAGATTCCCGCTGCCGACGTGGCTCGTCACGCGGATACGGAAAATGCTCTGATCGATGCGCTGTCCATGCGTGACTTCGTGCCTGCGCCCGGCGATGCGTCGGGGCATGACCATTTCTTCGCAACCTTCGCCCGCTTCGGCGCCATTGATGATGCCCATTCGGGTGATATGCTGGCTGAGGCGCGCGATCGGGCGGCGCGTGATCATGTGACCTATCTGGAACTGATGATCTCTCCTGGCATCGGCGGGGTGATCGGCGCGGGCTTCCATCATCCGCTGAAGGACGACGATTTCGCAGCCGCGCATCAGGCGCTCGCGCCCGAAATCCCAACGCTCGTGCAGAAATCCCGCGCCGCGACCGACCGGATGGAAGCACAGGCACGGGATGTCCTGAAATGTGGAACCCCGCAGGCGCATCCGGGATGTGCGGTGACGGTGCGCTACCTGTTCCAGACCCTGCGCACCTTGCCGCCTCAGGCCGTCTATGCGCAGCTCGATGCCGGTTATGCGACCGTGAAAGCCGATCCGCGCTTCGTCGGGCTGAACATTGTTGCGCCCGAGGACGATCCGACTGCCATGCGCGATTATGATCTGCATATGTGGATGTTCCATTTCCTGAACGGCGTCACTCCGGGCGTGAAACTGAGCCTGCATGCCGGGGAACTGACGACGGGTCTCGTCCCGACCGAAGGATTGCGCCACCATATTCGCGCGGCTGTCGAGGTGGCAGGGGCAAGCCGGATCGGGCATGGCGTCGATGTGGCGCTTGAGGACGATCCCACGTCGCTTCTGGCTGAAATGGCGCGGCGTCATGTGATGGTGGAGGTCAACCTCACCAGCAATGACGAGATTCTGGGCATCAAAGGCGCGGCGCATCCGTTTGCGCTCTATCGCCGGGCGGGGGTGCCGATGGCGCTCTCAACGGATGATGAGGGGGTCTCGCGTGGGGATCTGACGCAGGAATATGTCCGCGCGGCACAGACTTACGCTCTGTCCTATGCCGATCTGAAAGCCCTGTCCCGCGCCGGGCTGGAATATGCGTTCGTTCCGGGAGAAAGCCTGTGGTCCGACCATCAGCCGGGGCAGTTTGTGTCTGCCTGCCGGGCGCTTCCCGCAACATCAGCTTCTTGCACCACTTTTCTGAAATCCAGCGAAAAAGCCCGCCTGCAATGGGGGCTTGAAGAGCAGTTCGGCGCGTTTGAATCCGCTGTCACACATGAGGGTCTCTACCAGTGAAATCCGTTTCAACCGTCTTTGGAGCCGCGCTCCTGTCCCTCTGTGCCTTGGGTCCGGCTTCGGCTCATGCGCCGATCCCCGTGCGTGTGGTCGTCGTCACCACCTTTGAGATCGGCAAGGATAGTGGGGACACGGCAGGCGAATACCAGAACTGGATCGAAAAACTCCCGTTGCAGCAGACGATCCCAGCGCCCGGCACCGATCATGACGTGATGCACTACAATCCGGATCTGCATGTTCTGGGCATCGCAAGCGGCGAAGGGCCGGAACATATGGCGTCCGCCATCACCGCCCTCGTGCTCGATCCGCGCTTCGACCTGCGCCATGCCTATTTCGTGCTGGCCGGGATCGGCGGCATCGATCCGAATTTCGGAACCATCGGTTCGGCCGTCTGGGCACCGCGTGTTATCAATGGCGGCCTGTCCCATCTGGTGGACCCGCGTGAAATCCCTGCGTCCTGGCCGGACGGATTCACGCCTGTGCAAGGCAGCACGCCGGATGAAAAGCCTCGTCCTGCCCTGCATTCCGGCATGGGAGACATGGAATACACGCTCGATCCGGCCCTCGTGCAGTGGGCCTATGGGCTGACGAAGGACATTACCCTTCCGGACAATGACGGGCTGAAGGCGTCCCGCCTGCGCTATACCGGCTTTGCCGCAGCCCAGAAGCCGCCCTCCGTGCAGCTTGGCGACACGATTTCGGGCGAGACCTTCTGGGTCGGGGCGAAAATGAACCAGTGGGCTGAACGCTGGGTGAAATACTGGACGGATGGACAGGGTGTGATGGCCACGACGGCGGAAGAGGACGTTGCGTTCTGTCAGGCTCTGGCGCTTCAGGAAAAAGCCGGGCGCGTTGATCCGAAGCGGGCGCTGATCCTGCGCACAGCCAGCAATTTCGACATGCCGCCGCCGGGACAGAGTGCGGCGCAGCTTCTGTCTGATGAAGCGCATGAGACGGGTTTTTCGGGTTTTCAGGCTTCGGTCGATGCTGCCTATACAGTGGGCAGTGTGGTCGTGAAGGAACTGGCGACGCACTGGGACCGGTACGGCAAGGCTCTGCCTTCGGCGCAATGAACCATGTCTGACCAGCCCCCTCTCCAGACCGGCATTCTTGAAAGGCGGTTGGGGGACTGGGCGCGGGAGCAACTGCCCCCTGTTCTGCGTGACGCCATTCTGTTTGTGCTCAAGCAGGGTTGGGCGGCGCTGTTCGGCGGCCTTCTGCTGGGTGCGGCCATTCTCACGCGCGTCATCTGGCAGCCCGGGTGGCCGGTGCATCGCTATGATGCGCTGTTCGTATTTGCCATTGTGATCCAGCTTCTTTTCCTGGCCCTGAAGCTGGAAACCTGGACGGAAGCGCGGGTCATTGTGCTGTTCCATCTGACGGGAACGGTTATGGAATGGTTCAAGGTTCACGTTGGTGCGTGGGGTTATCCCGAACCCTGTTTTTTCCGTGTGATGGATGTGCCGCTGTTTTCAGGCTTCATGTATGCAAGTGTCGGCAGTTACATGGCGCGCGTTATTCGTATCTTCGACATGCGTTTCATTCCCTATCCGCCATTCTGGCAGACATCTGGTCTGGCGCTGCTGATTTACGTCAATTTCTTCTCGCATCACGTCATTCACGATATGCGGTTGCCGCTTTTTCTGGGAACGCTCGCGGTCTATGGCCGCACCATGATCCACTTCCGGATCACGCAACGGGACTGGTGGATGCCGCTGCCCCTTGCGGCGCTCTTGTCGAGTGTGGCGCTCTGGATTGCCGAAAATGTCTGCACCACGACCGGAATCTGGCGTTATGCGGGACAGCATGCGCATCAGGTGGTTGGTTTCAGCAAGATGGGATCGTGGTATCTGCTGCTTTATGTGGCCTTCATGACCGTCACGCTGCTGGATCGGAACCGGTTTTATCCGACGGCCAAGGACCGCTCTGCGACCTCCGGTCAGCGTGTCGGAATGTGGTCGCGGTAGCGGTCCCAGTGTGTAGTCAGTTCGCGTACGACCGGCTCTCCCGCGCGTTCGTTGTTGTCGTAGGCGACGGCCTGCCCCGGTCCTTCGTCTCCCATGGAAGCCGTGACCGAAACGCCGGGCGGCGGCATGTCGAAATTGCTGCCTGAGCGCAGGACCATGATCCGCTCCGGATCAACATAGCCCAGGCGTGCCAGCATCCGCATGTCGTACTGATAATGCTGGCTTTCCTCATTGGTCATGACGAAGCGTCCCTGACCCTTCGTCCACATCGCGACCCAGTTCTCGGCCCAGCGGTTGCGTTCCGCGCCATGCCAGTAGCGTTCCGTTCCCAGCGTCTCGCCCATCAGCACCATTGGCGGTTTCTGGGCCTGCGGATACCCACGCCATGCCTGACGGCGTTCAGCGATGACCGGATCATCCGCAAGCGTCACGTTGTGGCTCAGGGCAAATGCCCAGCGCGCCAGTCCCCGGTTGAGCGGATAGGCCTTGGTCAACTGCGCCACATCCGTCACCGAGCCATAATGGTTCGGATTGTTGGGCAGGGTGTCCGGGCGGCTCGCGCCAATCGCATAGAGCCCGTAAGGCCATCCTTGCGGAATGGTCCGGTCGTCGATTTCGCGCAGGGCGTCCGCGTCCACGACCCATTGCGCCCAGGCCACGCTGCCGACGGAGGCCATGTTGGGATTGACGCCGGAAATGCCAGTAAACAGCCAGTAGGTATGGTGCAGGTCAAAGCGCGGGTCGAGCGCCAGCGCGTGCAGGTCCATATCGCCATGTCGCAGAACGATGCCGTACACGCCGTCCGCATTGCGGCGGAGCTGATCCGGTACGCCGCGGATGGGTACGGTTTCATCCAGATGCAGCCGCTCCACCCAGTCCTGATATTCGCCGGGCGTGTCGCCTGTATCGTGTCCGACTTCGAAATTGGCCACGACCAGAACGCGGATTTCTTCCGGCGCCGCGCAGGCTGTTCCCGTTGCGAGGATGGTGCCTAGAATGAAAGCGGAGACGACGTGGCGCATTGAAGGGTCTTTCTGGGGTGATGCAGGGCTCTGCCCTGCACCCGGAAGGGGTCGAGACCCCTTCACCCCAATTCATGAATCGGGATCAAAGGGACCGCGTCCCTTTGTGGTGTCTGGGGCAAAGCCCCAGATTACAGGGCCAGATCCGGCATCGGCCATTCATCTTCGGTCCAGTCGCCCTTGGCCCAGTCTGCCCGCAGCTTCACAGCCAGAGCGTCGAGCGTGCCGTCCACGATGGCGGCGCGGATCTGGCGCATCAGGCGCTGGTAATAGGCCAGATTGTGCCAGGTCAGCAGCATCGGGCCGAGCATTTCGTTGGCGCGGAACAGATGATGCAGATAGGCGCGGCTGTAGCGCCCCGCGACGGGTGTATCGTCATGGGGCGTCAGCGGGCGGGTGTCGTCTGCGAAACGGGCGTTGCGCAGATTGATCGTGCCGCGCTCGGTATAGGCGCGGGCCGTGCGGCCGGCACGTGAGGGCATCACGCAGTCGAACATGTCCACGCCGCGCATGACCGCGCCCAGCAGATCGTCCGGTGTGCCGACGCCCATCAGATAGCGTGCCTTGTCCTGCGGCAGCATCGGCGTGGTGAAGTCCAGCGTCGAGAACATCAGTTCCTGACCTTCACCCACAGCCAGACCGCCGATCGCATAGCCTTCAAAGCCGATATCGGTCAGGGCCTTGATGGAATATTCGCGTAAGTCCCGCTCGGTTCCGCCCTGTACGATGCCGAACTGTCCATATCCCTCACGCGCCACGAAAGCCTCGCGGGAGCGGGCGGCCCAGCGCATGGACATTTCCATGGATTTCCGCAGCACTTCCGGCGTGGCGGGGAGTGCGGGGCATTCGTCAAATGCCATGGTGATGGTTGCGTCGAGCTTGAACTGGATGTCGGTCGAGATCTCCGGCGTCAGGCGATGCTTGCTGCCGTCGATATGTGAGCGGAACGTCACGCCGTCTTCGTCGAGCTTGCGCAGCGCGCCGAGCGACATGACCTGAAACCCGCCGGAATCGGTCAGGATCGGGCCGGACCAGTCCATCATTTTGTGCAGCCCGCCCAGCTTCTGCACGCGGTCCGCCGTGGGGCGCAGCATGAGATGGTAGGTGTTACCCAGGACGATCCCGGCCCCGGTGGAGCGCACGGCGTCCATCGTCATGCCCTTGACGGTACCGACGGTTCCGACCGGCATGAAGGTCGGGGTCGGGACTGTGCCGTGGCGGGTGTGTAGATGGCCAGCGCGTGCCATGCCGCAGCTTGCTTCGGGCACCCAGGTCATTTTGGTGGCGTGATCGGTCGGGTGATCGCTCATGGCGCGCGCTCCAGCAGGCAGGCATCGCCATACGAATAGAACCGCAATCCGTTGGCGATGGCGTAGGCATAGGCCTCACGCATGGTCTCGGTGCCGCTGAACGCGCAGACGAGCATGAACAGCGTCGAACGCGGCAGATGGAAGTTGGTCATCAGTACGTCTACTGCCTTGAAGCGGTAGCCGGGTTTGATGAAAATGGAGGTCTCGCCGCGCCATGGGGCCACGGTCCCGTCTTCACGGGCCGCGCTTTCCAGCAGGCGCAGGGACGTGGTGCCGACGGCGACGATCCGTCCGCCACCTGCACGGGTCTCGTTGATGGCGGCGGCCGTTTCCGCGTCGATCTCGCCCCATTCCGCGTGCATTTTGTGCTCGGCGATGGTGGAGCGGACGGGCAGGAAGGTGCCTGCACCGACATGGAGCGTCAGTGTCCGGCGCTGGATGCCTTTTGCGTCCAGTGCTGCGAGCACTTCAGGCGTGAAATGCAGGCCGGCCGTGGGCGCGGCCACGGCGCCTCGATACTGTGAGAAAATGGTGCGGTAATCCGCATCGTCCTGCTTCGTCGGGCCGAAAGGGCGCTCAATATAAGGGGGGAGGGCCAGCGCACCGACGCGCTCAAGAAACGCGTCGAAGTCGTCTCCCTCGACCGAGAAGCGGATGCTGACCGCACCGTCCCCTTCGTTTTCGACAACGGTGGCCGTGACCGGATCATTGCCGAAATGCAGGATGTCCTGCGGCTTCAGCTTGCGGGAGTTGCGCGCCAGAGCATGCCAGCTTCCGTCTGCCAGAATACGGTCGAGCGTCAGGCCGATCTTTGCCTCGCCGCGTGTGGCGGCAAGCTGGGCGCGGATGACGGCCGTGTTGTTGGCAATCAGCAGATCCCCTTCACGCAGGAAATCCGGCAGTTCGCGGATCACATGCGGATCAGGGGCCAGACCGGGGCGGACATGTAGCAGCGTTGCGCTGTCACGCGGGCGTGCAGGCTCTGTCGCGATATGGTCGCGGGGGAGTTCGAAATCGAACGGGGCGAGATCATCCGTCATGGGGACGTTCTCTAGCAGGTTCGGCTCACATGAAAACGCCTTTTCGGGACGATCATGATGGCTCGGGAAAATGCAGCGTTCGGATGATAGGGCCGGAAGAAGAATGGGCAGCGTCTGAAGTCACCGGCTGCCCGCGGTGTTAAATCAGGCGGAGACGCTGAGCAGGTGGCTCGTGTCGCTGCTGGAGCCGGAGTTCGAAGAACCGCCGGAAGTCGTCTCGGAAATGATATTGCCCTGGGAGTCCTCGACGATCGTCGTCGTGGAGCCATCGGCGTTCAGCTTGGTCGTGGTCGTTTCCTGCGTGGAGG
>CALFLO010000067.1 GCA_937880175.1 uncultured Gluconobacter sp.
GCTGGCGCACTGCGCGATACGCTGCTGCCCGTATGTTATGGGGTCGTGGTGTTCACGATTATCGTGCAGGGCCTGACAATGGCGCGGGTCGTGCGGTGGCTTTATCCCGAGACGGCTCCGCCGTCCTGAGCTGCAATCTCCGCAAAAGGTGTTCGGCCGGGACCGTGGGTTCTGTCGGGACGCTGTGATAGGTTCGGAAAACAGAGAGTTCTGTTGGAGTATTTTGCAGATGATACGCTTGAAGCATTTCACAGGTTTCGCGATGGCTGTGGCCCTGGGAACAGGGTTCGCCGTGCCGCATCTGGCATCCGCCACGCCGCTCCCGGGCCAGACGGCCTGCTGGCAGTCGAATGTGGGCGAGGATCCGCGTCCTGAAGTCAGCTGTCAGAGCCTGTCACCGGAGTTTTTGCGCAAGCTGGAACATGCGACCCCGGCCCAGGTCAGCAAGCTGTTCGCCGTTCCGGGCAAGGACGGTAAACCCACCTATTTTGAAGGCGTGGGCAAGATTCCGGGGTTCCACAATGGTTATGTCGATCTGGTCTACAGCAAAGGCCATGTGACGAATGTGAGCGCTGTGACGACCGAGTTCCAGAACAACGGAATGGCAGGCCCTGAAATGGATTTCGGCTGGGATTCCGTAAAAGGCGAATGCTCGGACTTCCCCGGCTCGACCCATCGCTGCAATGCTGTTGAATAAGGCGGCGTGAGCTCCTGACGCCGAAAACTGTTTGTTTCTGGAAGATTATATGTGGTGCGAGCTGCGGGACTCGAACCTGCTCCACAACATTTTTGGGATGTTAAGAGTGTCTCAATTTCAGTAGAAAACTGCGGATATGTTGCTCTTCTCAGTGAACAATATGGAGAACAGTTTTGGAGAAAAGATGAGGCTCGTCAAGGGCTCTGTGTATTTTGGCGCTTTTGACCAATTTTAATAGAAACATATGCCAATATCTTTGTGGGGTGCTGCGGGGTAACGTGCGGGATGAGCTATTGTTCTGGTTGTGAGTGAGCATACTATTTTGCGTGATGGAATACCGGCAGGACCCTGTGGGTCAGAAGCTCTTGGCGGAAACAGTCGCTGTCATAACCCCGATTGGTCAGTATGGTCCTGGGGTTGGGAAGCGGCAATTTAATCAGGGTGTCTGTGGCTTTGTAAACCGAGACCTGGCTTCCAGTCAGGACAAAGCCGAGAGGACTTCCATGATTGTCGCATCGGACGTGGACCTTGCTCGTAAAGGCGCTGCGTGATCGACCAACAGCCTCCGAATGAGCTCCTTTTTTGTCCCAGTAGCCTGTGAATGGGCATGGACTACGATGCTGTCTAGCATATGCTGCCAGTCATCAATCAGGCTCAGGTTTATCAAATTTTGCCGCAGAGCATCCCAGACATTTTGTTCAACTCAATGTCGCTCCGAGGCTTGTAGCGGCTGTCGAGGGTCATGGAAGCAGCATTTCACAGAAGGTCTTGTGTTGGCGCAAGCTATTGCAGCCTGCGAAAATGCTCTCACTCAGCCCCTACAGGGTGCTTGTCGTATGTTTCTTTTTGATGTTCGTATTAAATTTTTTTTGAAATCAATTGTTTGCGTTTGAATATAAGGCTAGTTTAGCTTTGGTGAAGGTATTCTGCTATTAGACGTAGAGAGTTAATGATGAAAAAACAACTTACCACAAACAGAGAATTTTAAAGTAATATCAAAATCATGGCAAAAAAAAAATCCAATAAAAAATTGGTAGCCGTAGACCTGTTTGCCGGGGCGGGTGGTTTTTCTTTGGCGGCCATTCAGGCTGGATTCGAAATAAAATTTGCAATAGAAAATGATCCTTTTGCAATAAAAACTTATAAGAAAAATATTCTTAAATTAGATAGTGGAAAAAATGCCACGATTCTTGATGAAGATATTTTATCATACTCACCTTATGAAATAAAAAATAAAATACTCAAAGATACTAAATGCGATATTATATTGGGTGGGCCTCCATGTCAGGGGTTTTCAACGCATAGAATATTAAATTCGGGCGTTAAAGACCCTCGAAATGATTTAGTTCTTTCATATTTTGATTTTGTTAGGGCGCTTCAGCCTCGAGTTTTTCTTATGGAGAATGTTCCTGGAATACTTTGGGAGCGCCATAAAGACTATCTACAAAAATTCTATGAGGAAGGTAAAAAAGCTGGGTATCATGTTTTTGATCCTATCACTCTAGATGCTAGAGATTTTGGCGTTCCCCAGCGAAGAAAACGGGTGTTTGTCTTGGGTATCCGGGGATGGGCAGGGGCACCCTTGTTTGAATGGCCTCCACAACCAACCCATGCGGCATTAGGCATGAAAGACCCGGAAAAGAAGGTTTGGGTTCCATGTGCAGATGTGTTTGAACCCGCCAAAGATACCGATGAAAATGATATTCATATGAAACACGGTTCAACTTTGGTTGAGGCCTTTCGTAATACTCCGCCTAACGGTGGGAGTCGGAAAGATTCAGGTCGCATGTTGCCGTGCCATGAAAAACATGACGGTCATAAAGATGTTTACGGTAGAATTGATCCTACAGCACCTGCACCGACCATGACTACAGCATGCATCAACCCGTCAAAAGGACGCTTTGTGCATCCGACTGAGCATCATGGTATTACCCTGCGGCAAGCGGCTAGAATTCAGACCTTTCCCGATGACTTTATTTTTGAGGGCGGCTTGATTGCATGCGGCCGACAAATCGGAAATGCTGTTCCTGTTGAACTTGGCAAGAAACTGCTCGAACATATAAAAAATTTCTTGGTTGATGGGGGGGGGGGGCAGGCCGGTACTGATTTGGATTGTCATACCAAGCATAAAGAGTTTGAGAATATATGATTGAAACACTTTCTTTTCGGACGCAAGCCAGGACAATCGACCACTTGGGGCGAGAACAAATTGCTGACTGTCCGACTGCAATTTCAGAGCTTTGGAAGAATGCTTATGATGCATACGCACGTAGCGTAAGTCTTCATATTTTCGATGGTGCTGAACCAGTAGCCGCTGTTTTTGATGACGGGCATGGGATGAGTTATGATGAGTTTGTTAATCGATGGCTCGTTGTTGGAACAGACTCAAAATACGATAAGAGTATATCTGATAAAAAAGACCGAAATGGCTTACCTAAGCGAACTAAGCAGGGACAAAAAGGAATTGGACGTCTTTCTTCCGCAAACCTTGGACCACTTTTGTTGGTTGTTAGTAAGCGAGAAAAGCAAAAATTTGTTGCTGCGCTAATTGATTGGAGAATATTCGAAAATCCATATCTTGTTCTTTCAGATATTGAAGTTCCTGTAACTGAATTTGCTAATCAGGCGGATTTGTTTCAAGTTCTTCCACAGCTATTTGACCGTTTAACCGATAATATCTGGGGCAATTCGTCTGATCACAAACGTTCAAATCGGCTTAAGCTTGCGTGGGAAACCTATGATAGGGTCACGTTAGACGGTAATCCGGAGTCTGGAAGGCCTTCTGAACTTATAGCTAACACCATTATTAATGCTCGTTTCGAGCCGCGACACTTTTGTTCATGGGCGGTATGGAACAATATTAGTGAGCATGGCACTGCTCTTTTGGTCTCGGATATAAATTATGATCTTACAGTGCAATTACGATCTACTAATGTAGATGCAAATGTTCGAAGAATTCGCGAATATTTCTTTGCTACGCTTTCGGCGTTCACTGATCCATATGTCAGCGCGGATGCGAGTGAGATTAATGCATTTAATCCCGAGTTCTCGTACGAAGTAAAAACATGGTCTGGCGAAATTTCTTCAATAATTGTTGAAGATGAGAGAGCTGCAATAAATCGTGAAATTACGGATGCAATGGAGCATGTTTTAAGCGGAAATATTGACGAAAATGGCATTTTCCGAGGGCAAGTAAAAGCATTTGGAGAGTGGCGAAAACTAGGTACTGATTACCAAATTCTTCCTCCTGATGATATTACTATTCCCAAGGGTCCGACAACGTTTTTGGGTCCATTTAGCTTGCACGTTGCAACATGTGAACGTGAAAGAGTTAATTCGACGCTATCTGATGAGGATTGGGCCAGGTTTTTTGCCTTAGGTAGTCAGCATGGAGGTTTTCTTCTTTTTCGCAACGGTTTGCGAGTTTTGCCTTATGGACGAGTAGATAATGATTTTTTTAATATCGAAACGAATAGAAGCGTAAATGCTGGTCGTGAATATTGGAACGCTCGGCGAATGTTTGGTCGGGTTGCTATTTCGAGAGAAATAAATCCCAATCTTCGTGATAAAGCTGGTCGTGAAGGATTTATAGACAACAGAGCCGCAAAAGCATTGCGCTCAATTGTAATGAATATCTTAAAACGTGCAGCTTATGAGTATTTTGGAAGCAATTCCTCGCTTAGGCGAGATTTGATGCCAGATATTAATGCACAAAATATGAAGGAAAAAGCGGAGTATGCTAGGAAGGAGCTCTTAAAGAAAAATGCAAAACAGTTTCGATCTCGTTTGAAGAAGAACTTACCTCTTATGGTTGAGTTGTACGAGAGGACCAGAAATATAGCTTCTGAAAAACAAATTTCAGATGAGCAAGGACTTGATGAAATACAAGTGCTGATCAGCCGATTAAATGCTCAGTTATCTGATTTGCGGATTGTTGGTGCACCATCCAAGTTAGGTTCTGCGGAAGACGACTACAGAGCATTCAGAGATATGTACGAAAAAATTCAGGAACGTATCCGGAGGTTAGAAGAAAAGAGAGCTGAGGCTATCGAAGAAATTAAACCGTCAAAACCTGAAGATATTGCTCAGAAACAACTCAATAGTCATGCTAGTAGACTACAAAGTCAAATGCGATCTTGGCGTAAGTCGATTGAGAAACTGCAAGAAGCTGAAAAATCTCGTGTGTCTAATTTATTTAGCTCCCGTAATAAAGAATATCATCAATTGACTATGCCTCTTATAGAGCAGTTGCGTTTAAAGAAGATTGATTTGGAAAAATCTTTGGAGCAAATGAAGTATATTTCTGATAGGCTTGAATTAGAAAACAGTGATATATTTCAGTCTTATTTAGATACATTAGAAATTATGAGTGAGAATATTAATATTGAACTTATTGCGAGGCAGGGGACTGCGGATAATATCACTCTTCGTGATGACTTGAACCGACTTAATCAAGTTGCACAACTTGGCATTACTGTTGAAATTCTGGGCCATGAATTGAATACCAATGAACGAATGGTGAGAGAAGGGTTACGCCAGATCCGACAAGTTGGCGATATTCCGGGCACTAAATTAGTTGAAGAAGGATTTGAAGCGCTTAGTCAACAATTAGAATTTCTTGCACCTCTAAAGGTATCAGGAAGTAAAAGTCGGAGGAATATCCATGGAAGTGAAATAGAAAATTACATAATAAAATTCTTTGATCCTATAATACATGGACGTGGCGTAAAAATTCACTCTTCAGAAGCGTTTCGCTCCTTTTCGATTTATGAACAGCCTTCACGTTTATATCCTGTATTTGTAAATTTAATTAACAATAGCGTTTATTGGTTGGTTAGCTCTCGGATTGTTAATCCAGAAATTTACCTGTCTGTTGTAGAAAAGAAAATAATTATTTCGGATAATGGACCGGGTATTAATCCGGTAGATCAAGAGAGTCTCTTCAAGATGTTCTTTACTCGTAAATCCAGTGGAGGAAGGGGAATTGGTCTCTATCTCTGTCGAGCAAACTTAATGGCAGGTGGTCATTCAATAGAATATGCGAATGAGAAAAAATTTAGAGTATTGAACGGGGCAAACTTTGTTATTGATTTCAAGGGAGCTGATTTTGTCTGAGGCGGCTAATTTTAGAGACTTGGTGCGTGAGGCATTAATATCTCCACTTCGTTCAGTTCTAATAATAGACGACCAATATCCTACCTGGGAAGAAATTTTTAAATCCAAGATTGATCTAATGGAAAAATCAGAAGAAGTCGAAGAGAGATCCTTTCAAAAAAAATGGCATAACGCTTTGGTATCCAATGAAGTTTTGAGGATAATTCGGCAGTTCCGAGATAGAAAGCCTGGATTTATCATTGATATTCATGATGGTATTTCAAGTGAATCTTCTCAGAAAACTGCTGGCAGTGAAACTCCCGATCAACTAGCAAGCCATTTGTATCAGTCAGATCTACTAATATTGGACTATAATCTGGAGGGGGTGGAAACTGGTACAGGAGGTGATACTGCACGTAAAATATTATCTTCAGTTTTAAATAACCAACACTTCAATTTGGTTGTTATTCATACAAGTGAAGATCTAAATAAAGTCATGCACGAGTGTTTGATTTCCTTGATGGTGAGTTGTACTTCCTGCTTTAGCGTTGACTGTATAAGTGAAATTTCTGAACTTGAAGAAATAATACAAGAGCGTGAAGATGAAGGCGAATTTGATCGTGCTGATGTTGAGGAGATGCTTAATATTGATTCTTATTTAACCGCTCGAAAGGCTGATGGATCTCTGAACCGCGAAGCTTTAGTACAATTTATACATGGTGAAGGAAAATTTTTAACACTTAATAATTGGTGTAGCCGATTAAACCTACTTGAAAGGCAAAAGAAGACTTTTTTCTACTGGGCAATAAGTTTATTTGAAAATAAATATAAAAGTCAGTTTACTGAAAAGCCGCCTAAGAGATTGCTTTGGAGAAATAATGCAGAATGTAAATGGCTGCGAACTTCTCGTGGTTTTGTGTGTTTTGTAGAAAAAGGACCTGAAGATATTATTCTTGAGCTTGAAAACGCGCTTGTTGATTGGAAACCTACGCCTTCCCGGCTTATATCAGCAAAATATCGTGATGAAATTAGTCGAATGGGGGCTGAAGTCGAGGATACCACCCTTAGCCAACGGCATGCATTTGCCAAATTTTATGAGACTATACGCAAACCTGGTAGGGAAGATTTAGGCGAGGAACAGATAAATATTCTTCGTAAATATAAACTCAGAGAGCATGTGTCTCGCCAATCAGAAATGCTTTCATTTCTTGTGGAAGAAAATGTTTCTGATTTTGGGTTAAAAATTTATAATGCAGATAAAGCATTAAAATTTGAATTTGAAAAATATTATCAAGTAGACCTTTCTAATAACAAAGAAAACCAAACCGCTATTAGCCAATATAACCGGTATGTTTGTTGTTTGCCCTCGAAAGAGGCTGTAACAGGACAGTCTTATCAAGAACAACTAGATAGTGGACATATATTTAAACTCGGAGAGGAATGGTGGGTGTGTGCCACTCCAGCATGTGACCTTCAACCAGGTCAAAGCGTCATCGCATTTGAAAAAGGAACGGATCAAAGCTTACGGCCATTCACTGCGTTGCAGCTTCATCCGATTCATTCACTTAACGAGTTGACGACAAAGCATATTAACAGTGGGTCATATTGCTACGTCGAGTATGATGGAAAAATAATAGGACTTGGAGTGAATTCTGCTAGAGCTGATATATCGGGCCCTGCTACGCAGAAGGTAACATGGAGATCATTTATTTCTAAGAATGGAGGAATTATTTCCAATGGAAAATTGGAGTTATTTGAGATTGCACTAGAAATTGAAAACGAAAAATTGAAAAGTTTACAACGAGAGGCAAGAGTTATATCTAAATTAAGATACGAATATGCTTTGAATTTCATTCAAAGAGTTGGAGTGAGTGCGAGCCGAGTTGGGTTGGGATATGTGTCGTCTTAGCTTTAGAACTAATTTGTTTGGGAGAAAGTTCGCATTTTAATCTTTTTATAGAAGGCTGAATCGAAAAATTTCTTAAAAACCGTGTGCCCTTATGTTGTTTCATCGTAATAGGCCGATACTGATTTATTTTATTCTATTGTGTGTATTTTTTTATTGATGAACATTAGGTGTATCCTGATGTCCTTTCGTAAAAAATTTGTTAAATGCAGCATTTGAATTTTCAGTGTTGTTATATATATCTGAGTTTGTTAAATTATTATTTAATGATAAAGCTTTCTGCAACTTCCCCTGCTTTTTTAGATCTCTCCGTGGTTGCGCAAGCTGTAGAAGCTGAGCAATGATCTGCTCTGCTTTCTGCCGTTTCGGTTCTCGTTGAAGATGCCATTGCGCAATAACTTGGGCCCGCCTGTGCTCGGCCTCCCGACAGCGATCCTTGATCCAGACGCGGCGGCTTTTCTCATCCAGCAGGGTCTGGACCAACTCGCGCCTGTCTTGCAGATAATCCTGCCCTGCCGCTTCCCGGTCTATGGGAACCGGGATCTGAAGTGGGTCAGGCTTCTGGCTGCTCAGTCCTAGGTGATACAGAATGAACTGTACGAGATAGCGCAGGATCTCAGCCAGCTGCGCCAGGGCCTGACGATACTGTTCCTCCGCCGCAGAGATCTTGCTCTTCCGAGAGAACAGGCTTTTCCGGGCTTCCAGCTCATCCAGTCTCTGTCGCGCCTGGGCAACGGCCTGATTGGCCTGCTTCAGTTTGACCCAGCCTTCTCTCATCATCCTCAGGATGCAGTCTGTCTGGATATCGAGAGGACTTTCCGGCCCGTAGCGCCGTTCCAGTGGATGTCGGGCATTCAGGACGGTTCGGGCAGCCTGCATCTCCTGTTTCCAGTCTTGCAGATAGATCTGAAACCCTTCGCTGAACTGTTCCGGGTGCCCAGGGGAGCCGATGGACGGCAGGCGCTTTCGGAGAGCGTCCACTTCTCTCTGTGCATGGTCGTGGAGCCTGTGCCGGTCCAGTACAGACAGTGGAGCTGGCGGAGCCCAGATCAGGTCTTCGTTTTCCCGTTTCCGCTCCTCCCGTCGCTGGTGCCGGGTTTCGCGTCGTTCCAGGCGTTTGACGACGGGTCGGAGATCTACAGGTGATGGCCTGGAAGCCTCTTCTTCCAGCAGAAGACGAAAATCCTTCATGCGGACTTTCGCCAACCGTGTGAATGACCCGATCAGCATGCCATCGTCTGTCTCTATGACATGCGCCTCCCGTCGCCGGTCCGTGCGGTCTCCCGGTCGCATGCGCCAGTTCTTTGTTTTCAGGAGGCGGCGAAACGTCTTCACGTCATTCCCGGACTTCTCCCAGAACGCCATGATGTCGCGTTTCGCCGCAGGCAGGTCGAAGTCCTGCCGCTCCGTCATCCTCAGGGCCTGCGAGGTATAGCCCGAGACTGGACGTGCTGAATGTTCTTCAGGAACCAGGGCAGAAACCTGGTCAGCGGCCTCAGGATTTCCAGCCTCTCTCAACGCCTTTGCGATCGCTTTATCGTGCCGTCCGGGAACGAGGTCATGGCCCAGCCGCAGTTCTTCCAGCCGGGCCAGCTTTTCCAGTCGCTGCCATGTGAATCGGCTGCTGAGAACATGATCGTCCTGCCATTCGGGCAGAAGCAGGTGACCATGGGTGCTGCCCTCCTTCTGATGGATGACGAGTGTCAGGCGGTCGGGGTCAGCGCCCAGTTCCTGACAAATCTGGTTGGCGAAGTGGGTCAGTTGCCTATCACTCATGTGTTCGGATGGATTGAAGGCGATATGACGCAGGCCGTACCGGATGTTTTCCCGCCTCGCCTCTTTCATCCAGTCTTTCAGCAGGTAATCGCTCCCGGAAAGAATGCGAATGGCTTCATTCTTCGAGCCGGACAGGACATGCCTTGAGACAGCCTGATATCCGCTCCTGGTCTTGATCCGGCTTTCCTTCACAATCATGGCGTCGCACCTGCGAAGACCTGATCGCCAGTTCAGTGCATGACAGCAACGGAAGCAGATCGAAGCCGACGGGGCCGACCGGAACGCAGGCTGCGCAGAAGGATGTCGGTCTGGTCTATGAGGCGGTCGATGTCCTGCAACGTGTCCTGGCAATGAACAGCCTCACCGAGGTGAGCAGCATGCGCCAGCTGGTTTAGGTTGTTGCCGATGCGTCCCAACTCCCCCCGTAATTTCCGGATCTCTATATCGACGGCTCTGCCATGACGATGCGACAGGACCGCGTCCTGCAACAGAGTACGGACCCAGTCAGCAGTCGTAGGATGACCCAGGATTTGGGCGGTTCTGCTCCAGCATTCCAGTTCGCCGGGAGAGGCTCGGATAGAAAGGCGAGAGGAGCGGATACGGGATGAGGATAAAGGATCAGGCATGACGGGACGTCCTGGTCTGGGGGTCAACGGGGGAGGAACTCCCCCTTGCCAGTTGTCGAATGGTTACCCTTGGGTAGCCGTTCGACACTGCTGGCTCAGGACGGAAGAGCCTCACAGAACAGGATAGCAATTCAGAAACCGGATTTCAGAAGACGACAGAAAAAAAGTCTATTTTATCAAGAATATTTATTCAAACTTCTTATTGTTCTTTTCGGATATGATGGAACCGCGTTTCTGCCACTTCCCATGGAATTTTGCTCTGTGACAGAGAGCGGATTTTCTGGAGACTGTATTGTTTTCTCTTCTGATAATAAGGCCCGGAGCCCTTTGCGAGCCATCCACCGATGCCCTGTGCCGCGAGAGCATGAGCGGCGCGGGAAATCTCTTCGTCGGTGGGGGTGCTGTGACGTCCGAGCAGAACGTGTCGGCCGTCTTCTACGAGAATGAGCCAGTCCTGAAATTCTGATTTGGAAGTAGAGGGCTTCATGGCTGGAAATTCGGCTCCGTTGTGGGGGAACGGCATCAGATGTGCCCTTTAGGAGACGGCAGGCTGAAAGCCGGATACTGAATGGCTTCGACCGTCTTTTGCAGGTTGGTGAGGTCAATACCGCTCAGATATGTCGTGGCGCCTTGGCTCTTATGGCTGGATTCATGACCCAGCAGGGCATCAATCCAGAGTTCACGGATATCGCTGCCCTGATTCCTCAGAAGCGTCGAGACGGTATGACGGAAGCCATGGAACGTGACGGCAGGGGGAAGGTCCATCATCATCTTATAGCGGGAGAAAGCCCGGCTAAAATCGGCTCCGCGAGACCCGTCTTGTGAAGCCTTCAGGTCAGGGAACAGGTATTTCTCCTCCGCTTTTCGGAATGTCAGGAGGCCCCAGCGCAGCAAAGCGGAATGAATGGGAACAAGACGCTCTCCCGCTTCTGTCTTGGGAGACCAGTTGTCGTCAGGATGTGCACAGATGCGGAAGCAGGGAACCCCTTCCACGTCCTGAATGTCCTCATTGCGCAGGTTGCAGATTTCTCCAAGACGCATGCCGCTATAGGCGGCGACCATCGTAATGCCCATGAAGGTCTCTGCCGGAATGATGCAAGCGGGCCATGGCGTCCGGGCCAGTTTGTTCATTTCTTCCTGCGTCCATGCCCGCCGGGAGGTGCGCTTGCTCAGGTTGAAGTCCCAGCCACGCCAGGGGTTCTCTTTCGCCATGTTCCTGCGCACAAGGTCACCCCACAGGGATGAAACGCACATGAAGTGGTTCTTGACGGTTTTTGCGCTGAGTGTCGGAAGGTCCTGTGAGGCGGCTCTGTCGATTTCTTCCTGAAGGGACAGGGTTCTGTTTTTGCCATGGGATGCCGGGAGCGAAAACAGGACATCCCGGAAATTGCCTGCGACCTCGCCATCAATCTGGCAGAGGGGGAGATCGCCAAAAGCGTCCATGAAAAGAGTGACAGTTCGCGAGGTGGCCCGCTGTGTCTCTGGGCTCTTGGCCGGTTTGCTGTTTAGAAACCGTTTCAGGGCGGCAGACAGCAGGACGGGTGGTTTCGTCTTTAATGGGGG
>CALFLO010000068.1 GCA_937880175.1 uncultured Gluconobacter sp.
TTCCAGGAGCTGCGAGAAAAGGCCAGCCGCCTGATCCGCGCCCTCATTGCCCTGAACGAACCAGAAGCCGCCGAAGATGCGTCCGCGCAGGTGCCTGCAAAACTGGACAGCCACCCCGAAATCACGGGCGCCCGCGCCGCGCTCGCCCTGCATGCAGAAGGTGCCAAAGCGGCTTCGGAACTCGAAACCCTCCGCCAGCAGAGCGAGGCGGCACCAGAGGATTTCGACCTACGCCTCAGACTGGCCGCAGCCCTTAACGGCGCGGGTCAGCGGTCGGAGGCCGCCAACACCCTGCTGGAAATCCTCCGCAAGGACCGGAACTGGAACGACGGCGCCGCAAAAACGGAGCTTCTGCGATTTTTCGAGGCGTGGGGACATACGGATCCTGATACGCTGGCCGCAAGACGCAAACTCTCCTCCCTTCTGTTTTCGTGAGCCGATGACCGAAACGCCCGATCTTCCGACCGACGAACGCCCCCGGCGCGCTCCACCCCTGACGGAACTGACGCTCGCGGATATTCCGCCGCGCGTCGGCCTGTTCCCTCTCTCGGGTGCATTGCTGCTGCCGGGCGGACACCTGCCGCTGCTGGTCTTTGAGCCGCCTTATGTGGCGCTGCTCGAGGATGCTCTGGCAGGACGCAGAATGATCGGCGTCATCCAGCCCCTCATGGACCCCGATACGGACGAGCACTCCCTGCTCTACCGCACCGGAACGCTGGGCCGCATCACGGAGTTTACCGAACACGTGGACGGCACGTTTTCCGTAACCCTCCTCGGCATTTCCCGCTTTCGCCTGATCCGAGAGAACCCGACCGATCACGGCTGGCGCGAAGGCATCATAGACGCCACGCCCTTTGCGGCGGACCTCGTCGAAGAGGACCCACTGCCAATCAACCGCGATCTGCTGCTGAACGGCCTGAAAACCTATCTCGAATCCCGCGACCTGCAGGCAAGCTGGCCGCTGATCGAGGATATGGACGATGAAACGCTGCTGGTCGTCCTGCCGATGCTGGTGCCGTTTACGCCGGTGGAAAAACAGTCGCTGCTGGAAGCCATGACGCTGGATGAGCGTGCGGGGCTCTTGCTGGATCTGCTTGAGAGGGGCATGGAATAGTCATGACTACAGAACTCGATCCCCGCCTCCTGTCCCTTCTGGTCTGCCCGGTGACCAAGGGGCCGCTGACCTATGACCGCGAAACCCAGGAGCTCATCAGCCCCCGGGCAAAGCTGGCCTTCCCGATCCGGGATGGGATTCCGATCATGCTGCCTGAAGAGGCGCGCCAGATCGACGCCTGATCTCCGAAAAGAAGATCAGACTTTTTCTGCGGGACTGTTCGGAGAAGGCATTTTCCGAACGCCAGTCGATGTCCGCTGTGACGGGCGCGGCTGGCCTTTGCGGACCTTGAAGTTCCGCACTACCCGCGTCAGTTCTCCGGCATCGCCCACCAGTTTCTGGCTGGCGCCACTGGTCTGGTGAACAATTGCGGCGTTGCTCTTGGTCACGCCTTCGAGCTGTGTCGTGCTGGCGTTGATGTCCATGATGCGCTGCGCCTGTGCCTCGGCGCCCGAGGCGATCTGCCCCACCGCCGTTCCCAGACGCTCGACGGATGTGCTGATATTGCCCAGGGCCGTTCCGGTCTCGTCAACCATCTGCACGCCGCGCTGAACGTCTTCCATGCTGCTGGCGATCAGGGACTTGATTTCCTTGGCGGCCGTGGCGGAACGCTGCGCCAGGGCCCGGATTTCCTG
>CALFLO010000069.1 GCA_937880175.1 uncultured Gluconobacter sp.
CCTCCCATGGCGGCCTGCATGGCCACCAGTTCCTGCGGCACCACGAGGTCCGGTTTTTCTGCTGGCTCATCCTCCATGACGTCTGGCTCGCTAACCTCTTCCCCGCCTTCGTTGTCCATCACGTCTTCCAGACCCTCCGGATCAGCACACTCCAGGTCGTCTTCATCCTCGTCCTCCAGTCTGCTTTCAGCTGCAGCCCATTTCGCACGGCGAGACTGGTTTTTCCGAACCTCGTCCGCCCAGACGCCAGTCGCCTGCGCAAAGCCTGCGGCCTGCGGAACCCAATGCCCGTCTCCCACGGCGTTCAGCAAAGCGGCCCGCATCTCTTTGCCTGTGTTGAGTGGCGCAAGCCCATGTGCCTGAACCGCCTTGGTGATCCCGGGCTTGCTGTAGGTCTTCAGGAAGTCCTCATCGGCCATGCTCGGCATGTGGGTATCCGCGTCGAACAGACAGCCCAGCAGTTCCGCTGCCATGCCCGAACCGGAGTGCATGCTCACTTCGCAGTTCATGAAACCACCGAGGCTTTCCAGCGCGTGGCGGCGGATGAGCGCCTCATCACGCACCAGCTCCCCCTCCGGGAACAGCTCTTCCATAGCGGTTTTCACCGCGTTCTCATAAGGCGACCGGCCTGATGAACCGTAAATATGGACGTTATTGGCATTCAGTGCGAGCAGGAGGCCAGCCACCAGATCCCACGGATCGGCATCTTCACTTTTCGCTTCCAGCGCCTTCTTCAGCGCGAGACTCCGCACGGAGCCGATCATCTTCAGACCCGTGCCGGAGATGTCCGCGCGCTCTTTCTTTGGGGGTGGCGTCTGCTCCACCACACGCGCTTCAGAGCGAACTGTTTCTTCACCCGTGTAGCGAAACTTCCGCTCTTCGATTTTCAGGGTACTCCGATTGAGCCAGTAGCCGACAACATCGGTCTCCTGCTCGCTCATCCAGTTCGTGACGAAGTTGTAGCCCTGAGGGCGCAGAGGCGATCCGTACTCGTCCGCCTCGATCGCAAGAGTGCCTTCAGGGCGATGCTCGGCAATCCAGTCTTCCTGCGCCGCCCGGAACGCCGTGGCATCCGTGACGTAGCGATTATCCTCACTGCCCTGCCCGAACAGATCTTCGGTCCAGACGACGCCATGCTTTTGCGCCAGCGCATCGTCAAACCGGGCATCCCGCGCATACCACTCGTCCTGACGCAGGTGCCAGGTGAAGTCACGCCAGTTCACGGTATCATCCGGATCTTCGGCGTTAAGACGGTACCCGGCCGGGTCCTCTCCCTCCTCCACGCTCTCGGCAAACATCTCAGCCCACGCAGCGGCCTGCTCCTCCAGAGACGACAGCGCCAGCGTCCGCCGCTCTTTTTGGTCCGGGCCACGGCCAATTTCGATGGCGTGCAGGATTGGCGGATGCAGCTTCGCGAGCAGGGTCAGTCCACGGAGATAGGCAGGCGTGATCATCAGCGCCATGCACAGCTGCTGATCCGTATAGCCAAGCTCTTCGCGCATCCGGGTTACGGCACGCCACTGGTCCGGCTCGGTCATGCCCTCACGGATCATGTTCTCACTGGCTGCTGCCAGATCCTCCAGACCATTATCGATCTTCGTCACATGGACCTGAATTTCCGTCAGACCCGCATAGATCGCCGCTTCTGTCCGTCGATGGCCCGCAATGATCATCAGGCTGCCGTCACCGAGCTCACGCACGCGCGGCGGATGGACAAGCCCGACTGCACGGATATTCAGCGCAAGCTGGCGAATGCTCGCCTGGCCGGACGTGGTCTGGCGGGGATTGTTCGGATTTGCGATCAGGATGTTGGGATCGACAAGGCGCAGTTCGTCCATGATGGGCTCCAGTGATGTCGTAAGGGTGTCGAAAAGGTATCGTGGGGGAGACGTCAGGCGGTCAGGCTGTGCGCGAGATGGGAGACCACACGCTCGATATGCTCGACCTCAAGCTGCCGTGTTTCCAGCGTCAGCGTGGCCGTGCCGTAAGACCCGTCTTCATCGTTGTCGTAATCGGCCTGCACGCGCCGGATAACGGTTTCGACGCAGTGCCAGACCACAAGGTCAAAGCTGTTCGGAAACAGAGGGGCAATCGTCTGGTCAGGTCCAAGCGCTGCAACGGCCTTCTCAAGGGACAGGTCTTCGAACAGATCCGGACTGTCGTCCGCTGTCACATGAAGCGTTGTCCACCAGCCTTCCTTGGCCTCGTACTCAACTTTGACCGCCTTCACGCCATGCGCCTGCATCGCGTCAAAGATCAGCGTCAGGTTTGCTCTGAGCGCCACTTCGGCCGCGGGTTGTCCTGTCGGGTCTGACACGCCCTGTCTCTTATACACATCTCCGAGCCCACGAGACTCGACGTCAGGTCGTA
>CALFLO010000070.1 GCA_937880175.1 uncultured Gluconobacter sp.
TAGCGCTCATGCCGTTTTCGGAATTGGCTTGTATTTAGGTGAACTGTTCTACCAAAGTCTTTTCTGAAACTTTATTTATTTACTGATTACATTTTTCTATAATCACGAGGACTGATACCCGTCACTCTGCGAAAGACCTGAGCAAAGTGGCTTGGGCTTTCGTATCCGATCTCCAAGGCAATCTCGATAATAGGAACATTGGTCTTACAAAGCATTTCTGATGCCTTCTGGACGCGGCGCTGCATGAACCAACCAGAGGGAGTTTGTCCCGTGGTTGTACGGAATGAGCGACTGAAGTGAAAACGGCTCATGCCACACAAAGCAGCAAGACAATCCAAATCAAATGGTTCAGCCAGATGTGCTTCCATATGATCAAGAACTCTACGCAGTTTCCATGTGGGCAAGAGTGTGGATCGTAGCTTTATCTTAGACTTGGTATCAGCATACTGTCTTAAAAGATGAACTGTCAGACTCTCCAGAAGGCCATTTACAAATAAGGGATTTGCAATAACAGAAGATTGCATTTCAGCTATCAGACCACTCAAAATACCTGATATGAAAGCATCCTCCCCGCCCGAAACATCCTGCATTCGAATACGGGATGAAGTCAGATTTAATGACATGGCAGCTCGATCGACAAGCTCAAGTCCAAGATAGAGATGCAACACTTCAAAACAAGTGTTTCCCTTGCCCTGCCACCGCATCAGATAGGGTGTGTCCGTCTGCGTGAGGTAAAATGTTCCTGCTCTTGCCTTGCTCTGTTCCCAAGGCCCTGTCAGTTCACGCTCTTCAATATTTGCTTCTCCGCGGATAACCCAAACAAGCAGGGGTTCTGCGACGGCAGGTAGAAGAATTTCGTCTTCTTGTACCGGGCGAGTGAATATCTGGACGTCAACATCCTTCCAGACATCCCCTTCACTTTGCGCGACTTTCTTCCCGGGGAGAAGTTGCTCCAGTGTCAAACTGGCAGCACGCCGAGAAGGAAGGCAGGACAAAACCATCTGCTACACTCTCTCATTTCCATGCGCGACTATCTATAGCGCAAAATCGCGATAGTTTCAGCAAGAAGCCATGAGAGATATCTTCTGGCATAATTTACACCTCCTTCGACAATGAAGGCCGATTGAAGGCTCGTCGTGTGGAGAAGATTATGAATATTGCAGGAAAAGTTGCTCTGGTGACCGGAGCATCCAGTGGCATTGGTGCTGCAACAGCGCGCAAACTTGCAGCAGAAGGAATGACAGTCGGCCTGGCGGCACGTCGTCATGATCGCCTGAATGCACTTGTCAGTGAGATTACCAAGGCTGGCGGTCACGCTATTCCTCTGGTGACGGACGTTACTGACCTTGTCTCGTGTCAAGAAGCCGCAAAGAGCTTGATCGCCCAATTTGGAAGGATTGATGTTCTGGTCAACAACGCGGGCTTGATGCCCCTATCTAGCGTTGACAGCCTGAAAGTGAACGAATGGCAGCAGATGGTGGACGTCAATATATCCGGTGTTCTCAATGCAACGGCAGCCGTTCTTCCGCAGATGATCGCACAGCATTCGGGTCATATTTTCAACATGTCCTCGATTGCAGGCCGTAAGGTCTTTACGGGTCTCGCCGTTTATTGTGCCACCAAGGCTGCGGTGACAGCGTTTTCAGACGGCCTAAGAATGGAGATCGGACCAAAGCATAATATCCGCGTTACC
>CALFLO010000071.1 GCA_937880175.1 uncultured Gluconobacter sp.
GCAAAAAACAGTCGGTCGGACCAGTCGCGGTATTCGGGCCATTTCTGGTCGGTCTGGAAATCGCGCAGGCCGGACTTGATTTCGATGCAGCTCAGGGAATGATCAGGGAGAAGCGCCATGATATCCGCGCGGCGGCTTGCTGCGGGGAGGGCGAATTCATTGATGGCGGCCCAGTTCATTGTCCGGCACAATCCGAGGACGGCGCGCCGGATGGCCAGTTGCGTTTCAGGCAGACCGCAGGACGGCCCGGCAGGAATATCGGAAAGAACCGCGCTCATGGTTCCATCCTGCCCCGATCTGCGCTCTACGTCTGCCCCGGGATGCTTTTTTGAAGCGGTATTTTTGCGGGAGTAAGACCTCATGCCATTTTTGCGGACGGATCACTGGCGCTGCGCCATCGTTCACGCGCCTCTGGCTGAGGTGGTCGAGGCTGCCAGTCTGAATGGTTTTCCGATCACGACGCTGCCCGATATCGGGGATCACTGCTTTCTGGCCGATCCGTTCGGGTTCTGGCGGGACGGAAAGCTGTATGTCTTTGCCGAAGCCTTCGATTATCGCAGCCCTACAGGGACGATCGAAGTCCTGATCTATGATGGAACAGGGCGGCTTTTATCCCGCGAAACCGTGCTGCAGGAATCCTGGCACCTGTCCTACCCGTTCGTGTTCGAGCATGAGGGGGAGGTCTATCTGCTGCCAGAGGCAAGCGGTTCGGGTCGTCTGTCGCTCTATCGTGCTAAATCGTTTCCGCGTGAGTGGGAGCGGGTGGAAGCGTTCGATTTCCCCGAGGCCGCGATTGACGCCACGCCGTTTCATTATGCTGATCGCTGGTGGATGTTCTGGACCCCTGCCGGGGATAAGGGCGAGCGGCAGAGTCTGCTGAATATTTCCGTGGCGGACACCCTCATGGGGCCATGGAAAAACCTCGGGCTTTTCCTAAACGACCGGGCAGGCGCGCGGCCGGGTGGAACCCCGGTTGTCGTGGAGGGAAAGATTTTTCTGCCCACGCAGGACTGCCGCGGAACGTATGGTCGCGGGATCCGGCTGCTGGAAATCGAAGGGCTGGAGCGGGGCTTGCCGAAGGTTACGCCCGGACTGCCGATTTCCATTCCGGCTTCTCTGCGGCGGCGGTATCCGGACGGGATGCACACTTTGTCCGCAGCCGGGCAGGTGACGCTGATTGACGTCAAGAAAATCGGGATCGGTCCGAAACGGGACCTGCTGAACATCAAGCGTCGGATCTTCGGCGCCTGAGGAAGTGCGTATTCCGGGCGTTCAGAAGCCCGGAATACGATCCAGCACGGCATTGCCATGCCTGACGAACGCTTCTGGCCCGAAGCGTTCCAGAACCCGCTTGCGGGAGCGCTTGCCCATTGCTGTCAGTTCAGCTGGTCTGCCGATCAGGTCGGCCAGCGCTGCTGCAAGGGCAGGGGCATTGTCGAACGGCACGATGCGGCCCGTCTCACCATCGAGAATGCTTGATGGCAGTTCTCCGGCCGGAGTAGCGACCACCGGAAGCCCGCAGGACATGGCTTCATGCCCCGCGACACACATGCCCTCCCAGTGCGACGACTGGACGTAAAGATGCAGTGTTTTCAGGAAATCCATGGGCTTTGATGTGTAGCCCGGAAGGTCGATCGGCAGATTTCCGGCCGTGATGCGGGCCTCAAGTGCTGCGTGTTCGGGGCCCTCTCCTGCAATCTGAAGCCGGAACGGCGGCAGGTCAGGATGGTCCTTCAGCAGGGCTACGGCCTCGCAGAGAATATCATAGGCCTTGACCGGGTTCAGGCGCCCCAGCGATCCGACGCGGACGACTTCGCCGTCTTTCCACGGTGTTGCGATGGGCGCATCAGGATCGGCGCGGAAAATGGGCCAGGCGACGAAATTATCGGTGAGGCCAAGTTCTTTTGCGGCGAAGGTGATGACAGACTGGGAGTCGGCGACCCAGAGCGTGGTGTAGGGGCGGCAGAGCCTGAGAAGGAATGCGTTGGCCTTCTTCAGACGTCCGCAATGCTGCCAGTGAACGGTCGGGGTCTTGTGGCGCAGGGCGACCAGTTGCCCCAGAAGTGTTGCACGGCTCAGGGACGTCCAGATCAGGTCTGGCTGGAAGGTTTCCATCTCGTCCCGCAGCCAGCGATAGGCCGCGATATGGTCGCGCGTCGTGCCCTCACGGACGCGGACGGGAATGCCTGCGGCCTCGATCAGCGGAATGGCGAGTCCGTCTTTGCGGGCCAGAGCGAAGACGGTGACGTCTCCGCCGCGTGCGCGGAGCACGGAGACGATGTCCGGAATAGGAAGCTGTGCGCCGCCACATTCAAGGGAATTGATGATGTAGGCGATTTTCATGGGGTCGTCTGGGCCAGGATTTTTTCCGCCAGCGTGAGGTCGGACGGCTTGTCCACGTCCACCGCCGCGCGGCCGTCCGACAGCGTCACCAGACGGACGCTGGCCCCCGTGAGTGTCTGGATGCGGCGACACAGGGCTGCGGAACTGAGTGTGTGGGTCACGGCGCGCAGAAGGGTGCCGAGGCCGAGCGTCAGCGCCATCCGGAGCGGGCGCTTACGGTTCTGCTGAAGGCGCTTCCACAGTTCGATGACATTGCGCCCCTTCGGCGTGCCGATCAGGAACAGGTTGCAGCCTGAAAAGCTCATGTCCGACAGGCGGATATAGGTCCGTTTCGTACCGGGCACGTCGCGCTCGACGGTTGCGCGGAGTGCGACGCCGGCAGCCAGATCGCAGCCCTGTGCTTTGGCGAGGAACTCTTCGATCCATTCCGGGCGAAGAAGCGCGTGATCGGCTGTCGTCACCAGACAGGGCGTGCCGATCCGTTCGATCGCTTCGGCCACACTTTCGCTGGGCGAGGGAGCGGAGCGCAGGATCGTGGCGTCGCCTGACAGGTCCCTGATGCAGTCAGGATTTTCGATGCTGATCGTGACGGGGCCGAGGCCGGGCGTACGGGCAATTGTGTCGAGCACGCGGGCCAGCATCGGCTGACCGGCCACGGGAAGGAGCGCCTTGTGGGAAACCTGCCCGAGCTTTGCGAGAACATCGTTCTCGCCGTCCCGGGAGCCGGCGAGAATCAGAACCGGAAGGGTCATGCCGCGCGGTTACGGTCGGGGGCGGCGCGGGATGATGCCGGGCGGGCACCGTCGGGACGGTCCTTTGGGGGCGTTCCCGTCAGGTCCATGACCCACGGATAGCGATGTGCTTCCTCGATGTCATAACCAAGGTTGAAGACGTGCTTGCTGCGGGGGCGGTCGCGGGCTTCGCGGTAGAAGCTGCTGAACAGGCGATCCGGCACATAGTTCGTGATGCCGTAATTGCCGTCCTCGTCATGGAAGTGATGCAGGACGTGAAGCTGCTTGATGTCCGCCACCCATTTCCAGCGCGGCTTGTAGGCCAGATGCTGGATGCAGTGAAAGAACTCGTAGATGCAGGTCATGATCAGGGCGGTCGAGAGTGCGCAGAACGCACCGCTCCATCCCGCGATCAGACCGCCGATCGGCATCGTGATGATGGCCATGGTCGGGACCGTGTTCAGCGGAGAGCCGAACAGCACGTCCAGAAGATGCGGGTCCTGATGATGGTCGAAATGGATGCGCTTCCACAGCGAAGCCGTCCAGTGGTTGCGGTACAGCCAGCGCCCGTGGAGGATGAAGCGGTGGATCGCATACCAGGCCAGCGGATAGACCACGATCACGACGGGAACGGGAATGAGAGTCGTCCACAGGGCGGTCGAGAAATGCAGGGCCGCCCAGGCGGCACCTGCGATCAGCGCGAAATAGAGCAGGATGGTCGGGTAGGTCAGGTAAGCGAACCACAGTTGTGAAAGGTTCATCTTTCCCAGATCGAAGCTGCGACCTGTCCGGATGGCGGACATGTTGCGCCAGGGTGCCTTGAAATTGCTCATCATTCCTCCATCCGCAAAAGCCAGGTCAGCCCCAGAAGGGTGCCCAGAAGCGGTCCGACGCTGACGGCCAGCGGCGCTGGCAGCGTCCCCGCATTTCCAAGTGCGGAAATCATTCCCTGCAGGATGACGAAGCCCATTCCGGCGCCAAGAACATACACCGGAAGCGGATTTCGAAGTCCCGCACGGGGAGGGATATAGATCACCGGAAGCGTCAATAGAAGCATTACTGCAATTTCAACAGGTAAAATCATCCCGCTGAAGAGGGCCATACGGTATGTGGCGCGGGGTAGACTTGCCGGTGCGCCCTTATGCAGAATGGCGCTGATCTGACCGGGTGTGACGGCGGCACCGTTCTGCGAGAGCGTCATGATGGCGGAGGGTGTGGCCGGGATGACGAAGCTGTTGTCGCCCTTTGTGACATTCACAAACGATTTGTCATCGGTCAGGGAAAGATCCTGCGCGCCATCAGGGTGCCACTGACCGTTCTGATAGGTCAGGGTGTTCGTGTGCTCGGTTCCGGTCAGCAGGCCCGTGCCGTCACGATGGTAGATCGTCACATCCCGCAGGAAATAGCCTCCCTGGGCAATCTGCCCGACGCGCACCAGCGTGGGCCCCGCGCGGAACCACAGGATATCGTCTTCAGGCTGTCCGTCCTGCCCGGCGAGCGGATCCGTCCGGTTCCACCATGTGGTGAGGGCGTTCTCGCAGACCGGAACCAGCCAGTACTGGGCGCAGGTTCCCCCGATGCCGGCGATCAGGACTGCCGGGAGGAAAAGGCGATAGAGGGCCGGTGTGGAAAGCCCGGCCGCGCGCAGGGCAGAGATTTCGCTCGACAGGGTCATCTGCGTAAGCAGGAACAGCGCGCCGACCATGAAGGCCAGGGGCAGGATATCGATGCTCAGCGCGGGCAGGTGCAGGAAGGCGAAGGTCAGGATGCCGCGCAGACCGAGATGCCGGTTCAGGATTGGCGTCGTCTTTTCCAGAAGTGCCAGGATCTCCAACAGCGAGACGAGCACCGCCCCGCATAGTGCGAACCGTCCAAGAAGGGCGCGGTTGAGCGCCTTGATCAGGACGTGACGGGGCATGGAAGACGTGGAGTCGTTCATACCGGCGCCTTTATCAGCTTGCGACGGCGCCATGAGCCGCGGGAACGGCGCAGCAGGGCCGCCAGACATCCCACGCAGAACACGAATTCCGGTCCCCAGATGGCCAGCCAGATCGGAAGGCGTCCGGTTGAGGCGAGGCTGTGGCCGAACATGATGGTCTGGTCAAAGCCGATCAGGATCACCGCTACGGCCAGTAGTCCCCAGACGGATTTGCGCCGCCGGGCACTGATGGCCAGAGCCACCGCCAGAGGGGGAATGAAGGGGATGGCGATGGCGCGGGCCATGCGGAAATCCATTTCGGCCCGGAGCGTGCGGTATTCGATGCCGGGCAGCCCGTAGCGCAGGTCATGCGCCAGTTCGAACAGGGTCAGTTCGCGCTCGTCTGCCCCACGGGAGCGGAAAGTCGTTTCTTTGTTCGGGCGGTCGATGACCCGGACGACATGCTCGAAATGGGTCACCGTCGGCTTGTGGGGCTTCGTGGCCTGGAACGGATCGTCCACGATTTCACCGTTCCACAGGTCAAGCTGGGTACTGCGGGTCTTTTCCGAAATGGTCAGCGCACCTGTCCGGGCCGTGATGATATGGGCCACGCCATTGGCGTTTACTTCACGGATAAAGACGCGTCGGAGGCGGGTTCCCGCATGGCTGACGCTGTCAGCGGTCATGACGGCCTTGCTGGACGTGGAGGCGAACATTCCAGCCTGAAGATGCGGCGCCCAGCCGGTGTGTTCGGCAAAATAGAATCCGGCGCGGTAGTCATAGCGGGCCACGGGCTGGATATAGCCGTACAGGAACACACTGGCCGCGCCGAGAAGCAGCCCCACGATCATGAACGGGCGGCTGATCCGCATCAGCGAGACACGACCGGCCTGAAGGGCGTCGATCTCGTTGTTGTCGCTCATGCCGCGGATGGTCAGGAACACCGCGATGCAGAGCGCGGCAGGTAGGGCAATCCCGAAATAATGGGGCAGCAGATCCGTCAGGAGCGCGATACAGGTTCCGAGCGAACTTCCCGCCGATGCTAGATAGTCGAACAGTGAGAGCAGGCGCTCCAGCAGTAGCGCGACCAGCATCGCCAGAAGCGCGATCGCGAATGGAGGCGCCATCTGCGTCAGCAGATAACGGTCCAGAATGTTGGCCCGCTGTTTCACGCCTCTGTCCTCCCCGAGCGGTTCCACGACGCCCGTTCACTTACGGAGCCATCGAGCCGGTGACGTGCCAGAGTGATCGTCCAGCCCTTCTCATATGGGTGGATGCTCAGATGATTCCAGCAGGCCTGCCGGTGGGGGCGTTCATCCGTCAGGGATGCCGATGCCACACCGAGTAGCGGGACGTCGGTTCCGGTGATATGGGTCAGCGTTGCGTCATGGGAGTGCCCGTGCAGCACGATCTCTGCGCCCGCCCGTCTGAAAACGGCAGCAACCTCACGATGATCGAGCAGGGACTTGCGCCAGGGCACAAGACCACGTTTCGGCGGATGATGGATCATCACGACCCGGCACAGACCCTCTTTGCCCAGCTCTTCCAGAAGGGCCTCAAGACGGTCGAGTTGCCTGCGCCCGACGCGGCCGTATGCCATGAAGGGCGGCGTCGGAATGCCGGAATTGACGCCTACGATCGCAATGCCGTTCTGGATGCGGACATACGGATACTGCCGTGCGGACCAGCGCTCCCATTGATGCAGGCCAGCCGATGCCGGCTGACGGACCATGCAGTCATGAT
>CALFLO010000072.1 GCA_937880175.1 uncultured Gluconobacter sp.
TGGTCAGCGTGTCTGGCGTACAGAGCTGGAAGGCCGATCAGGCCGCCCGGTTCGACGCCAACGTGCAGGCGCTCCAGTGCGCCCAGCATACGTCTGACCCGGTCGTGGCCATGATTGCTGGTCCGGTGACGATGGATCTGTCCGGCACCTTTAGCCAGTCAGGATCGTTCTCTGTGTCCGCGTCGTCAGCGCTACCCGTCTTTGGACTTCAGGCTGATGCCAGTCGGACGAAGGGACAGACACTCAACGTGCCTGTCCAGTTCGTGCCGCTCTCTGCATTATCTGATGCGGAGGCCGGACGGCAGGTTGGCTATGCCGGGGCGCTGCTGGGGCAGAACGATACCGTCCGACAGCAGGTCGCAGCGCGGATTGAGTCGCAGCGAACATCCTTGGCCAGCCATATCGATCTGCTGATCTCAGGGTTGCCGGTCTGCCCCCGCGCAAACGGCAGCCCATTCGTAGGGCTCAGGCGGAGGGATTACAGTCAGTCCGCTTTAACACACGAGCCACTTGTGAGCGGACATTACCGCCAGCCTCGGCGAGCCTAAGAAACACTCTTCATGAAGGAATTCCATCAGCAATAATCTCAACTCGGCGTTTCCTAGCTTTGCTGATGAAATCGTTAATCATCGATATCTCGCCTGCATCTTTTGTAGATTCAAGTGCCAAATGTAGTTCGGCAATGGATTGGTCAATATCAGAGATACTCTTCTTATTTTTCGCCCTAATTAGGCGTTTCTGTACGCCTATGAGGCCAGACTGGACGCCGTGACCGGCAATATAGCCAACTCCGGGGGATAGAATAGCAAGAATTTTATCAAATGGCTCTGGGAGGCTCTGAACTCCTAATGCCCACATTCCAGTCACTGTCCCACCAAGCCAGCGAGGGAATGGACGGTCTGGAGCTGGTAGATTGCTAGTTTCGCTTGCGCTCTGCGATCGCTTTGCCATCGTCAATCAGTATCAGTATCAGTATCAGTATCAGATTTAATTGAGCGCTTTTTGTGCTCCTCGACACTCGACATCAGACGCTTGATCTGCTCGTCTATCGAACCTGGCTTAGACAGATCTAATGTAACCTTTTCCCCGGCATTGCTTACTTCTATCCGAAGTTTATCACGTAGTCCTCGGCGCATGCGAAATAGAACATAAGCGTAAACAGCGGATGTCACGCATAGACAAAGTGCACTTATAGTAACAATATTAAATTTATAGACGAAGTTTATAACTTGCTCGTCAATCCCGCGAAGGTTATTTTTATCGAATACACTATATAGAGCAAGTATCATTGATAACGTAGTGGTTAGCAATGATACTATAGCCATAAAAAGGTGACGGGCTTGAAAGCGTCTTGCCACCTCAATAATTGCAACCTCTGGGCTTGGTTCTTGCATTTCGCCACCATACCAAACGAAACAGCCTGCGTATAGCAGCCACTGCGTGATTAGGTTGCACCGGCCCTTGCAGGCTATGAGCCTCGTCCGCTTAAAGGAAAGATCATGCCGCGCTTTGGCGTCCGACATGTAGGCGATAGCGGCCATCAGCGCGAGATATTGATTCTGGAGCATCCGCGCTGAATTAACGACCTTGCGTCTATCTGTGATCAGCGAAGCGCGAATGTTTCGCTGAACCAGCCTACAATAAGCATTGCTGGCTGAGGCCGGCCACCGCCACTTTCCACCCGCGCATCTAGTCCCTTAGGGAACCAACCCCTCCGCGTGTGACTTCTATGTCTATCACCGCAAGAGGGAACCGACGCATGACTATCAAGGGATTGAACCGCTTCACAGGTCGCAAGGTGCTGGTCACGGGTGCCGCTTCCGGCATCGGCCGTGCGACAGCTCTGCGCTTTTTAGAAGAGGGTGCTCAGGTCATATTCGTCGATCGCGACCGTCAGAAGCTCGACGCTGTGATGGAGGGTCTCGATACTAGCCGTGCGTTCGCATCTCTGTCCGATATCTCGATACCGTCCGAAGTCGCCGAGCTGCTGTCATTCACGAAAGCGCAGCTCGGCGGCCTGGACGTGCTGATCAACAACGCTGGAGTGACTGCTTCGGGAACGGTCCTCGATTGCGACCTTGAAACGTGGGGGACGGTCTGCGCAACTATTCTGACCGGCACCATCAACGTTAGTCGGAGCTTTCTACCTCTGCTTATCGAAAGCAAGGGTAACATCGTGAACACGGCCTCCGTCTCTGGCATGAGGGGGGACTGGAACACGGCCTATTACGATGCTGCAAAAGGCGGGGTTGTAAACCTCACGCGCGTCATGGCGATGGATCATGGCCACACGGGCATCCGTGTGAACGCGATCTGTCCTTCAGTCACACGCACTGGCATGACCGCCGAAGCCGTAAAGGACGAGGCCTTCGTCAAAAGCGTCGAGGACCGCATACCGCTCCAGCGGCTTGGCCTGCCGGAGGATATGGCGGCCGCCATCACATTCCTCGCCAGCGACGACGCCGCCTATATCACGGGGCTGATTATGCCTGTTGACGGCGGGGTGACTGCTTCGAACGGTCAGCCACCGTTTCCTATGTCGTAAGTCACATCGCAGGGGGGGGCTGCCGTGCGAACTATCGCTCCGGAACGGAGAGGATTCTCCCAAAATCGGTCTGTCAAAGATTTTCTGACAATGTCTGCTTGCGGGATGATTGCATTTAACCAAATAGGTCAGCAAAGCGGACATGCTTACTCTAGGCGACTTGTCGACCGCCGCCCATCGCAAAGATTGGCTACTGCATCACTCGGATACGTCAATTTTCCAACGATCCAATCACTTCAAAATGCCTCATCTCGGTTTGACACTCGGCCGATTCGCACATTGAGCTGCCGTTATAAAAATTTGATGGTTTGACCAGATAACCCACTGTTTTACATCAGTTTATCTAGTTGCGTCAGGTCCACCAACTCCCCTTGATACTCAGAGACCTGAGCTTCCCATCAGTCTTCGTTGTGCCTGCAGACAGGGGCGCCTGAAGCGGCGCTCTCCGCAATCGGGTCGTCTATGGCTGCCCTCAGGGCAGCCATTTTTCAAACGAGGCTCATCGTCCTGACATCAATCATCCCGAAATCCGTAATTTTGAGATGAGGAATCACGGGGAGCGGGAGGAAAGCCAGTTGCAGGAACGGCTCTTCCAGAACAACGCCCATGCTCTTCGCTTCTTTGCGCAGGATGATGAGTTCATCCCGAACCTGTTCGTAGGGGGCGTCGCTCATCAGGCCGGCGACCGGGAGATGCAGGTCCGCCAGAACCTGTCCGTTGCGGACCGCCACGAAACCACCACCGGTTTTTTCCAGATGGTTCACTGCACAGGCCATGTCGGCATCACTGGTTCCGACAACGCAGATATTATGGCTGTCATGACCGACCGAAGACGCCAATGCGCCGTCTTTGAGGCCAAAGCCCCGCACGAAACCTCGCCCGATATTATCGTTATGCCCATGCCGCGCCACGACGCAGACCTTGGCGACATCCTGTTCCGCATCCGGCAGAACGTGACCATCGTCTTCAGGCAGGTCCAGCCGCAGGAAATCCGTAATGATCTGGCCCGGAATAACGCCCATGACAGGGCGGTCTTTCCCGCTGCCTTCGACAACCATGTCCTGCGCTGTGACCGGACGCGGCAGTTTGACACTCTCCAGCCCTACCGGTGACACGATCTCACGACCTGCGAACAGGGCATCATTCACGAGACGCCCTGCGGAGATGACATCCGAAACCTGACAGCGCACCAGATCGTCCAGCAAGACGATATCCGCGCGCTTGCCCGGCGCGATCTGTCCGCGATCCTTCAGGCCGAAAGCGGAAGCTGCGGACAGGGACGCAGCCCTGTATGCGGCCAGCGGTTCGACTCCCAGTTCGATGGCCCGGCGGATCAGGAAATCCAGATGGCCTTCATGGGCAATTTCAAGCGGGTTCCGGTCATCGGTGCAGAACGCGAAGAACGGTGAGGTCGCGACGTTCAGCAACGGCACCAGCGCCTCAAGATCCTTGCAGACCGAGCCTTCCCGGATCAGCACCGTCATGCCCTTGCGGATTTTTTCCAGCGCTTCATCGGCAGCGGTGGCTTCATGATCGGTTGAAATTCCGGCCGCCAGATAGCCGTTCAGGGGCTTGCCGCGCATGAGCGGTGCATGACCGTCGATATGACCGTCCGCAAAAGCCGCCAGCTTGTCCAGACACCCCGGATCGCCATTCAGAACACCCGGAATGTTCATAAATTCGGCCAGACCGATCACTTTCGGATGGTTCCGATAGGCCAGCAGATCATCCACATTCAGGGTCGCGCCCGATGTCTCCATAGACGTGGCCGGTACGCAGCTTGAGAGGTTGACGCGCAGATCCATGACGGTCCGTTCGGCAGCAGACAGAAAATAATCGAATGCTGTACGCCCCAGCACATTGGCCATTTCATGCGGATCACAGATGGCTGTCGTCACACCATGCGGCAGGACGCAGCGATCGAACTCGAACGGCGTGACGAGTGAGGATTCAACGTGCAGATGGGTGTCGATAAAGCCCGGCACGGCGATCCGGCCTGCGCCGTCGATTGTCTGCACGCCTTCATAGTCGCCATAAGTCCCGACAATCCGGTCGCCACAGATGGCAATATCGGTCGGGATCAGATCGCCCGTGACCAGATCGAACAGCCGGACATTCCGGATGACCAGATCAGCGGGTTCGCGGCCCTGCCCCTGGGCTACGCGACGCATGATGGTTTTCTGCATCTCTGAAATCCTCCGTACGTCAGCAGTTCATGCTTATACCGCACGAAGGGGGAGCAACTCAAAGCGGCATGTTGTCGATCAGCCGAACCGCTCCTGCCTGCACAGCCAGAAGCGCTACGGCATTGTCGGAACAGGGCTCTTCGCGGCGGAACGTCTCTGCATTCACGACCGTCGCGTAATCGATATCCGGAAGTCCGGTTTTGGTCAGGACTATGCGCATGGCATTTTCCAGAACGTCCGTATCCCGCTCACCGCTGCTGAACAGTTGTTCTGCCTCCTGCAGAGCCTGAAACAGGGCCGAAGCTTTCTGGCGGTTCTCGGCCGTCAGGCGCACATTGCGGCTGGACCGCGCAAGGCCATCCGCTTCACGCGCGATCTCGCAGACCACGATTTCAACCGGGATATCCAGATCCGCCACAAAACGCCGCACCACCGCGCATTGCTGGGCGTCCTTCTGTCCGAAATAGGCCCGCTGCGGCTGTACGATGTTGAACAGTTTGGTCACCACCGTCGCCACACCGGAAAAATGTCCGGGCCGGGACTGGCCTTCCAGTTCGTCCGCAACACCACCGACTTCGATCCGGGTCGCAGAACCGGGTGGATAGAGCACATCAGGTGTCGGCAGAAACACGAGATCAGCCCCGGCCTCTTTCAGAAGAGCCAGATCACGCTCCGGATCACGCGGATAGGACGCGTAGTCCTCGTTCGGGCCGAACTGCGTCGGATTGACGAAAATACTGACCGCCACCGCGCCATTCTCCGCCTTCGCACGCCGGACCAGTCCGAGATGGCCTTCATGCAGAAACCCCATGGTCGGAACGAAACCGAGGGTCGGATATGCCACCCGCGCGGCACGAAACGCCCCGATTGTCTCAAAAACCTGCATGTCATTTCCCTTTCCGGCCAGAATTGCGGGCGCGGAGCCTGACAAACCCGAGCTCACATGGCAATCAGGCGCTTATGAATGCTGCGTCCCCTTCCCCGTCCATCGACATTATCGGAGCCGGTCCCGCAGGGCTGTTCGCGGCCGAAATCCTGTCTGCGCGGGGATGCAGGGTTCAGGTTTTCGACCAGATGCCCAGCGTGGGGCGCAAGCTGCTCATGGCCGGGCGTAGCGGCCTGAACCTGACACATTCGGAGCCGCTGGATCGTTTTTTACAGCGCTATGGCAAAGCTCAGGACTGGCTAGAGCCCGCCATTCGCGCATTTCCACCATCAGCGTTGACGGAGTGGGCCGAAGGGCTTGGACAGTGCTGTTTTTCCGGCTCCTCGGGGCGCATTTTTCCGAGAGCGATGAAAGCCTCCCCCCTCCTGCGGGCATGGCTCCGACGTCTGAGCGAACAGGGCGTTGAAATCCACACCCGTCATCGCTTTATGGGCTGGGATGGTAAACACCTGCTGTTCGAAACGCCTGACGGTCAGAAATCCGTGCAGGCCGATGCGACCCTTCTGACCATGGGCGGTGCAAGCTGGTCCCGTCTGGGTTCGGATGGACGCTGGGCGGACCTCCTGACGGGTGAGACCGCGCTTTTTGCCCCCGCGAATTGTGGTTTCCTGCCCGGCTGGCCAGCCGATTTCGCCGCTCGGCATGAAGGCAGCGTGCTGCATTCCGTTGGGCTGACCTTCGGGACGCGGCAGACACGCGGCGACCTGACCATCACATCGCGCGGGCTTGAAGGTTCGGCACTTTATGCGCTTTCGGCGGACCTGCGGGAAAACATCCTGAAGGAAGGACGCGCCGTTCTCACGCTCGACCTGCGTCCGACGCTCTCAGCCGATGACGTCCTGAAGCGCCTGCTGGCCCAGCGCGAGCGAGAAAGCCAGACCAACCGTCTGCGCAAGGCCCTGTCGCTGGATGCAGCGTCCCGCGAGCTTCTGCGCTCTGCGACCCCGAAAGATGCATCCCCGCTCCAGCTTGCCCGGAGCATCAAGGCCCTCCCCCTGCCGCTGATCGGCATGGATGCGCTTGATCGCGCCATCTCCACAGCGGGCGGCGTGCGGCAGGATGCCGTGGACGGGCGGTTCATGCTGAAATCCCGCCCCGGTGTTTTCGTGGCCGGTGAAATGCTGGACTGGGAAGCCCCGACAGGCGGCTATCTGCTCCAGGGATGTTTTTCCACGGCTTATGCCGCGGCAAATGGCGTCCTTGGGTGGCTAGAATCGCGCAATTCCGCTATCGCCTGACGCCATGACATCCATCGTTCTCGGACAGGGCCGCGACGGCTCCGACACCTGCATTGATCTGCCGGAACTCCTGGCCACGCGCCTGCTGGTCCAGGGCAATTCCGGCTCGGGAAAATCGCATCTTCTGCGGCGCCTGCTGGAGCAGACGGCCACCCTCGTCCAGCAGGTCATGATCGATCCGGAAGGCGATTTCGTCACCCTGGCCGACCACTACGGCCATCTGGTGATCGACGTTGAAGACCAGTCCGAAGCCAGCCTGCGTGCAGCCGGTGAGCGCGTGCGCGCCCATCGCGCGTCCATCGTGCTGAACCTGGAGCAGGTCGAAGCCGAAATGCAGCTTCGGGCCGCAGGCGCGTTCCTCAATGGCATGTTCGAGGCGCCCCGCGCGCACTGGTATCCGGCCCTCGTGGTGGTGGACGAAGCACAGCTTTTCGCGCCTGTCACGGGCGGCGATACGTCTGACGAAGCGCGTCGTCTGTCGCTCGGGGCCATGACGAACCTCATGTGCCGTGGGCGAAAGCGCGGTCTGGCCGGTGTCATCGCCACCCAGCGTCTCGCCAAGTTGGCCAAGAACGTCGCGGCCGAAGCCTCCAACTTCCTGATGGGCCGGACCTTCCTCGATATCGACATGGCCCGCGCCGCCGATCTTCTGGGCATGGAGCGCCGTGCGGCGGAATCGTTCCGGGATCTGGCGCGCGGGCAGTTCATGGCGCTTGGCCCTGCCCTGAGCCGCCGCCCGAAGCTTGTGGCGATTGGGCCCGTCACGACCGCAAGCCACGCCACAGGTCCGGTCCTTCTTCCGCTTGAGCCTGTCTCCGCCGAAGACCTGCGAGACATCATCCTTGAGCCGGTCCACGAATTCACACCCCGCGCACGCCGGGATTCCCGGCCACCGCCGCCGGATCTTCTGGCACAGCTCGACGCCTATGGTGCAGAGCGCGAAGCCGAGGAACCTGCACCGGCAGCCGTCATCGTAGAGGCTGATCCGGACCAGCTCTGGTCGCTGGTGGCCGAAGTCGTGGCGGGTGAAGGCTCGGACTACAAGCCGCTGGCCACCCTGTATCAGGACTTTCAGCTCCGGGCGCGGATCCAGGGCCTGTCGCGCAATGTCCTGGAGCTTGGGCCGTTCCACCGGATGCTGGCTACCATCCGCGCAGGACTGGACCGCGCGCGCGCTGATGGCGAGGAATGGAAACAGGCGCAGACCATTGCCGCGACGCTGCCGGAGGACGTGCAGGGCGTTTTCCTGCTCCTCGCCCGCACGGCGCTGGACGGTGAAACCTGCCCGGGCGACGAGGCCCTGGCCCGCGCCTATGGCACGCACTCGCTGGGCCGTGCACGGCGGCAACTGAACTATCTGGAAGAGCGTGAGGTGATCGTCCTTCAGGACACGCCACTGGGTCGTCGCGTCGCCATCGTCGGGCTGGGCTGGCAGACCGCCTGAGGGGGCTGTCACGGTTCTGTCACAGCACGTTCACAGGAGCTTCACACGCAGTTCTTTAAGGAAAGATTAGGGTCCGCCGCGTTCGACCCTTCTCCTGCCGGAAAGAACTTTGATGCCGCGCAACCTGCTGCGTTCCCGCCTTCTCCTGACCGTTTTCTGCTCGCCATTTGCGCTGGCCGCAGCCCTTCCCCACCCTGCCGATGCAGCAACGGCAGGAACGAAGAAAACGACACCCGCCAAACATGACGCCAAACACAAGGCCAGAGTCGCAGCCGTTGAAGGCGGCAGCGAACAGCTCGTCATCACGGCCCGGCGTACCCGCTCCGAACAGGGGCTGAGCCATGTGCAGCTTCAGCGGATCCTTCCGGGCGTGAACCCGGTCAAGGCGCTGGAAATGCTGCCGGGCGTGGTGTTCAACAACGCTGATCCATGGGGCAACAACGAGCAGAACTCCTCGCTCTACGTCCATGGCTTCAACCAGAACCAGCTCGGCTACACGCTCGACGGCATCCCGCTGGGCGATCAGGCTTACGGCAACTATAACGGCCTCTCCCCGCAGCGCGCGGCCATCAGCGAAAACATCGGCTCGGCGTCGGTGTCCTCTGGCGCGGGTGCGCTGGGTACGGCCTCCACGTCCAACCTTGGCGGCACGCTCCAGTTCACGACGCAGGACCCGCTGAAGAAGCGCGGCGCGCAGATCGAACAGGTTTTCGGAAGCTGGTCCACGTTCCGCACCTTCGCCCGCCTCGATACGGGTGAGTTCGGCAACGGCAATTCGGCCTATGTCTCTTTCGCACGTCAGGATGCACGCGCTTGGGACTTCGCCGGTCATCAGGGCGGCTATCAGGTCAATGCGAAGTTCGTGCACAACAGCGAACACGACCATTTCTCGACCTTCTTCGACTGGTCCCAGAAGGTTGAGCCGAATGAGGACAGCATCACGCTTCCGAGCGGCTATGGTCTGTATGTCCGTCCCTTCACCTTCCCGAACTTCAATTACGCCAAGGCCAACGCCAATGCGGTCGGTCTGAACTATCGCAATTATTACTCCGCGGCCCAGCGCGAGGATTTCCTCGCCTATTCCAAGTGGACGCATGATTTCAGCGAAAACCTGCACTGGGACAACAGCATCTATTATCACCATGATCTGGGTGAAGGTGTCGTGGCCGGGCCGATTTCGGCCGCCGGTCTGCCGACACTGTTTGCCGCCTATTTCCCGGGTCAGGATCTGAACACCGTCTTCGGCGGTTCGGGCTATGCTACGCGGACGACCGAGTACTGGGACAACCGCGGTGGCCTGATGTCCACGCTACGCTACCATCTGGGCAAGCACTCGATCGAGCTTGGTGGCTGGTATGAGCGCAACAACAACACGCAGGCGCGTCGCTGGTATCCGCTGGACGCCAACAACCCGACCACGCCTTACGAGCGCCAGCAGAACGCCCTGATCGACCAGTACACCAACAATTTCTACACCAACACGTTCGTCACGCATCTGCAGGACAACTGGCAGATCTCAAAGACCTTCTCCCTGATGGCGGGCTTCAAGTCCGAGCTGGTCTATACGAACGGCACGCTGCCGGTCGCGGCAAAGGCTGGTTCGCTTTCCCCGTCCTATGCCGTGACGGCTCCGGGTGGCGAGATCGATGCCGCCAAGCCGTTCCTGCCCGCTTTCGGCGCCGTGTGGGACATCACGAAGCACGAACAGTGGTTCGCCAACATTCAGGAAAACATGCGCTCCTTCCAGGACGCAGGTTATGGCAACGCAACTCCCTGGGGTGCCACCAGTCAGGCCGCTTTCGAAGAGTTCAAGAACAACGGCAAACCCGAGACGTCATGGACGTATGAGACCGGTCTGCGTGAACATCGCCAGGTCCATCTCGGACCGCTGACGGCAATTGAAGGCCAGGTCGAGTACTATCACGTCCGCTTTTCGAACCGCCTTCTGGCCGTAGCGACGACGCAGACCCTGTCGTCCATCATCGGTTCGGCCACCACGCTCGCAAACGTGGGCTCGGTCACGACGGATGGTATGGACTTCTCCTTCACCACCCATTTCGGACCGCATTTCTCGCTGTACAACGCGCTGTCCTATAATAAGTCCACGTACAACGATAACTACAGCACAGGTTCGAGCATCATTCACACGGCGGGCAAGAACGTCGTCGGCATGCCAGACTGGTCGGAGAAGTTCGTCTTCACCACCAACTGGGGCAATGCTTACGGCCAGTTCACCGGTGACGTGATCGGCAAGCGTTATGCGACCTACACCAACGACATGTGGGCCGCACCCTACGCGCAGTTCAACCTGAATGCAGGCTACACCTTCCACAACATCCCGCACATCGCGTCGCTGAAGGTCCAGGGCAACATCACCAACCTGACAAACACGAAGGGATGGTCCACGATCAACGCGACCCAGACTTCGGGTCAGTTCTCGGCCTACCCCATCGCGCCGCGCATGTTCTTCCTGAGCCTCAGCGCAGCCCTGTAAGGAATACTGCCCCATGCTGACACGTCGCCAGAGCCTCGGCCTGCTCGCAGCCGGGCTTCCCGCCCTGCACCTGCGGGCGAAAGCCGCGCCCTCACTGGCGCCGAAGCCTCTCGTGTTCGCCCATCGCGGGGCCTCGGCCCTGCGTCCGGAGCACACACTGGCCTCCTATGCCCGCGCCATGATGGATGGCGCGGACTTCATCGAGCCTGATCTCGTCATGACCAAGGACGGCCATCTGGTCGTCCGCCATGAGAGCAACATTGCGGGCACGACGGATGTTTCGGAGCGTCCGGAATTCGCCTCCCGTCACCGTTCCCTCAAAATCGACGGTAAGATCGAGACCGGCTGGTTCACCACCGATTTCACGCTCGCCGAACTCAAGACCCTACGCGCCCGCGAACGTCTTTCCACGATCCGGGTCCACAACACCCGTTATGACGACCATTTCGAAATCCCGACCTTCGAGGAAGTCATCGAACAGGTCGCCGCCCAGTCGGCCGC
>CALFLO010000073.1 GCA_937880175.1 uncultured Gluconobacter sp.
TGATCGTGGTGCTGGGAGCGGCCATTGCAGCGGTTTTCGCCAATGACGGCGCGGCCCTGTTGCTCACGCCCATTGTCATTGCCATTTTCACTCAACTCCGCCTGAGCCATACGGCAGCCCTGGCCTTCATCATTGCGACCGGCTTCGTCGCAGACACCACAAGCCTGCCGCTGGTGATTTCCAATCTGGTGAACATCGTCAGCGCCAATTTCTTCCGCATTGCGTTCGATCGCTATGCCGCCATCATGGTCCCCGTCGATCTGGTAGCACTTGGTGCAACGCTTGCCGTCCTGTGGCTATGGTATTGGCGGCAGGTGCCTGCGACCTATCCCGTCGCCGAACTGCCAGCACCCACCACGGCCATTCGTGACCACCATGTATTCCGGGCGGCCTTTCCGCTGTTGGCCCTGGTTCTGGCGGCCTATTTCCTGACCGCACAGTTTCATATCCCGGTCTGTGTCGTAGCCTGCCTGGCCGCCGGAATCCTCTTGCTCGTCGCCGGATATGGCCGGGTCATCCCTGTTCTCAAGGTGCTGCGGGGTGCCCCATGGCAGATCGTGATCTTCTCGCTGGGTATGTATCTGGTGGTGTATGGCCTGCGCAATGCCGGGCTGACCGACTACCTTGCAACCGCACTGGTCTGGCTTGGTCATCAGGGGACGTTCGCTGCCACGATAGGCGCCGGCTTTCTGGCGGCTGTTCTGTCGTCTATCATGAACAATATGCCGAGTGTGCTGGTCGGGGCGCTGGCGATCCAGCAGGCTCACGACATCACGCCGCTGACACGCGACCTGATGATCTATGCCAACGTCATCGGCTGCGATCTCGGGCCGAAATTTACACCGATCGGCAGTCTCGCCACGTTGCTGTGGCTGCATGTGCTGGCATCCAAAAATCATCGGGTCACATGGAGGCAGTATATGAAGGTCGGACTGGTGATCACCCCGCCCGTCCTGCTGGCAACACTCGCGGCGCTGGCCCTATGGCTGCCCCGGATCAGTCACCCGTAATACACGACAGGACCGATATATATGACCGAACCTGAGCTGCCAGCCTTGCATCCGGAGTATCTTGAACCGGTCGATCTCGCGCGGCTGGAACCGCAACCGCGTGTGGACCATCCGCCGCGTATCCTTCTGCTCTATGGCTCTTTGCGTCCCCGCTCGTTCAGCCGCCTGCTGGTGCTGGAGGCAGAGCGCATTCTGAAAGTCCTCGGCGCCGAGACACGGGTGTTCGACCCGACCGACCTGCCGGTAGCGGATTCCGTGCCCGCGACCCATCCGAAAGTGCAGGAACTGCGGAAACTCTCGATCTGGTCGGAAGGTCAGGTCTGGTGCAGCCCCGAACGGCACGGCAACATCACTGCCGTGTTCAAGAACCAGATCGACTGGCTGCCGTTGTCCGAAGGCTCAATCCGCCCGACGCAGGGCCGTACGCTGGCGGTCATGCAGGTTTCGGGTGGATCGCAGAGCTTCAATTCCGTCAATGCCCTACGGGTGCTGGGCCGGTGGATGCGGATGTTCACCATCCCCAACCAGTCCAGCGTGCCAATGGCCTATACGCAGTTCGGTGACGATGACCGCATGAAGCCGTCCCCCCTTTATGACCGGATGGTAGATGTCATGGAGGAACTGATGAAATTCACATGGCTGCTGCGCGACCGGGCCGACTATCTAGTGGACCGCTATAGTGAACGTAACTCGGAACACCGCTTGCCTGAAAAGCTATGAGCCGGGCTGGCGCGCATTTCTGGCATACGACGTCGGCTTATCAAAACCCTAAGCGACCCACCTTACGACCGAGATGAGGGCGACCGCCGCTTGTCCGCACGGCTCCTGTTGAGCGGACAAGCGGTTTAGGGGGGACAGCAGAATGTTGGCTCCGAGTGGTATCTCTCTCGTACCGGACATCCTCTATTGAGAAGGTAGCCGGTCGTGTTGGGGTAAGAAGCGTAACCAGAGCCACCCCATCAGGGCAGACAAAACAGAGCCGGCAAAGATGCCCATCTTGGCTGGGGTCACAAGATCTGATCCGGAAAATGCCAGATTTGCGATAAATAGACTGATCGTGAATCCAATGCCACACAGCAGCGAAAGACCAAACAACATCCCCGTTGGCGTTTCAGCCGGAAGCGTGGCGATCTTCAGATGGGTCGAGAGTATTGTTACACCAAAGACGCCGACCGGTTTGCCAACGATCAGTCCTAACATAATCCCGAGCGGAGCAGCCTCCAGCATCATGTCCGGATGAACGCCAGCTAGTGAAACACCCACGTTCATGAAACCGAACAGCGGTAGAACGACCCAGGTAACGAACGGGGTCAATGCAGAAGATGTCCGATCGAGTGGCGTAGCCTGTCTGGCATCCATTCCTGAGGTGACTGCCGGAAGGCATAGGCCGGTGATGACCCCAGCAAGCGTCGGGTGCAGACCGGAATCCAGAAGCGCCACCCACAACAGAACGCAACCGGTGCCGTAGCTCCAGAGGGTTCTGATCCCAACCCTGTTCGCGCCGACCAACGCTGCAGTCACGATCACGACCGCGATCAGCGCCGGCCAATACAGAGCGCTCCCATAAAACAGGGCGATCACCACAATCCCCAGCATATCATCGAAAATGGCAAGCGCCATCAGCCAGGCCCTGGCTCCCGGCGAGACATGCCTTCCAAGAGCAAGGATGATTGGCAACGTGAACGCAGCATCCGTTGCAACAGGAACGGCCCAGCCGCGTGTCGCTTCTGGATGCCCGCATGTCACCAGCAGATACGTCAGGGCAGGCACGATCATTCCACCCAATGCTCCGATAAGCGGAAGGGCGATGCGGCGTAGTGATGAGAGGTGCCCAGATACAATTTCCTTTTTGATTTCGAGAATGACCACCAGAAAAAACAGGGTCATGAGCCCGTCAGAGACCCAGGCGTCAATGTTTTCTGGCCCCCGCTTTCCCAAGATGGGCAATTTCATGGGCGCTGTTATCAGGGTGCCGTAACCCGACGCCCATGACGAATTCGCCAGGACAAGACCCAACAGGGATGCAAGCATGAGGACAGACGCCCCACCTGCGGGAGCGGCCAGAAAACGTCGGATATGCACTGTGGGCGCAACAGAAAATTTGCTCATTTCTCTTTGTTGAATGAGACAGGCTTCCACACAAGCCTGTAGAGATGCGCTACCTTGTCATAATGTTTCTATTAACGCCCGATTTTCGGACGACCGTTTAACGCGGTTTATGTCCGGCTTGTAGGCGTAAGCAGCAGGTCCGCTTACGCCTCATGTCGGTCGTTTGGACCACAAGGTTGTTTGCCAAATAGCGGACATCAGCGCTTCAAAGCCTCGTTGCAGAGATTGTCTGGATCTCACTAATTGTACCTCTTGAATGATCCCAAGACACAGACGGGCAACCCATGGACGTTGTGATGAAAATTTCAGCGATACGGAATTGTGATCGGATCATATGACAAGCACGCCCTTGGATCCTCGTCATACTGCCCTATAGTATGACAAGGATACTCAAGGGTAGTATATTCGGGAGTAAGCGTTCGTGCCGCACACACCAGCTGAGAAAAAGCGCGTTCTGACTCGCGTGCGCCGTATTCGCGGGCAACTTGATGCGCTGGAACAGGCTTTGGAGAAGGGAACTGATTGCGGTCCGGTGCTGCAACAGGTGGCGGCTATCCGGGGAGCGATCAACGGATTAATGGCCGGTGTTCTCGAAAGCCACCTGCGGGAAGAATTTGTTGAGTGTGCCGGTGATCGCGATGCTGCCAGTGGTTCGATCGAGAATGTGGTGTCACTCGTTCGATCCTATCTCC
>CALFLO010000074.1 GCA_937880175.1 uncultured Gluconobacter sp.
AGGGGGATTATACGATCCACTGGCTGGAAAACTTTGTCGCTGCCCAGCAGGCAGGAAAATAAACCGGAGTCAGCCCATGAGTTACGCAGAAACCATCGTTCTCGATGTCCGGATCGGACAGGTGCCGCAGGTGGTTTCTGCCCTCACCGGGCGTGACGGGCTTGCCGTCTGGGTAAGCGAGATCGGCGTGCTGAACCGCGTTGTGCTCTTCCGGACAGCCGGGACCTATGACGGACTTCTGGATGGTCGTCCGGATGTGCTTGCAGCAATCCCGAAAGAGGCCGTTCAGAATCTCGATGTGACCAGCTGGCGCATCATTTCTCCCCTGCTTCCAGCCGGGGCGCATGGCGGCATCTATGAATGGCGCTGCTATGAGCTCAAGCTCGGGCAGGTCGGGGACGTGGAAGAGGCTTTCGCCGCGGCTGTTCCGGGACGTCTGGGACTTTCGTCACTGCTTTGCGGGATGGTCTCGATCGAAGGCACCCCGCGACTGGCTCATATCTGGCCCTATGCGGATATGAATGCCCGTCTGGAGATCCGGGCGCAGGCCGTGGCAAGCGGTTCGTGGCCCCCGAAGATCGGTGGCGATCTTGTTGCCATGGAAAATGCGATCCTGTTGCCCGCCAAAGGCTCCGCCTGGAGCTGAGACGGCCTGAAAAGCAGACACAAAAAAAAGCGGTGCAGGTCTGACCTGCACCGCTTTTTTTATCCCGTGACGCGGTGAAGATTACTTCGCTGCGCCTGTGGGAGTAGCAGGGGCCGGAGCCGGGTTCTGTGATTCAACCGCATTTTCGGAAACGAAGATCACCGAATCCAGAGCCTGGTTCAGCGCATCGACAGCATCCTGCGGGTGATGGCCTTCCGTGAACACGGTAGCCCGGTAGACCGCGCCCTGAACCGGCGTGATAGGGGCGAGGGCCAGAATGAAATCAGCGTCTTCGCCAACAACCTTCATGGTCTCTGCTGCCTGATCCGTGTTGCCGGATTTCAGCTGTGCATTGGCCGAGGCAACGGCGGTCTTCTTTTCCGGAGCGAGGGTCTCGTTCACGATGAACTCACCACCGACCGGAAGCCAGTCGGTCTGTCCCACGACAGGCTGATGGTTGGCTGCAACAGGGTGCTGCGGGACAGGGTGGAGGTCGTTTTCTGCGGCCTGAAACTTTTTGTCAGCCTTTTCAGCCGCGGCGAGACGCTTCTGGGCGTCATAGAGCGCCGGAATGGCAGCTTCGGTCTTTCCGCCCGTCTGAAGGATGTCGCGGGCGTTCAGAATATCCTGAAAAGCGCGCTGTCCATCGGCCGAAAGATGATGAAAAGCGCGATGTGCCTTGAACTGCTCCCAGTGTGAATGAAGTGAAGCAGCGCTGGCGAGAGGTGTCGCGCAAAGAAGGGCTGAAATCGCAGCCATGGCGGGAATGAATTTCATGATATCGTCTCCGTGAATATTCGCTTCTGACTCGTATGGATATTTCATGGGAACAGATCGGGCAAATTACCGATCATTTAGTGACTGTCTGGAGATCTGGTTTATTTTGAGGGACGGTCCCTGCGTCGCATGAAAGGTCCTGTCTGCAATCTCGTGATTTCTGAAAATCGGTATTAACACATCTAATTCGTATTATTGCGTCGGAGGTGTGATTTTTGGAACTAAGAGACCATTGCGCATGATGCTTTGAAATAAAAATGGGAATATGAAGCTTTTCAATTGGTGACGGCTTGCTCTGGGGGGGGGCTTTCCGTATGTACGTGGCCTCAATCACGATACCGTGCCCTGCGCCGGAAAGTCGGCCTTTCCGCAAGCGCATTGCAGGCATCAGCCGAGTAGAGAGTATTTCCAGATGTCTCTGAATCCCGTCGTCGAGAGCGTGACTGCCCGTATCATCGAGCGTTCGAAAATCTCCCGGCGTCGGTATCTCGCCCTTATGGAGCGTAACCGCGCCAAGGGCGTGCTCCGCCCCCGGCTTGCCTGTGGAAATCTGGCGCACGCCATCGCGGCATCCAGCCCTGACAAGCCGGACCTGATGCGTCCCAGCGGGACCAATATCGGCGTCATCACGACCTATAACGACATGCTCTCGGCGCATCAGCCTTATGGTCGCTACCCCGAGCAGATCAAACTGTTCGCCCGCGAAGTCGGCGCGACGGCTCAGGTCGCGGGTGGCGCTCCGGCCATGTGTGACGGCGTGACGCAGGGTCAGGAAGGCATGGAGTTGTCCCTGTTCTCCCGTGATGTGATTGCGATGTCGACTGCGGTTGGACTGAGCCACGGCATGTTCGAGAGCGTCGCGCTGCTGGGCATCTGCGACAAGATCGTGCCGGGACTGCTGATGGGCGCGCTGCGCTTTGGGCACCTGCCGGCCATGCTGATCCCCGCGGGCCCGATGCCGTCCGGCCTTCCGAACAAGGAAAAGCAGCGCATCCGGCAGCTCTATGTGCAGGGTAAGGTGGGGCAGGCCGAGCTGATGGAAGCGGAAAACGCCTCCTATCACAGTGCCGGAACCTGCACCTTTTATGGCACGGCCAATACGAACCAGATGATGGTCGAGATCATGGGGCTGATGATGCCGGATTCGGCGTTCATCAATCCCAATACGAAGCTGCGTCAGGCCATGACGCGCTCGGGGATCCACCGTCTGGCGGAAATCGGCCTGAACGGCGAGGATGTCCGGCCGCTCGCTCATTGCGTGGATGAGAAGGCCATCGTGAACGCAGCTGTCGGCCTTCTGGCAACGGGTGGCTCGACCAACCACGCGATCCATCTGCCCGCCATCGCGCGTGCCGCAGGCATCCTGATCGACTGGGAAGACATCAGCCGTCTCTCCTCCGCCGTGCCGTTGATCACCCGCGTCTATCCGAGTGGTTCCGAAGACGTAAACGCGTTCAATCGCGTGGGCGGAATGCCGACCGTGATCGCCGAACTGACGCGTGCCGGGATGTTGCATAAGGACATTATGACGGTCTCGCGCGGTGGTTTCTCGGACTATGCCCGTCGCGCCACGCTGGAAGGTGACGAACTCGTCTACAGCCATGCGAAGCCCTCCACGGACACCGACATCCTGCGGGATGTTGCAACGCCGTTCCGGGCCGATGGCGGTATGCGTTTGATGACGGGCAACCTGGGGCGCGCGATCTACAAAAGCAGCGCCATTTCAGCTGAACATCTGACCGTGGAAGCGCCCGCGCGGGTCTTCCAGGATCAGCATGACGTCATCACGGCTTACCAGAACGGTGAGCTGGAGCGAGATGTCGTTGTGGTCGTCCGGTTCCAGGGGCCGGAAGCCAACGGTATGCCCGAGCTTCACAAGCTGACCCCGACGCTGGGCGTGCTTCAGGATCGCGGTTTCAAGGTGGCGCTCCTGACGGATGGCCGCATGTCGGGTGCGAGCGGCAAGGTGCCGGCCGCCATTCATGTCGGCCCCGAAGCGCAGGTGGGCGGCCCGATCGCCCGTGTGCGGGACGGTGACATAATCCGCGTTTGCGCCGTGACAGGCCAGATCGAGGTTCTGGTGGATGCCGCCGAATGGGAGAGCCGCGAGCCGGTCGCGCCGCCGCTCCCGGCATTGGGAACAGGCCGCGAGCTGTTCGCGCTGATGCGTTCGGTGCATGATCCGGCCGAGGCTGGCGGGTCGGCCATGCTGGCCCAGATGGATCGCGTGATCGAAGCCGTCGGCGACGACATTCACTAAGGAAGATTTCTGATGATCGATACTGCCAAACTTGATGCCGTCATGAGCCGCTGTCCGGTCATGCCGGTTCTGGTGGTCAATGACGTGGCACTGGCCCGTCCGATGGCCGAGGCTCTGGTTGCCGGTGGTCTGTCCACGCTGGAAGTCACGCTGCGCACACCCTGCGCCCTGGAAGTCATTCAGGAAATGTCGAAGGTGCCGGGCGCGCTCGTCGGTGCGGGAACAGTGCTGAACCCGTCCGATATGGACCGTGCCGTGAAAGCCGGTGCGCGCTTCATCGTCAGCCCGGGTCTGACGGAAGCGCTGGCAAAGGCGTCCGTCGAACAGGACGTTCCGTTCCTGCCGGGTGTGGCGAATGCAGGCGACATCATGCGGGGTCTGGATCTGGGCCTGTCGCGCTTCAAGTTCTTCCCGGCCGTGACGAATGGCGGCATCCCTGCGCTCAAGAGCCTCGCAAGTGTTTTCGGCAGCAATGTCCGCTTCTGCCCGACGGGCGGGATTACGGAAGAGAGCGCACCGGACTGGCTGGCGCTTTCTTCCGTGTCCTGTGTCGGCGGATCCTGGGTAACGGCTGGCACGTTCGATGCGGACAAGGTCCGTCAGCGCGCAACGGCCGCCGCCCTGCTGAAGGTCTGAGCTTTTAAAGCGTTTTACGGATGCCCGCAGAATGTTGCGGCATCCGTGAACGTTTTGTGAACAAATGGTTTGCGGGGCGTGTCGAAGCAGACCATAAGGGCGCGTGACCGGACGTTCCCATCTGCTGATTGGCGGCTTTGCCGTGCTTTGCGCGATGCGCTGGCATGTGTTGGCGCCCGAACCCCTTTCCGTCTGTACGGGTCTGCTGGGCAGCCTTCTGCCCGATATCGATACTGAACGTTCCATGCTCGGCAGCCGGCTGAAAATCCTCTCCCGTTTTCTGGCGAAAGCCTGTGGTCATCGCGGCCTGACGCATTCCGGCTTGGTGCTGCTCGTGGCTGCGGCCGTTTTGAATGGTCTGATGGGGCCGCAGAGCCTGCGTGGCCCTTGGGGTGCGCTTCTGCTTGGGGCAGGGACGCATATCGCGGCTGATCTTCCGACAGGGGGGTGCCAGTTCTTCGCGCCGCTCAGCCGCTCGCGACTCTCGCTCTGGCCTTATGTTCGGACTGGCGGCATCGGAGAAATCATGCTTCTTGTGCCCATTCTCTGCCTTCTGGGTTGGGCAGGTTTTTCCGGAAATGGCCCTGTTCCGGGTCATGTTCCTCCCTCTGCGCATCACTCGCGGTTGCGCGGACATGTTTTGAAGGATATTTCATTCTCATCATGACTGAGACCCGACTCCCCGTCCGTCGCGCCCTTCTCTCCGTTTCTGACAAGACGGGACTGATCGAACTGGGGCGTGCGCTCGCCGCCCACGGTGCGGAACTGCTTTCGACGGGAGGGTCTGCGAAGGCCCTTCGTGAGGCGGGTCTGACAGTCAAGGATGTTTCGGAGCATACCGGCTTTCCTGAAATCCTGGATGGCCGGGTCAAGACCCTCGTCCCGCAGGTGCATGGTGGCATTCTCGGACGCCGCGATCTCCCGGCCCATGTGGCGCAGATGGCGGAACATGACATTGCTCCGATCGATCTCGTCTGCGTGAATCTTTATCCTTTTGCGGCGACTGTCGCTTCCGGGGCCGGGGATGAAGACTGCATCGAGAATATCGATATCGGTGGCCCGGCCATGATCCGTGCTGCCGCCAAGAATTTCGATCATGTCACGATCCTGACGGATCCGCGTCAGTATGCGGCTGTCATCAGTTCGCTGGAACAGGGCGGCACGGCTCTGGTGGAGCGCCGCGAATATGCCGCGTCCGCCTATGCCCATACGGCAGCCTATGACAGCATGATCTCCCGCTGGTTTGCGAAACAGGCCGGTGAAATCCTGCCGCCCGTCCTGACCCTGAGCGGGACTCGCGACGATCTGCTGCGCTATGGCGAAAACCCGCATCAGAAGGCTGCCTTCTACCGTGATGGAAGCAAGCGTCCCGGGGTTGCGAGTGCTCGCCAGCTTCAGGGCAAGGCGCTGAGTTACAACAACATCAACGATACGGATGCGGCCTTTGAGGCTGTTGCCGAGTTCGATGAACCGACGGTCGTGATCGTCAAGCACGCCAATCCGTGTGGTGTGGCCTCTGCCGCCACTCTGGAGCAGGCCTGGATTGCGGCGCTGCGCTGTGACCCTGTGTCTGCCTTCGGCGGCATTGTTGCAGTCAACCGGACGCTGAATGGTGCGACGGCCCAGAGGATCAGCAAGATCTTCACTGAAGTGATCGTCGCGCCTGATGCTGACGCGGAAGCGGTCGAAGTTCTGTCCCGCAAGAAGAACCTTCGTCTTCTGCTCACCGACGGCGTGCCTGACCCGACAGCCGAAGGGCTGGCGTTCCGCTCCGTTGCAGGCGGATTTCTGGCCCAGACCCGTGATGCGGGCCGGGTGCAGGAAGCAGACCTGAAAGTCGTGACGAAGCGCGCGCCGACGGCACAGGAAATGAAAGACCTGCTGTTTGCGTTCCGTGTCGCAAAGCACGTGAAGTCAAACGCCGTCATCTACGTCCGCAATGGCGCAACGGTGGGCATAGGCGCCGGGCAGATGTCCCGCGTGGACAGCGCGCGTATTGCAGCGCGTAAGAGCGAGGACGCTGCGAAGGAAGCCGGAGAGCATGCGCCGCTGACAACAGGCTCGGTTGCGGCCTCGGACGCGTTCTTCCCCTTTGCTGACGGTCTTGAGAGCGTTGTCGCCGCAGGGGCTGTGGCTGTCATTCAGCCCGGTGGCTCCATCCGCGATCAGGAGGTGATCGATGCGGCAGATGCTGCCGGGATCGCCATGGTATTCACCGGCATGAGGCATTTCCGACATTGAAAAAGCTCGCTTTCGCCAGCCTGGTTCTGGCTCTGTCCGTCTCCGCAGCCAAAGCTGCTCCCTGCGTCTATGACATGACGCCGCTCCCCGTGACGCAGGGGATCGTCTCCGGCATCACGCCCACGGGCGTGAAGTTGCGCGATGGAACCACGGTCATTCTTCCGGATGAGTTTCTGGCGAATGTCCGTCTGAACCAGAAACTGGCCGTCAGGGGACTGGTGTCTGCGACGACACATACGGTTCAGGCGCTGGCACTGGAGGGTAATCCTCCAGTGTGTCCCAATGCGTCCACAATCCCGCGCGGACCTTTCGCCGGATCTCCCGCATATGATGCGATCCGGCCCTGAACCGCATCGAAGCCTACATTTCAAGGCAACGGACGGGTTTCGGTTTCTAGTCAGCCTGCCTACCGAAAAATAACGTCGCACCCCGAAGAAAACCTGATGAAAGGTTTTCTTCGGGGTGTATGCGTTCAGGGCTGTTAAACGCTTTCTTTACTCTTCCCGTGTCAACAGTTTCTCCGGGTTTCCCCATTGTCAGCGGATCCGGAGGCACATACTTTTGTCACATGTCACGACATCCGCAGTTGTAGCGACAACTGGAGCAGGGCGGCTTGCAACCCTGCCCGAGACTCAACTGGCTTCAAGTGAGCGGTTTCATGATTTTCTGGAAAGCTATGTGCATCCGGAAACCCCTGCACATGCAGCGATCAGTCAAAAAACCTCAATAAACCGGCCGGATGCGACAAAAGCCGCGTCATCTCCTACAGGAGAGAAAGCCCAAAACCAGATTTCAAAACCCATTTCAGGGATGCAAACCGCTGTAAAGCGAACTGAAGCTTCAGGCACGGGGCAACAATCCAATCCTCTGAAGCAGGTTGGTGCGACGCCTAAAGCTGAAGCCGTTCCGTCTCAGAAAAATATAGCTGCTTCCAGTAAAGAGCAGACAGAAAAACCTGCTGCGACTGTGCAGCAGAAGACAGCTCAAACGGCGCCTGCAAAGGCCGGCGAAAGGTATTCATTGCCTTCCCCGCAGAGTCAGGAAAAATCGTCACCGGATCCGGAAATGACAGTTGCGGCATCTGATAAGCCCGTGACGGATTCTGCTCCTCCACAGGAAAATGCTTCGCTAGCCGTTCCAGTTGCTGCTGGTGCGGAAGAGACCTCACAGAGAGACAGCCTCTCACCAGAAAGCACCCTAAACTCAGTTCAGGAAGTAAGTGGAGCGGAAGTATCCAGTCCGAAGGAAGGCGGGGAGCGGAGGGACGTGCAGGAAAGTAAGGAAGAAAAAGGATTTTCTGTCTCTGATATCTCGCCTTCAACAGAAAACGCCGTGACCATCCATACGGAATCCGCCTCCTCGGAAAAAATATCCACTGCTTCAGAAGCTGCTGAGACATCTGACACTGCTCAGCCAGAAAATACGCAGGCAGCGGTAGATGACCAGGAGCAGGTCGCTCGTCACGGTGACCAGCAACCTTTACTGTATCAGAAAAGTAGTGATGGAAATAAGACCACCCACATTGAAATGAATGTCGGTCTCCACGAAAAGGTTCATGTGGAAATTGGTGAAACGACTGCTAAAGAGCAGCGGATTCGTATCAACACTGACAACCCCGAGGTTTACCAGTCTCTTAAGGATAACCACGATACATTGCTCGCGAGCCTGACTGAAAGTGCAGTTCCTGCAGTTGTGTCACAGCCCATAATTCCTGCGAATATTCAGATCAGCCTTTCACAGCCATCGTTCTTTGACATGTCATCTCATGATGAACGGCAAAAGGGCGATAGCCAGTCATCAGGTACTTCGCGGGGGGGCTTATCTTCAGAAGATGCCCCTGTCGCTGGACGCCGGCTCCTGCGCAGCGTTGTCGATCTCACCGTCTAACATAGGATTCGAACCATGGTTTCTTCAGTCGGCACCACGACAGCGAGTACATCTCTTCTGAGTCAGGCGATTACTGCTGCGAAAAGTAATGCCGCGGCAAACGCCGCATCCGCATCTTCGAGTACGTCAACAAGTGCCAGTAGCTCAAGCGGTTCGCTTTCGTCTCTCGGGGGAAACTTCAACCAGTTTCTCACGCTGCTGACAACGCAGTTGCAGCATCAGGATCCCAGCAATCCGACAAGCACGGACTCATTCACTGCGGAGCTCGCCCAGTTCGCGGGTGTTCAGCAGCAGGTTGAAACCAATACCAATCTGAGCAGCCTGATTTCAGCGACGCAGGATAATCAGATGGCTTCGGCTGTCAGCCTAATCGGTAAAACCACAACTGCAAGCAGCTCCAGCCTCCCGCTTCAGAGTGGGTCTGCATCCCTGTCGTTTACAGCGCCTCAGACGGGGAATGTCGCGATTGCAGTAACAGATAGTACCGGTACAGTCGTAAAATCCGAAACCGTCAACGCCTCTGTTGGAGCTAATACTTGGACATGGGACGGCAAAAACAATAGCGAAACACAGTTGAGCGACGGAGCCTATACGGTTGCTGTGGAGGGGAGTTCTACTGACGGTACCAGCGTTGCTCTTCCGACTACGATAACAGGCACTGTTACCGGTGTCTCAAAAGGTACGACTGGAGTGAATATCGATATGGGGGGTGCATCAATTGATATGAGCGACCTGACCGGCTTTTCAAGCACCTGATTCCAGCGAACGATAATGCCCTTCGTTAGGCGTGCGTTAACCTTTTTGCTTCACAATCAGCATTATCGAAAGTCGGGTTTTAGGGGTAAGTGCGCATGTGGGCAGTGCAGGAAGGTTTTTCTAAAGAGAATCGCTTTGATTCGCTGAAGAACCGGAGAGATAGCAGCCGATGAAAGCGCTTCTAACAAACCTCAAGCAGCTGGGTCTTCCACGGTTGGCTGCTCTGGGTGGCGTCGGTGCTGCGATGCTCGTGTTGCTCGGTGTGCTTGTTCTTCGTGGCGTCAACGCTACCAATGGCCTTCTGTATCGTGATTTGGAAGCTCATGAAGCCGGCGAGATCGTAGACCAGCTTACAAAAGCCCATATCAAATACCGTCTGCAGGATCAGGGTAACACGATCATGGTCCCCGAGGACGACGTCGCCCGCGCCAGATTACTTTTGGCTAAAAGCGGGCTGCCGTCCGGTGGATCCGTCGGGTACGAGATATTTGATAAAGGCAACAGCTTCACCGCCACTCAGTTCGAGCAGACGATTAATGAAACCCGTGCGCTTGAGGGGGAGCTCGAACGTTCAATCCGTCTTATTCACGGTGTCAGAAATGCCAGAGTACATCTGGTGCTGCGCCACAGAGAGTTGTTTTCAACCGATGAGCAGAGCGCGCAGGCAAGTGTTCTGCTTTCAATGGATGGTGGCCGCCGGCTCGACGAAGAAAGTATAGCTGCGGTCGTCAATCTTGTTTCTGCAGCTGTTCCGGGGTTGGATGCCCATAATATCTCCCTGATTGACAACCGCGGCCATGTTCTTCTGAAGCAAGGTGAAGGCAGTCTGAACGGCGCCCAGTCTCCGGAGGAGCAGCGGCAATTAATTGAACAGCGTATCGCCCGTGAAGTTGAGGATCTGCTGGGATCATCAATCGGGCCCGGCCATGTTCGTGTCGAAGCCAACGTCACAATGAATAATGATCATGTTCGGGAAACGCAGGAAAATTACGATCCTGATCAGCAGGTTCTTCGTTCGCAACAAACGAAAACAGAAAAAAATATCAATACACAGGGTGCAACGAACACAACAGTGTCGAATAATCTTCCAAATGCCAACGCCGGACAGCAGCAGAATGGAAGTCAAAGTAATCGTCAGGAACAGACGAATAATTATGAAATAAGCAAGACTGTACGAACCCTGATTCAGGATCAGCCACGTATAGCCCGCGTCAGTATGGCTGTTATGGTTGATGGTATAAATCAGCCTGACGGAAAAGGCCATTCAGCGTGGCAACCGCGCAATCAGGAAGAGCTTGGGCGGCTTACCGCGTTGACCAAAAGTGCTGTTGGATTCGATCAGAGTCGAGGTGACGTAGTGACGGTAATGTCCATGAAATTCACGGACATGGAAACGGAAATGAAGCCGGAAACGTCGGGATGGGCAAAATTTTTCACTCATTCAAACCAGATGGAAGCAGTCCGCTTTGGATTGTTCGCAACATGCCTGGCGATGGTATTGTTCTTTGTGGTCCGACCATTGCTCAGACCCGCCGGAGACGCCAATTCTGGAAGATTACGTGATTTTTCAGCTCCAGAATCGAACCCGGCGGCTGCCGTTTATCTACCAGAGAGCCAGTCAGAAAGATCAAAAACTCCACTTCTTGAGGCGGCTTACGTTAATGCTGAACCAGTTGATGAAGAGACGGTTTCTGTAAACGGCGTGCAGGGACGAATTAGAGCGTCGTCTGTTCAGAAAGTTGTAGATCTCGTGGAAACCCACCCATCTGAAAGTATCGCTTTAGTGAGAGGATGGTTGATGCCGTCGCAGGAAGGGGTGGGAGGATGACAGATATGGAAAAAAATATTTCTGGAGTGCAAAAAGCCGCCATCCTGATGATGGCTCTCGGTGAAGAGAATTGCTCCCGCTTGTTTGAGCAGATGCATGAAGAAGAAATTAGGGAAATTTCTTCAGCGATGGCTCATCTGGGTATTGTTTCATCGAGCATCGTTGAAAAAGTGTGCCATGAATTTAGTCAGGGTCTAGGGTCTGCTGAAGGAGTGGTCGGAGATCTGGAAAGTACAGAAAAGCTTCTCAAAAATGCGCTTCCTGCAAATCGTGCCGCCGCCATTATGGAGGAAATTCGCGGCCCTGCTGGTCGGACGATGTGGGATAAGCTCGGCAATGTATCAGAAACAGTACTCGCAAATTATTTAAAAAATGAGTACCCACAAACCGTAGCTGTAATATTGAGTAGGATAAAATCGTCTCATGCAGCTAAAGTTTTAGCGTTGTTTCCAGAAGAATTTTCATTAGATATTATGATGAGGATGTTAAAAACAGAAACAATACAAAAAAACGTTCTTCAGAGTGTTGAAAAAACACTTCGGTCAGAATTTGTGTCGAATATTCCTCGAGGAATAAATCGGAACAGCCATGAAGTTCTGGCCGATATATTCAATAATTTTGACAGACGTATTGAGGGCAGATTCATGACGGCTTTGGAAGAGCGTAGTCAGGATGATGCGGAACAGATCAAAGGCTTGATGTTTACGTTCGAGGAACTCGTAAACCTTTCTGGTGAGAGCTTGATAATATTGCTGAATCAGATCCCTCGAGAAAGTCTGCCCTTAGCACTTAAAGGCGCAAGCGATAAATTAAGACAGGCATTTCTGGCGTCCATGTCGGAGCGCGCGGGGCGTATTCTGCTGGACGAAATCGAAGATCTTGGGCCTGTACGTGTGAAAGATGTAGATACTGCTCAAAACGAAATCCTTGTTGTTGCAAAAGATCTTGTTGATCGTGGTGAAATTGATCTGATCGATCAGGAACAACCAGGGAATGAGATGATTGTCTGATGGAACAGGTAATTATCAAAAAAAATAATGTATCTGGTATGCTTTACGCTGAGGATTTTAGCTTAATCCCAGTAGAAAAGAAAAAAGACACCAGTAGTGTGGAGGATGTTAGTCTTCCTGAGGAAATAAATTCGTTATCGGAAGGCGATATAGAAGAAGCCTATCAAAGAGGTCTTCAGGAAGGTGGCAGATTAGAAAAAGAATTATGGGAAAAAGAAAAAAAATATTTGATTTTAGAGTATAATCAGAAAATATCGCAGGGTATTGAAAATATACTGTCTAATGTAAAGCACAATAGAGATGAAATTTCCCGAGGGATATCATCAATTTTTTTTAGAACTTTGATAAATATTTTCCCTGAAATTTTGAAAAAATATGGGGCTGAAGAATCAAAAAAAACCATCGATAAGATCGCCCGGTTTATAGATGATAAATGCGAAATGAAATTAACTTGTTCTAAAGAATTCTCTGAAAATATAGAAGGATATATATTAAAACTTTCAAGGAGTGGAGTAGATATCAATATAGATGAGTCACTCGTCGGTGGTGATTTCAAAATTTCGTGGAATGAAGGTTCGTTTTCTCGAAATGTGAACGAAATCATTTCGGAAATGGAAGCGGAGATATTTTCCTTATCTCATGAGGAGGGGTGTGAAAATGTTCGGTAAAAATGAAGAAGATTTTGATATTGATAAAGTTGATGCAATCAACGGAGATAGTTCAGACAAAAAAAATCCTAATGATTTGCAGGCAATTTATGACATCCCGGTAACAGTTAGTGCTGTTTTGGGACGGTCTACAATGCCTATAAATCAGCTCTTGAAGCTGGGACGCGGGGCGGTCGTTGAGCTGGATAGAAAAATCGGCGACTCGATTGATATACTCGTGAATAATCGTCTTATCGCGCGCGGAGAAGTTGTTATGGTTGATGAGACCCGTTTAGGGGTCACCATGACTGAAATTATTAAGTCAGAAAAATAGAACTAATCATATCGGAAGAAAAATGAATAATATAAAAAAAAGTTTCTCTTCCGAAGCGGGGAGAATTTTTTCATCGAATAATATTCCCCAGAGCGTAATTGCATTAAAGAGGTGGATTCCTGGATCTGATATAGGGCTTGCCCTCTCTGTTTCAGCTTTATTGTCCATACTTGTTTTGCCGCTTCCAACCTTCGTTTTGGATGTGGGGTTGTCTCTTTCGGTCACGCTATCGATTCTGGTCTTGATGGTGGCTCTATTCCTCAATAGGCCACTTGATTTTACGTCTTTTCCCACACTTCTACTTCTAACAACGCTCCTGAGATTATCGTTAGAGGTGGCAACGACCCGCTTGATTCTAAGCCACGGATACGAAGGTACCTATGCTGCCGGGCACGTGGTTGCGGCTTTCGGCGGTTTTTTGATGGGCGGCGATGTCGTTATCGGAGCCATTCTGTTCTCAATACTTCTGGTTGTGAACTTCATGGTTATTACAAAAGGTTCTGGACGCATTGCAGAAGTCGCCGCCAGGTTTTCTTTAGACTCCATGCCTGGAAAGCAGATGGCTATTGATGCGGAGTTATCATCTGGAGCTATCAATGATGCTGTTGCCCGAAAAAAACGTAGGGAATTAGAGGAAGAAAGTGGTTTCTATGGTGCAATGGACGGTGCGGCTAAATTTGTTCGCGGAGATGCAATCGCCAGTTTGATAATAACGGCCATAAATATTGTTGGTGGTTTGACGATAGGCGTCGTGCGCCATGGTATGCAAATATCAGATGCAGCTACTTCATTTACGACTTTAACGATCGGCGATGGTCTTGTTTCTCAGATACCAGCCCTACTGGTCTCTACGGCTTCGGGTATTGTCGTCACAAAGGGTGGTACTGAAGGCGGGGCAGATGTTGCGCTTGTGCGCCAGTTGGGTGGTAACCCCAAGCCACTGGCTTTGGCCTCTGGTTCGGGGTTGGTCTTGGCATTAATGCCAGGTCTGCCCACATTCCCGTTTCTGTTTTTGGCGGTTTTGGCAGGAATAGCAGCCTGGATGAGGTACCGTACTCCAGTTGTCGGCATGGATAATGATGGAGATTCGGTTGTAGTTCCGGAAAGCACTGTTCCAGCAGAGATTCCCATTTCGGAAAGTCTGAAAGTGGATTTGTTGAGGCTGGAACTGGGTTTCAATTTGCTGGCAATAGCAAGCGGAGAAGGAACACGTCTAACTGAGAAGATAAAAATACTGCGACGCACCATCGCAAGCGAAATGGGGTTTGTGCTGCCTCCTGTCCGCATTCAGGATAATCTTCTTCTATCTCCGGACTGTTATTCTGTCTCCATTAAGGAGATTGAAGTTGGTCGGGGTGAAGTGAGGCTTAACAAACTTCTGGCAATGAATCCTCGTGGTGGGGAGCCGAATATTGAGGGTGAGAAAACAAAGGAACCTGCCTTTGGTTTGCCAGCATTATGGATAGATCAAAATTTACGAGAGAACGCTATTGTTCAAGGATATACTGTTGTCGATCCAGCGAGTGTAATTATCACTCATTTAACCGAGTTGGTTAAAGATAATATGCCTGATCTTCTTTCTTATTCAGAGACACAAAAATTACTGGATGAGATGCCCCGGGAACAGCAGAAACTGGTTGTAGACCTAATTCCTTCCCAGATTTCAGTCAGTGTAATTCAACGGACGCTTCAGTCCCTTCTCGAGGAGCGTGTCTCGATCCGTGATCTTGTTAGTATCCTGGAAGCTTTGCAAGAAGGCTGTGGTCAGGGTCTAAAGACAGTTACGGCGCTGGTTGCTCATGTTCGGATTAGACTGGCTCGTCAGATCAGTTCTGCGGTGACTGGTCCTCAGGGATATATTCCCATTCTGGTCCTGAGCCCTGAATGGGAAATGCAAATTTTTGATCATCTGTCTGCGACGGGAGAAGAAAAGCAGATTAATCTGTCGCCATCGAAAATGAACGAGTTTGTAGCGCGCCTCAAATTTTGCCTTGATAGTGCGTCTAAAAAAGAAGAAATCCCGGTTATTGTGGTTTCAAATGGAATCCGTCTTCCGCTTCGGCGTATCATAGAACGTATAAATCCATCATTGTCCGTATTGGCTCAAGAAGAAATCTATTCTCGCGTTAAAGTTCGTACTATTGGTTCGATATGATGAATTCATCCCCATAAGCCTAATTAACGCAACTAATTTTGTTCTGGAATTTTTTCTGGTTTTGTATTTTGTCCGTTTCACATCGCCGGACAACGGCCTTAATGTGACATTGTAGCTTTAAGTGTGTCATCGCGCCTTGAAAAATAGTGTTTTTTCAGGGCAGCGATCTGTTAGTAAATTGGGCAACAGAGAAAATTGTCTCTGGTGATTTCAGAATGATGTGATTTTTCATGAAAATTCATTTTGTGGCTTCTTCCACTGAGACAGCCCAAGCCGCCTTGGACCGACTTTCACACCAATACGGCAATGTGCAGCTTCATGCTGCGGATGTGGTGGTTTGCCTGGGGGGCGATGGTTTTATGCTTGAGGCCCTGCATAAGGTTCTGGATAGAAGCATAGCCATATACGGGATGAATTATGGAACGGTTGGATTTTTGATGAATGGAGCCGAGGAGGCGGATCTTTTACAGCGTCTTGAAAATGCCCAGCCTTCGGTTCTTCATCCGTTACAGATGACTGCAACGACAGTGCAGGGGAAAGTTAAAACTGCACTAGCGTTTAATGATGTGTTTCTTTTTCGTCAGACACGCCAGACGTCGCGGATCAGGGTTGAAGTAGATGGGCGGATGCGGCTTGAGGAATTGATCTGTGATGGAATAATTGTTTCCACCCCGGCAGGATCGACGGCATATAACCTGTCCGCCCATGGACCTATTGTGCCCTTGAGTGCAAATATTCTCCCACTCACGCCGATTTCTGCTTTTCGTCCCCGGCGTTGGCGGGGCGCACTTCTGCCGTCAAGCGCAGTTGTGAAGCTGACGCTTCTTGATACGGAGAAAAGAGCGACAGCGGCCGTCGCGGATTTTACGGAAATCCGTGACGTCGCAGAGGTTGTCGTACGTGAAGACCGGAGCCGTCAGGCTACGATCCTGTTCGATCCCGATCACGGTCTTTCAGAGCGGATCATTGCCGAACAGTTCGTCTCCTAGGGCTTAGATAACGGGAGTGAGCAGGGTTTTGTCGGTGAAGTAGCTAATCAGATTGTCTACGACCAGATTGGCCATGGCGGTTCGGGTCTCGACAGTAGCGGAAGCCTGATGGGCCTGCAGGACAGTATTCGTCAGGGTGAGAAAGTCTGGATTTATGTTGGGCTCATTCTGGAAAACGTCCAGGCCAGCGCCAGCGATCCGTTTTTCCTTCAAGGCGCTCAGAAGTGCTGCTTCGTCGACAACCGTACCGCGGGCGATGTTGATCAGAAATCCGTCTTTACCCAGAACATCCAGGATTTCCCGGTCGATCATGTTTGCGGAGCGTGGGCCGCCCGAGACCGCAAGGATCAGAACGTCGCACCAACTGGCCAGTGCCTTTAGATCAGGCTCGAAATGGCAACTGCTTTCCGGTCGGGAGTGAGAATTGAAATAGGCCACTTGCATGCCGAAAGCAGAGACGCGTTTGGCAATCGCCTGTCCGATATGCCCAAATCCTGCGATGCCGACCTTCTTTCGTGTCAGGCTTCGCCCCAAGGGGAGAGGCTGGGAAGGCCACTTATCCCCACGGACGAACTGGTCATTTGTCACAATGTCCCGCATGACCGCCATCATGAGGCCAACGGCCATATCGGCCACGTCGTCTGTCAGGGTATTCTGCGTTGTGGCGACCCCGATGTTGCGACGCCTTGCCTCGTCCAGGTTAATGCGGTCCGTGCCAACCCCATTGACCGAAATGACTTCAAGATTGGGAAGCGCATCCATGATTTCGGGAGGCACCCCAGATCCACCGCCTGTCGTGATTCCGCGAATGGCAGGAGCAATCTCTTTGAGGCTCGCTGCTGATGTATAGGGATGAAGTGTAAACGACTTTTCCAGCCGTTCCTTCATAAGGGGGGGCAGAGGATCAATCGTGAGAATGTCGGGTCTGGATGACATGGGACTCTCCATTTCTGTTCCATCAGGGACGCAGGCCTCAGGGGCGGGGACCAAGAACTGTGCTGGCAAGGGACCGGCAGGCGGTTTGGACGTCTTCCCATGTTGTCACGAAGCCTTCATCGGGGCCGTAGTAGGGGTCAATGACGTCCTGGCCAGCGCGCGACGGGACATGATCCAGCATAAGGGAAAGACGCGCCCTGGAATGTGAGGGACGCATTTTGCGGAGGATGGCGAGGTGGGAGCGGTCCATTGCAACTATGTGATCAAACCGGTCGAAATCTTTTTCGGTCACAAGGCGGGCCCGGAGCGGTGTAGCGTCCAGCCCCTGTTTGGATGCGACAACGCACGTGCGTGGATCCGGGGCTTCTCCCAGATTCCATCGTCCAGTCGCGGCTGAATCGATATCAAGCGTCAGTCCACGAAGGTCAGCCTCGCGGCGCATGGCCAGTTCGGCCAGAGGCGAGCGGCAGATATTGCCCGTACATACGAAAAGAAAACTGGTCATGCACCTGTCAGCCAAATGAAAAACGCCATGGTGAAGATTGAACTTAACGTTCCAAAGAACAGAACGGATGCAATTTCACGTTCCAGCACATGATAACGCATGGCGAGGATGACATTGATGGATGCGCTGGGAATTGCCATCGTCAGGACGCTTTCCTGAAGGGCGGCCAGGGGAAGGTGCCATAACCGGGCCAGCGTATAGATGATTCCGGGGATGATGACGTTTCGGACGCTGACGATCACGCCCACCAGAGGGCTGAATTTCACCTGACGCGTAAAGAGGACAACGCCCGATGCGAACAGTGCCGCACCGCCTGTTGTGCGACCGAGAAGCTGAAGCGAGCCTTTGAGGAACTGGGGGAGGAAGGCACCAGCGCTTACCAGCACAAGTGCCATCATGGGTACCCAGACGACCGGCTCCCGGCACGAATGTATCAGGTGCCCGAACAGTTCACGGATTTCACTTCTGGCTTCTCCTTGGGTCTCGATGCGCTGGCGCGTGCCCCGGTCATGTCCCATCAGAATCAGGGTGATCGGAAGCTGGACCAGATTCATCGCCAGAGAGGCGATGGAAATGGGCACCGAACTGGCCGGACCGAAAATCTGTCCCAGAACGGGGATACCGATGAAAGGGACAGATGGTCCTGTAATGGTCATCGCGATTAAGGCCGCTTCGCCCAGACGACGTTTGAGAAGCATGCGCAGAATGGCGAAGATCAGGCCGTAACCGCCGACCATCGCCAGCAGGATCAAGGCCGCGACCGGGCCTGCCGCCAGAACCTGGTTTCGCGGCGTGCTGAGGATGGACGCCAGCAGTTCCAGTGGGAGCGCATACAGCATAACCAGACGTGTCAGAACACCAGCCTGCTGAGCGTCGAAATCCTTTCGGTACGCCGCGAAATATCCAAATCCCAGCGTCACGAGAATCGGGAGAATGGACTGAACGATCGTCAGCAGCAGGGCAGGCGAATTCGTCATAGATGATCCATGAAAGAAAATCCGGTCAGGAAAGGATCACCTTTCGTAACGGTCACTCCAACATTCGTCTATCCCTATGGTAGATGACAGTTGACCGGAGCCACGGAGAATGGCTTTGTGGAGTGATCTTGTCCTCTTTCAATCGGTGCCAGATTTCGTGATGCAATCCATACTCGATACGTTGTGGGGTTTGATCCTCGGCCTGCTGGGCGTGGTCGTGGCCGGTGTGGCGATCATCGAGGTCATGGCCCGCTCCGTACTCGCAGGACTGGGAATACAGGGCAACACACAGACAGTCCTCCTGTTCCTGCTTCTGGGGGGGCTGATTGTGGCGTCGTTCAGGATTTTTGGACGGCTTTTCGCAGTTCTGCTGGTCGCGGCTTTTTCCGTCTATTTCATGCATGTCGTCTTCGGATTTGTGAGCGACGCGCTCATCCCGGTTCAGACATCGGGCGCGACGACCGACGTCTGAACGCAGTCAGGGCCGATAGATCAGCCTTTCGGGGTCTGAATGATGTCGATCAGCGTTGCGACGATTTCAGGATCGGCGAGGGTGGACAGGTCGCCAAGTCCCTCAGTGTCGCCACATGCAATTTTGCGCAGCAGGCGGCGAACGCTTTTCCCCGAGCGGGTCTTGGGAAGATCCGGCACGATATGGATGCGCTCGGGCGCGGCATAGCGCCCCACTTTTGACGTGATGGCCTTCGCAGCCCGGAGGTGCAGGTCCTCAGGAGCATTATCGCGCGGGACGACATAGACGACGATGCCCTGTCCCTTGAGATCATGCGGCACCCCGATCGCCGCACTCTCCGCGATGGCCAGTTCAGTCGCCAGCGCATCTTCGATTTCGGCAGATCCGATCCGGTGTCCGGAGACGTTGATCACGTCATCAACACGCCCGGTGATCCAGTAATAACCGTCCTCGTCGCGCCGTGCGCCATCGCCCGTGAAATAATATCCGGGATAGGGCTGAAGATAGGTGCGCTCGAAAAGAGCGGCGTCATTCCAGATGGTAAGGGCCCGCCCCGGCCAGGAACCTCTGAGGCAGAGCACACCTTCTGTCGCACCCCCTTTCGGGGCACCGCGTTCGTCCAGAAGAACGGGATGAACGCCAGGAAGGGGGAGGGTGGCGGAAGCCGGTTTTTCCCGGACAGCACCCGGCACGGGCGAAATCATGATCCCGCCGCTCTCGGTCTGCCACCAGGTATCGACGAAGGCGCAGCGGCCACCGCCGACATGATCATTGAACCAGGACCACGCTTCCTGGCTGATAGGCTCACCGACAGTGCCCAAAACGCGCAGGGAAGACAGATCATGGCGCTGCACGACGTCATCGCCTTCGCGCATAAGCGCACGGATGGCGGTGGGGGACGTATAGAATGTCGTAACCTTGTGATCCTGGATTACGCTCCACCAGCGGCCCGGTCCCGGATAGGACGGCATGCCTTCAAACAGCAGAAGCGTCCCGCCGTTCAGCAGGGGGCCATAGACACCATAGGTATGCCCGGTGATCCAGCCGATATCGGCGGTGCACCAGAAGAGGTCTCCTTCCTGATGGTCGAAAACCAGTTCGTGTGTGTAGGACGCCCAGACCAGATACCCGCCCGTGCCATGCACAATCCCCTTGGGTTTTCCCGTGCTGCCCGATGTGTACAGCAGAAACAGGGGGGCCGAAGCCGGCATGTCCTGTGCCACGCAGTCGGATGAGGCGCTGTCCAGAAGGGGAGTGAGCCACATGTCGCGGTCGGCCGTCATGTCGACGTCGTCTTCCGTAACGCTCACAACCAGAACATGGCGGATGGCAACGGTTTCCGGGCGGAGCGCCAGTGCGGCATCCAGTGTCGTCTTGAACGGGATCCGTTTCGGGCCACGGCGTCCCATATTGGCGGTAATGACGAGCATGGCACCACTGTCAGCCAGCCGGTCCGCAATGGCTTCCGGAGAGAACCCGCCGAACAGAACCACGTGAATGGCTCCGATCCGCGCGCAGGCGAGCATGGCGATCAGGCCTTCGGGAACGGAAGGCAGGTGAATGGCAACCCGGTCACCGGTCTGCACACCCTGTTCGCGCAGGACGTTGGCCATGCGGCAGACGCGTTCGTGCAGCATGCGGTAGGTAAATGTCACGACCCGGTCAGTTTCTTCCGCCTGCCAGACAAGGGCGTTCTGATCGCCGCGCGCCTCAAGATGCCGGTCCAGGCAGTTGACGCTGGCGTTGAGCATTCCGTCGGGAAACCAGCCGCGCTCGGTGCAATGGGCCTGACTGGGTGTGGCATTCCAGGTCAGCCGTCTGCTTTCGCGTTCCCAGTAAAGTTCAGGTCTTGCCGCGGCATCTCCCACCAGAGTGCCGTAGTCCGCAGGGGACAGACGGAATGTATGAGGCTGGGAGGAAAGTGACATGGACCTGAAAACCTTACGCACGAAAGACGAACGCCATAGAGCGGGCGCATCGTTATATTTGGCTTGCAGGATTGGAAATAGAGGAAAATTTCCTGTGGTCGCCAGTCCCGGACGGGTTCAGGCTTTGCGAACAGTGCAGAGAGACGCAATGTGCCGTCTGCACAATGCCATATCCGGTGACGCACTCTGCTTGCAGGCCAGTTCGAATGCCTGCGTTTCCCGGGCTGCCATCATCAGTGCCGGAAGGGACCACCGGTCGAGCGCCTGATTGAAGGCCGCCGTTCGCTTGAAGAATACAGGGGGCTTGAGCGCCTTCATGGACTCGGCGCGTCCCTGACCGTCCTGCACGGCCTGTGCGACTTTCTGAAGCCGAACCAGCACGCCCAGCACGGTGCGCGCGACGGCAACGGGATTGGCGCCATCAGCCAGTGCCCGCTCCAGAGCCTGATCGGCCATCATGCGATTTCCGCAGAGCGCTGAAAAAGCAGCATCTTCGAGCGAATTGCCGCCCGCATCGCCGACACAGTCCTGAACGGCCTGCAGATCAAGGCGACCGTTTTCACCTGCATAGAGGACAAGCTTCTCGATCTCGCCCCGAACGCCACTGCGGTCGGCGCCAAGCACGCCTGTCAGCCAGATCAGGGCATCGCGGTCGATCGTAACGCCAGATTGTCCGAAAGCGTCAGTCACCGTCTGGGAAAGGGCACGTCCTTCTTCGGGATAGCAGGCGATGGACGCCACCTGCTTATGGGCTTCCGCCAATGCACGAAGTTTCGAGCGCGCCGTGATCCCCGGCGCCTCGATCACGATCAGGGTTTCCGTCTGAGTTTCAAGAACCCGCTTGAACATCGGGGCCAGACTGTCCTGACCCTCGCGCACCCAGACAACGCGCCGGCCACCAATCAGGGAAAGCGCCGTGGCCTCTTCCTCGAGCCGGTCCTGCGTTTCCCGGTCCAGTTGTGCCACCTGAAAAGGATCATCAGTCGTTCCGGCCACCAGTCTGACCGCCTGTGCGGCGCGCTCACGAATAAGACCGGTATCTTCGCCATGAAGCACGACGGCCCGCCAGGACCCCGCATCAGCCAGTGTCCGGCCGATATTCCGTGCGTCGATCTTCACCACTTACTGCGAAGACGTGCTGGTCGTGCTTCTGGACAGACGGCCGGTTGCGGAAGCCGGGAAGCCATCAACACCTGTCCGGTCCGTGGCGGAGTTTCCGTTGTCATCAGGCATGCGATCCGTGTTCAGATAACGCGGCAGTTCATCCGGTGCGGCTTTCTCGGGCATGTTGTGACTGCGGAACCAGATCGCGATCTGCTGGGTCATGGTCTGCGCCAATGTGTCCGAGACACGCGCCTGAAGCGTTTCGTCATTCAGGGTCTGGGCGAAATACTGTTCGAACGTGGTGTTGAAGCCGTCCAGCGTGGTTGCATCTCCCTGCGCCAGCATGCGCGGATTCTGCTCGACCGTAATCAGCACCCAGTGTGCCGAGCCCGTGCTTCGGGTCCGGCCGGACGTATTGTCCTGATGGATGTCGACCGCTTCCTCGTTCATGCCGGAAGAAACTTTCAACATGTATTTATGAGGATCTTCCGGCCCGGCACCGGTCAGATTTTTCTGCAGGGCCAGACGCAGTTCCTGACCGTAGCGCCCCGGAATGTTGTCCACATACACCTGTGCCAACTCTTCCGACATGTCGGATTTCGGGGTCAGCTTTCCATAGAGGGGTGCAAAACCACACCCCCCCAGCAGAAGAAAAGCCGTGAGCAGAAAGGTGCCGCGCCGGTCAGACATCAGCCTGCCACCACGAAATTGACGATCCGGTTCGGAACATGGATTTCCTTCACCAGCCGTTTTCCTTCAAGCAGACGGGCCACGTTCGGCTCATTCTTCGCAGCCGCCAGGACGTCTTCCTTCGGCGCGTTGGGCGGGACCTCAATGGTCCCCCGCAGCTTGCCAAGGATCTGCACGCCGATTGTGACGCTCTGCACGGCCAGCCATTTCTCTTCGGCCTCCGGCCAGGGGCGTTCCACAACCAACGCGCTTCCCGGCTCCAGAACCGCCATCATGTCCTCGGCAAGGTGAGGCATCATGGGCGCGACCAGAAGGCACAGGACTTGCGCCGCTTCACGACGGGCAGCGGCAATGCCAGCTCCCTCGACACGTTCCGCGTCGGCCAGCGCTGAGGTCAGCTCATGAAGACGGGCCACGGCGACATTGGGCGTAAAGGCCTCAAGGGCGTCACCCACCGCAGCAATGGCTCTATGCGTAACGCGACGCAGGTCATCTCCGGCCGTCCCGTGCACGCTGTCCGCCGCATCCCGCGCCGCGACAGCCGATACGAGACGATGCAGCCTCTGACCAAAGCGGGCAGCGGCTGCAACGCCTGATGCCGTCCATTCCATGTCCCTTTCGGGCGGGCTGTCGGAGAGGACGAACCAGCGGGCCGTATCCGCGCCAAAACGCTCGATGATGTCGACCGGAGACACCGTGTTGCGCTTGGACTTGGACATTTTCTCCGAGCGGCCGACCTGAACGGGCGTTCCCGTCTCACGGCGCACGACCTGATCGCCCTGACGCTCGACGTCTTCGGGATAGAGCCAGCCGCTGTCGTCCCGATAGCTTTCATGGGTCACCATGCCCTGGGTGAAGAGACCGGCAAACGGCTCGTCCACATCCAGATGCCCGGTTTCATGCATCGCGCGCGTGAAGAAACGCGCATAGAGCAGATGCAGGATCGCATGCTCGATGCCGCCGATATACTGATCGACGGGCAGCCAGCCATTGGCAGCCGCCGGAACGGTCGGGGTCTCGGCGTGCGGGCTGGTGAAGCGGGCGAAATACCATGAACTGTCGACAAAGGTGTCGAACGTATCGGTCTCGCGAACCGCAGGCTTGCCACAATGCGGGCAGTCCACATGCTTCCAGGTCGGATGGTGATCGAGCGGATTGCCGGGACGGTCAAACGTCACATCTTCCGGCAAAATCACGGGAAGCAGCTCGTCAGGGACCGGAACCGGTCCGCAGGCGTCGCAGTGAATGACGGGAATGGGGCAACCCCAGTAGCGCTGGCGGGAAATGCCCCAGTCGCGCAGACGCCAGTTCACGACGCCCTTGCCAGCCCCCAGCCCTTCGAGCCGTTCAATGACTTTCTTTCGTGCCGTGGCAGGATCGAGCCCATCCAGAAAACCTGAATTGAAAAGGGTCGCGTCGCCTGAAACTGCCTTCTTGCCCAATACAAAGGTCTCAGCATCCTGACCAGCAGGAAGCAGAACCTGCGGAACCGGAAGATCGTATTTGCGGGCGAAATCGAGATCGCGCTGATCGCCGCACGGGCAGCCGAAGACAGCACCGGTGCCGTAATCCATCAGGACGAAATTGGCGATCCAGACAGGTGCCGTCTTTTCGGGATCAAGCGGGTTGGCGACACGCAGACCCGTATCGAACCCACGCTTTTCAGCCGCTTCGATGACTTCCTCGGACGTCCCGAGACGGCGGCATTCTTCAATGAAGGCAGCAGCCTGCGGGTTGGTCTCCGCAACCTTGCGGGCCAGGGGATGCTCCGCCGAAATTCCGACGAAGCTCAGACCAAACAGGGTGTCAGGACGCGTCGTGAAAACTTCGACGCTATCGAGATCCTCATCATAGCCTGCGGGTGGCTGATGCAGCGCAAAGCGGACCCGCGCGCCTTCCGAACGGCCGATCCAGCGCTCCTGCATTGTCCGGACTCGTTCGGGCCAGCGATCAAGCGTCTTCAGATCGTCGAGCAGGGGCTGGGCGAATTTCGTGATTTTCAGGAACCACTGGGAGAGCTTCTTTTTCTCGATCAGCGCTCCCGAGCGCCAGCCGCGTCCGTCCACGACCTGCTCGTTTGCGAGAACCGTCTCGTCCACCGGATCCCAGTTGACCAGAGAGTCCCGGCGTTCGACCAGTCCGGCCGCCAGCATGTCGGTGAACAGCTTCTGCTGCTTGCCATAATATTCCGGCAGGCAGGTCGCGATCTCACGATCCCAGTCCAGCGAGAAGCCCAGACGCTGAAGCGTGCCGCGCATGGTGGCGATGTTGTCCATCGTCCACTTGCCCGGGTGAACATTGCGCTCACGGGCAGCATTTTCTGCCGGCAGACCAAAAGCATCCCATCCCATGGGATGCATGACCGCGAAACCACGGGCCCGCTTGTAGCGCGCGACCACATCCCCGAGCGTATAGTTTCGGACATGTCCGACATGAAGCTGCCCCGACGGATACGGGAACATCTCCAGTACGTAATATTTCGGACGATCGGCCGGGGGAACATCTGGAACCGCAAAGGTACTCCGCCGCTTCCATTCGTTCTGCCAGAACGGTTCGCGGTCCTGGAAATCAAATGCGGGGGCTGTGGTATCGCTCATGTCTGACTCAGTTGTCCCGCTCGCCATTTTCGGCACGCAGCTGACGTGCGCGCGTCAGGATGCGGGTGGTGATATCGGAAGTTGTGGTTGCGGAAACAGACGTGTCTTCCCACTGGCCATCCTGCAGGACCTGCCGGAACACGGAGACCCGCAGGGCATCGGAACGCAGCCGACGATCCAGCACATAGGCTGCAATCTTGAACCGCTCGTTCTGGCTGACGGAAGGCTGATACCAGTCGGTGAGGATGACGCCGCCCACAGCATCGGCAGATGCCAGTGGCATGAAGGACAGGGTATCGATTGCGCCGCGCCACAGATAGGCGTTCACGCCACCGCGAAGTTCGTCAGCGCCACCTTCGGCACCACGGTCCACACCCAGAAGATGATTGCGAGGTGCGGTCAGGCTGCTGGGATCACGTCCGCCGCCACAGGCAGCAAGAGCGCCAAGTGCCAGAAAGCCGAGGGCAAGACGGGTCGTGGGTCGGTGGAAGGGGCGAAGAACGGTCAACTGGATGCGAGACATCATGTGTGGTCCTGCGGGCCGCGCCAGGGCCGGTCACAAGCAAGGATGCAGACTGGCGAGGCCTGCAGCCGGCAACTTCTGTTTGAGTGTTCATATCGTGCTGGCGGCACGAGGCCAAGCACCTGAAGGAAGATGTTCTTATCCTTCAGTCACACCGGCTCTGCGCAGGGCCCGTGCCAGTCTCGTCTGCTGCGCGTCGTCTGCGAAAGGAAACCGGCTGATGGTTCTGGAAATCGTCAGATCGGGTACCAGACGAAGAAGGTGACGGCAGACCTGATGCGCCTCTTCAGGGGCATCGCCCAGTTCAGTCAGCGCAATGAGATAATAAACCAGTGAACTCGGGCATGACGGATAAAGGCCGGATATCAGGCGACCCATTGAAATTACTTCCTGATAGTCTTCTCCCAGCAGAAGGACCATCATGAAGACCGGGCGCAGGAGCTCAAGCAACTGTGAGCGATATCCGTTCTCAAGCAGAAGCTTTACGCTCCGAGCAGCGGAGGCCATTTTTTTCTGTAACAGATCCAGAACAATTCCGGCCATCAGGAGATCCGGAGAATCCTTGTGAGGCCCTTCATTCCGGGAGATATCCGCGACAGCAGACCTGACAATCGAAACGGCCGTATCGTGGCTTGCAGGCTCGTACATCAGATACGCGGCCAGAAGGACTTCGACCGCATGCAGATCCGGCATCAGCGCTATGGCGCTACGAACGCTGCGAAGGCCACGGGCGAAAATTGCTTCTGTTTCAGGCCCCCAGTCATTCAGAAAGCGGGTATAACAATACAGGGCGTCAATAAGCGCGATCGCGCCGTCATCTCCATCAAGATCAATGGCACGTTCCAGCAGGGAATTGATCCTGTCGAACAGGGACATGTCATGACGCAAGAGCAGCATGAAAGCTCTCAGTGCCATCCCGAGAGCCGAGAGTTCTGAGTCCGGGCGGCCTGCAATTCGCCGGGCCTCGGTGACAAAGATGCTCCACTGTATTGCCTGCGCGGGCGCCAGAAGACTGTTTTTTGCCGTATCCGGACCCGAGGATGGGAAATCGTAATGGGTTCCCCAGATGATCACGCCCCCGCGCCGTGCATCCAGCACGCGCAGGATCAGGCGGTTGTCAGCACCATCCGGTCCTGCCCGGAGGGTTCCGGAAATGATGTAATCCATTCCCCAGGCCCGATAGATCGCTGAAGCATTCACAGGATCGGACAGGGAGCCCTCTGGAATGGCCAGAATATCGAAGGTTCCCATATGGACGAATATGAGCTCCATCTGGTCACGCAGATGCTGCCCATGCCCGGCAAGTGTTTCATCCGCACATGAGGGGGGAAGGAAAGCCAGCGAGATTTTACGGGGCTCTGTCGCGGCCGGATGCTGTGCGGCATAATGCAATGGCAAAGCCAGCATCGGATCAGGACGCAGAACCGGTGTAGCAAATGATACCTCCGGACTTCCGGCTGTCATGGTGGTCTGGGAGAAGTCCTTCGCCACATCCTTGCCGGAGCTTTCGGTTGGAATGCTTGTGATCAGCGCCTGTGTTGCCGGAGCCAGGGCATACCCTTCGATGTCTCCGAAAATATGCGTCATCTGATCAGCAAGAGCTGCTGCCCGGGCCTTGTCGCCGCGATGAAGCGCCATCTGAACCCTGGCCCGCCATGCAACCTCGTTCAGGCCATCAAACTTCAGTAAGCGTTCAGCCGCGTCTTCAACCTGATCCGGGTCCGTCAACTCCCGGACGGCATTTTCGTAAACCTGCTGAAGATGCGAAGAAAGACGTTCCCTTTGCTGGACAAGCCAGTCGTCCAGAGCGGGGTCTATTCCAGCCAGTTCTCCGAGAAGCGGCTCGTCAGGCAGAGTTATGCTGTCGATCGTCCGGACGCTGACGGTGAGCAGTCTCTCGGCATCCACCGAGGTGAGGGCAGGCTTGAGGGCCAGCGAATGCCGCTGGACATCGATGACATCCACCCCCAGAGGGCTCAGCGCGTCCAGAAGGCGATGAATTTCCTGTCTGAGGGACGCGCGCGCCATATCTTCCGGACGCTGGCTCCAGAGCAGTTCTGCCAGACGGGATCGCAGGACGGGCTTTCGGTCAGAAAGAGCCAGAATGGCGAGAAGGGCCCGTGTCTTGCCCCCGACGGGCAGGACGCTCTCTCCCGTGAGGGTTCTGGCCTCCATCTGCCCGATCAGCCTCAGGCGGAGGAGCGTGGGATCGGTTTCGCGGATATGACGCGACGAACTGTCCACCATCTTCGCCGGCTCCACGATCAGCATCCCGTGTCAAAAAAGACAGAAGTTCCAAACCGCTTCAGTATGTCATCGCAAGCAACGCAGATCATGGCAATTCTCAACCCAGTCAAACCTGCAAAGCCCCTGCAAAGAGGCATTGTGTAGGATGCCAGACGCGAATGCGCTCGTTCCTACTCAGGATTTGGTCCCACCAGAAAAACAGACCACCTTTTTGATTGAAAAAGGGTGTCGTGCAAGGCCGCAGCAGAGGCCCCGCTTAAAAGAGTACCTAGAAAAGGTTTAGATACCATAAACAATCCATATCATCCTCACCTTGGGATCGTCTCTTCACCACAAGGTGGTGGCGTTTATGCGGTATGGTTGCAGAAACACCGTAACCGCTGTACGAGAAGCTTGTTTGTCCGCGTAGCTCAGCAGGATAGAGCACAGGATTCCTAAGGTTTTGAATTGGGCGCCATGATGGGAAACCGCATGGTGGATTCGCTCAAATTCGGGGAACGCTCTGATCGTCTTGATCGTGCCAATCCCGAGCCAAGCTCTCCGGCTTGCCGGAAAGAAGGTGTAGAGACTGTACGGGCGACACCTTGGCTCTTGGGCCGTGGTGAAGAGACAGTCCAGACCACGAACATGTCTCAGGACATGGCGGTGAAAACCGAAGTGGTAAGAATCCTGGGGCCGGAGGTTCGAATCCTCTCGCGGACACCAGACAAACTCCCGGCTTCCAGAACGGTATCTGTTCGCCCTGTCTTTGCGGGGCCGGCGATGCTGTTCTTTTGTGACGACTGCCTGAGGCAAGGCGCAGGAGTTGTCCTTCGCCTTGCCATGTTGAATCCTCAGAAGCGCGCTGAAACGTCCAGATAGTAATATCCGCCATTCATGCCAAGCTGGGACGTGCTCATGTAATATTTGGGTACGCCGAGATACCGGTTTCCTTCAGGAACAACGGACGGGAACTTGGCGAAGATGTTGTTGCCCCCGATCGTGGCACTCCATTTCGGCGTGATGTTGTAGGTAACAGAGGCGTTCGTCGTCCATTTCGGCACGTTCTGGAATTCCAGGAAGTGGCTCGTGGAGTAAGTGTACGGTCCAGTATAATAGGTGAGCTGGGACGTTGTTTCGCCATAACGGATCTCGTGGACGGAGACGGCCCATTTATTCCGAGCGGAACGCCATGTGCCCCCGAAGATGATCTTGCTGCGCGGATATGCCGTGGTGAGATAGGCAATATACTGGGCGTTCAGAAGTGCTGCCCCGGTCGTGCTGGTGGCCTGATGGCGCAGGCGTGTGCGGTTCAGGTTGATCGCGACATCCCAGTCCGCATGACCATAACGACCGAAATCAGTAGGGTAGGTCGCTGTCAGATCAAGGCCCTGCGTGCGGGTGTTGGCGACATTGGCAAACCAGTGTGTGGCAAGCTGGCTTCCCGTCCAGGTCTCGGATCCCGGCGGCAGGTTGAAGCCGTCAGCCTCGAGTGCGCTGTGGGCCTGTGATCCGTAGATCGTACCGCCCGGCATGATCCGGTCCCGCAGATCGATCTGATACACGTCCACGGTGACGTGCAGCTTCTTGATCGGCTCGACGATGATGCCACCTTCGGCACTCGTGGACGATTCCGGCTTCAGCGCCGAAGCCCCATTGGAAAGGGCGCCAGCAGAGTTCGCCGCGATAATGCCGCTGGCAGCCGTCGGAGAAACGGACAGGGCGGAATAATGCTCCTGCGCCAGTGTCGGGGCATGGAACCCGTTGCTGAAGGTGCCACGGATCGCAAAGCGCGGGCTGAAATCATAACGGGTCGAGATCTTGCCCGTCTTGGTGTTGCCAACATCCGTGTAATGCTCGATGCGCCCTGCCAGATCGAGCTGCCAGTGCTTCATGAGGTTGGTGGAGATGTCGAGATAGCCTGCGGCAACGTCGCGGGACCATTTGCCGGCATTGGCGGGATTGGTTCCGGGGAAGCCATCCGCGCTGGAGTAGCTGTAACTCGCCGGAGAGCCCGTGCCGATTGCATAGGCCTCATAGCGGTAGGACGCGCCCCCCGCGACGTTGATGGCGTAGGGCCAGAAGGACGTGCGGAATTTGCGGCTGAGGTCGACGCTGTTTGTCCACTGCGTGTCGTTATAGGACTGCGCGGCGAAGGAGGTCGGGGTCTGACCCGTGGCCGTGTAGAGGCCCACATTCGTCGAGCTTTCGGTATCGAAGGCGTCGTAATCCCGGCCGAACACCGAAGACACGTCCCAGTGCCAGCCCGCCAGCGTTCCTTTGAAGCCGGCGGTCAGTTCGTAGTCGTCCTCGTTCAGGGCTTCGACAGGGGCATAGCCGTAGGGGTAGATTGCGGCATAGCCGGGGTATTTGGCGAGCGTGGAGGGCAGGCGGTAGTTCTGGTACGATTCCGCATGGCGATGGGCATAGGTCGCGCTGGCATAGGCCTGCACGTTGTCGGTGATGTCGTAGCCCGCATTGACGGCAACGCTCTCGCGGGTCTGCTCCGGCTGCCCCAGAAGCTGATTGACGTAAGTGTTGGTGCGGTTGTCGGCACCGGATCGGACTGTGTGGTCCTGATGCACGAAATCGCCACCGATATGAACGAAGCCGCGGTTGTTCAGATTCAGACCGCCATCAATGAACACACCCTGCTGAAAACCGTCGCCTTCGCTCGTGATCCCCGTGTTCGAGCGCATGGTCAGGCCATGGTTCTGCTTCTTCAGGATGATGTTGACGACGCCTGCAATGGCATCCGAACCATACTGGGCGGACGCACCGTCACGCAGGACTTCAATATGGTCGATCATGGACATGGGGATCATGTCGATATCAACCGGCGTGGAGCCCTGCGCCGGGCCGCCATCCGCGTAGATGTTGGCCGTGGTGTGGCGCCGCTTGCCGTCCACCAGAATGAGTGTCTCGTTGGGATTCAGCCCACGCAGCGCAATCGTATCGGTCAGGGCACCGGCATCGAAGCCGCCTGTCGGTACGGTGAGAGACGGGAGCAGAAGCGCCAGAGAGTCCCGCAGCGTTGGCTGGCCGGTTCCGGTAATCTGACGATTCGTCACGATATCGACGGGGGCGATCGAATCCCGCGCCTTCTTGCCGAACTCACGCGTTCCCGTCACGACAACCGCTTCGCTGCCACCTGAAACCTCTGCAACGGGTTTCGGTTTTGGCTGGACTTTTACTTTCCGGGAAGTGGGGGTTGCATGCGCCTGTTTGTGCTGGACCGGAGCAGACTGCGTTGTTGCGGCCCGGCTCTCGTCCATCAAGAGAACAAAGGCGGAGCCAAGGAGAGAAGTCCCCAGAAGGGTCACATAACGAAGGGAAAGCTGGGTCAGCACTTTTACCACGCGATAAGTTAGTAATTTATACGAAATACAAAATCGTTTCGTATTTGTGGAACGTCAACATAATTTTCCGTTTGAGGAAAATTATGATCACATTTTGTAGGGGCTGTGGCGTTCCTTACACGGATCGGGCGTTATGGAAATGATGTGTCTTGCAAATGGATTTCGGGAGTTAGTGCATGAAGCGACGTCATTTCCTGCGGGCCGCCTCGGCTGCCCCAGCGTCTCTCGCGGTTTCGGCAGCGCTGCCGCTGGCCCAGGCGCAGGCCGCCGGCCCCGCGGATAACGGCCCCGGGCCGTACGGGCCGCTCGGCATTGTTGCCGAATTTGACGGCCCCGGCCCCTCGGGGATCGTGGTTCTTCCCAATGGCAGAACCTTCGTGGGTTTTCCCCGTCATGCCGTGGATCACAAGGGAGCAACACTCGGAGAACTGGTGGACGGGAAGGTCGTGCCTTATCCCAGTGCGGCAATGAGTCTTCCGGGGAATGTTCCGGCAGAGTGTCTTGTTTCCGTTCATGGCATGACCACGGACAGGGACAACAGGCTCTGGCTGATTGATGACGGCAAGCGCGCCGGGCATCCCCTGCAACCGGGAGCGGCAAAAATCGTCTGCATCGATCCGGCAACGAACCGGGTGGCGCATAAAATCATCCTCAAGGCGCCGGTGCTGCTGCCTGACAGCCATATGAACGATCTGCGGGTGTCGCTGTCTCACGGGGCGCAGGGCACAGTGTTTGTGACGGATTCATCGTTCGGAACAAGCCCCGGACTGGTGATCGTTGATGTTGCGACGCAGCAGGCGCGGCGTGTGCTGACGACACACCCGGCAATCCTGCCGGAAACCGGTTTTCTGGCCATTGTGGAGGGAGAGCCGCGTCGCTACATCCCCGGTCATCCGCAACTGGTGTCTGGCGGGGTCGATGGGATTGCGCTGACAAAGGACGAGAAACGGCTCTATTTTTCGCCCCTGACAAGCCGCCGGCTTTACAGCCTGTCCGTGGATCTTCTGGCGGATCCGGCCTCCGATGATGCCGTTCTTGGTCCGGCGATCCGAGATGAGGGGGAGAAAGGGGTGGCTGACGGTCTGGCTCTGGATGATCAGAACAGGATGTACACGACGAATTACGAGCACGACTGCATCCTGAGACGCGATCCGGACGGATCCTTCAAAATGATGCTTCGTGATCCCCGCGCCCTCTCACCGGACGGGATTTTCGCAACCGCAGATCATGTTTACTGCACGTTCGGGCAGTGGAACCGACTGGCGTCGTTCAATGAAGGCAAGGATCGGAGGGTCACGCCCTATCTCCTGATCCGTTTCCCGATCGAGCAGCCACAGCCTTATAATGCGTTGCCTCAGGGACAGAAATCCTGATCCAGACACACAAAAGCCCCGGCGGAAAATTCCACCGGGGCTTTTAAGCAGACTCTGGTTGCCAGAGCTGAGGCTCAGGCCGTCGTTGACGGGGCCTGACCCTCAGGCGTGTGCTTGTCCACGGCAGCCGGAAGAAGCTGTGCCAGTGCCGGCAGGATTGTCCCGGCAGGCAGGCCCGTCTTGGCCACGATCGTCTGGATCTGCTGGTCCGTCAGGAGGTTACGCAGTTCATCCGTGGTGATAGGCAGGTTCTCGCCGTTCCCGATCCAGGAGTGGATCTTGTCGGTCAGACCAGCGCTCTGGGCCTGACTGAGGAGCATGTTCAGGCCGTCTCCCTTGAGGAAATCGCCGATGCTGCCGCCAAACTTGTCACCAAGCTGGCCACCGATGGCGCCGACAGCCTGATTCATGAGGTTTCCTAGAAAGCCGCTCATTCGTGTTGCTCCATTGTTTCAGACGCGGCGCTTCGACCGCTGTCGGTGTCCTGTGATCGGGATTACGAGACCCGTTTTCCGCTGAGTTCCTGAGGAACTTCAACGTCGATTTCGAGCATGGAACAGCCGCTGCCACGGTCAACCTTGATCTGGACCTTGTCCTGATCGACGGCGACATGGCGTGCGATGACTTCCATGATCTCCTTGTGGAGCTGACGGATCAGATCGGACTCGCCAGCCTCGCCGCCTGCGCTGCGCTCATGGGCGAGCAGGATCTGCAGACGGTCCTTGGCGACGCTGCTGGACTGCTGACGCCGGGCGAAAATGTTTGAGAGAAAACTCATGAACTCATGCGTCCCTCTTGAAAAGCCAGTCAAAGAAACCGCGCTTCTCGACTGGAACCGAGACTTCGAGCTTCTCGCCGCTCAGACGGCGTGCGGCTTCGAAATAGGCGCGGGCAGGGAGGCTCGTGGGCGCGGCCAGCGTGACGGGCGCACCGACATTGGAGGACTTCAGTACATCCTCGCTCTCCGGGACGATGCCAAGCAGGGGGATGGACAGGATTTCGAGAACATCCTCGACGCTCAGCATTTCCTTGCGCGCGGCGCGGGCCGGGTCATAGCGTGTCAGGAGAAGGTGCTTGTCGACCTTCTCGCCCTGTTCGGCCTTCTTGGTCTTGCTGTCTAGCAGGCCGATGATGCGGTCGGAATCGCGAACCGAACTGACTTCAGGGTTCGTGACGATTACGGCCGTATCGGCATGGTACATGGCGAGCTGTGCGCCACGCTCGATCCCGGCCGGGCTGTCGCAGATGACCCAGTCGAACTTCTCGCGGAGTTCGTCCATCACGCGGGCCACGCCTTCGGAGGTCAGCGCATCCTTGTCGCGGGTCTGCGAGGCCGGAAGGATCGAAAGGGTTTCGCAGCGCTTGTCGCGGATGAGGGCCTGCGACAGGCGGGCATCGCCCTGCACGACGTTGATGAGATCGAAAACCACCCGGCGCTCGGCGCCCATGACCAGGTCGAGGTTCCGCAGCCCGACATCAAAATCAACCACCACGACATTCTGCCCGCTCTGAGCGAGAGCGGCGCCGAGTGCGGCGGTCGATGTCGTCTTGCCGACGCCACCCTTGCCGGAAGTGACAACCAGAACCTTGGCCATGAATACTCCAAAAAAACGTCTCTGCGGTCTGCGGCTGCCTGTGACAGGTTACCACAGCCGATTTCCCATTCTATGAAAGTTTTATGCCCTGCGGCAACCTGCGAATAGGGGTGCTTTCATGGCAGGTTCCATCAATTCGCAGTTCATCTCACGCTGTCAGAGGCAGAACCCGGACCCGGTCTTCGTCCAGCGCAGCCTGGGCCGGTTGCCCGAGGATCGCGGGGTCGATGTCTTCGGTCACGGCATAATAGCCATCCAGAGCCAGCAGTTCGGCCAGCATTCTGCTTGCGAAAATCCGGCTTTGGGACTGTCCGCCCACCCCCGCGATCGCCCGGCCCCGCAATGTTCCATAGACATGGATGGATCCCGCAGCCACGATTTCTGCGCCGGACGAGACGGATCCGAGGATGATGACGTCGCCCTGCATGTGCTGGATGCTCTGGCCGGAGCGCACGGTCTGTTCGATGATGAGCGTGCCGCCGCCGGAAACGGGACCTGCCGCGCTTGCAGCAGGATCTTCCGGGATTTCGACTTCCCCGGCCGGGCGGCCACCGTCAAGGGTTTCGGGCCAGTCCCAGTGCGCGACCGCCGGCCAGTGACGGCTTCCCCCCTCAATGCCGATGATCCGGACACCGCGGTTTCGGATATCGCCCAGCAGTGTAGCCAGACCGGGCGTGGATTCATTGAGAAGCCCGAGGTCCAGAATCACCGGCTTTCCGGTGAAAAGCCCGCCTGAACGCGCGATCTGATAGTCGAGACCTTCCAGCCACGCGGGAAGAGGTGCCTCGGGAGACAGGACAAGTGCAAGGAAAGAGCGACCGCGTGCACGGATGCGCATGGGGGCGTTCGAAGAGGGTACGGAAACGGGATCGGGCATCGTGAAAATCGTCGGACCTGTGTCGGGCAGTCGGTGAGGCTCTTGTGAGCGGGTATCGGCTGACTTAGAAAGTGGCAATGCGTATCCTGCATCACCTTCCACTTTCTCCGCAATGCCGTCTCGTGAGGCTCGCCCTCAGCGAGAAGCGACTCCCGTTCGAACCTGTCATTGAACGGGTCTGGGAGCAGCGCGAGGAATTCCTCCGTCTCAATCCGGCAGGCGAGGTTCCTGTGCTGGTTGAGGAAAATGGTCTGGCCGTACCGGGCGGGCGCGTCATCTGCGAATATCTGGAAGACGCCTACCCGGATACACCGCTTCTGGGGCGCACGTTTGCCGAGCGCGTCGAGACGCGGCGTCTGGTGGACTGGTTCGACACCCGCTTCGCACAGGAAGTCACCCGGAACCTGCTGGGCGAGAAGGTGGACAAGCGCCAGTTCGGGCGTGGCCATCCCGACGGCAATGCGCTGCGGGCGGGTTACGCGAATATGCGTTTCCATCTCGATTACATCGGCTGGCTTGCCGAAACGCGGTCCTGGCTGGCGGGGCCTGCTCTGTCGCTCGCGGATTTCGCGGCCGCGGCCCATCTGTCGGCACTCGATTTCATCGGGGACGTGAACTGGTCCAAGGCGCCTGCCGCAAAGGACTGGTATGCCCGGGTGAAGTCCCGGCCCTGCTTCCGGGGTCTCCTGTCTGACAAGGTCAGTGGCATCACGCCGCCGGCACATTACGCCAATCTGGATTTCTGAGGCCGCCCATGATGAACCCCGATGTGATTGTGCTTGGAGCCGGCGCAGCGGGGCTGATGGCTGCGGCGACGGCCGGACAGAACGGGGCGCGCGTTCTGCTTCTGGATCACGGGCCGGAGCCGGGACGCAAGATCCTGATTTCTGGTGGCGGCCGCTGCAATTTTACCCATCTTGAGACCGGCCCCAACTGTTTCATTTCGCAGAACCGCCATTTCGCGCGTTCTGCTCTAGCGCGATACACGCCGCAGGATTTTCTCAAGCTGGTAAACCGGTACGGTATTGCCTGGCATGAAAAGGCGCGCGGACAGCTCTTCTGCGATGGTTCGGCCGGGCAGATCGTGGACATGCTGGTCTCGGAATGCCGCACCGCAGGCTGTGAACTCAGGATGCAGACGCGCATTCTGGATGTGCGACAGGCGGAGCATGGATTTATCGTCTCGACGGATGGGGGCGAGATCCGGACTGGATCCGTGATCCTTGCGACGGGTGGTCTGTCTATCCCCAAGCTTGGGGCGTCGGATCTGTCTCTGAGGCTGGCGCGGAAATTCGGTCTGCGGGTGGTGCCGACGGCTCCGGCGCTCGTTCCGCTGGTTCTGGCGGATGCTGACCCGGAACTCGCGGGTGTGTCGCTGCCGATCGTGGCGCGTGTCGGCAAGAAGGGGCCGCGCTTCGAAGACGGGATGGTTTTCACGCATCGCGGCGTTTCAGGCCCGGCGATCCTGCAGATTTCGTCCTATCTTGAAACCGGCGAGGCGGCGCAGATTGATCTTCTGCCGGGGCAGAATGCGCTGAATGTGCTGCTGAAGGTTAAGAAAGACCGTCCGAAGGCCCTGCCGCCGAGTCTGCTGGAAGCGCTGCCTCTGCGACTGGCACGCGCGCTGGCTTCCGGGATGGGGGATACGATGCTGGCGAACCAGCCGGACCGGGCGATTAAGGCGCTGGCCGAGCGTGTGTCGAACTGGCAGCTTCGCCCTGCCGGGACGGAAGGTTACGCCAAGGCGGAAGTCATGCGCGGCGGGATCGATACGCGGGACCTATCCTCCCAGACGCTCGAAGCCCGTGATGTTCCGGGGCTTTACGCGATTGGTGAGGCCGTGGACGTGACGGGGTGGCTGGGCGGTCACAATTTCCAGTGGGCCTGGGCGAGTGGTGTTGCGGCCGGACAGGCGGCGGCGGGGCATCGCTAGTCGCTCAACAGCCGGGGGTGCTGGCGTCTCTTTGCCACAGGATTGCCATGCTGACATCCGATCACGCGGCAACCGATGGGGCGGCGATCCGTTTTTCGCTTTTCCAATTCCGCTTTTCCGAAACTGGCCGATCAAGGACACATCCATCATGTCTCGTTCCGTTTTCCGTCATGTTCTGAGTGCTGCTGCCGGCCTGTCCTTTCTGGGGCTTGGCGCCTGTGTCGGCACGGCGGCGTCCGGTCCCGTCGCGCCGGGCACGCCGATCGCGGGCTATGGCTATACCTGCAAGGCCGGGATCTATACCTGCAAGATGCCGACGCAGGTTCCGCTTGGCGCGCCGTGCTCCTGCCCCGGCCTTGGAGCTGCGTCTTACGGCAATATCCATCAGCCATAAGCCTTACGGCATTGGCCGTATTGCACTGAGCGGGTAGGACTGCGCCATGCAGGAGAATATTTCCGGAATGGCGCAGTTTCTTCCCTGGATCGTGGCGGGTGTGGCCCTGCTGGTTGCACTTCTGGCCGTTCTGCGGGGGAGCAACGGTGGTAGGCGGTTCGAGCGTCTGCTTGAACGTGAGTCGCAGGAACGCTCACAGGACGTCGAATATCACCGGGCGCATCTGTCGGAAGTCGAGCGCGTACTGTCCGGGCGCCTGGACCAGTTCCGGCTGGAGACCAGCGAGCGGCTGAGCACGCTGGCCCGAAATCTCGGGCAGGATCAGGCGGAAGGACGGCTTCTGCTGTCGGATGCGCTGCGGGAGATGGCGCAGAGCCAGAACGCGCAGATCGAGCGGATCCGCGCGACCGTGAACGAGCAGCTTCACGGCGCGGTCGAAAAGCAGATGCAGACCAGTTTCCAGCGCGTGGTGGAGCAGTTCAGCGCCATGCAGAAAGCTCTGGGCGAAGTCACGAGTGTTACAGCGCAGATAGGGGATCTGAAGCGTCTGTTCTCGAATGTGAAGACGCGCGGCGGCTGGGGTGAGGCGCAGTGCCGGGCCATTCTGGACGATATTCTCCCCGAAGGCAGCTACGACATGAACTTCCGGCTGGGTACGGCGGGGGAGAATGTCGAATTCGCGGTAAAAATGCCCGTGCGTGGGACGGAGACGCCGCCGCGGTTGGCCATCGACAGCAAGTTTCCGACCGAAGCCTATGAGCGCCTGCTGAACGCCTCGGAAGCCGGTGATGTACTGGCGGAGCGTCAGGCGCGGCGGGAACTGGAAAACGTGATCCGGTTCGAAGCCAAGAAGATCGCCTCCAAATACATCCTGCCGCCGGTGACCGTCGAATTTGCGGTGCTGTATCTGCCGACAGACGGGCTTTATGCCGAAATTGCCCGGATGCCCGGCGTGATTGATGAGATTGGCCGTCTGCATCGGGTGATGGTGATGGGACCCTCGCTTCTGCCGGCGATGCTGCGGACCGTGCATCTGGGATATGTCACGTTAACGCTCGAGGAGCGGACGGAGGCGATCGCCGGGCTTCTGGGGGCGACAAGACAGGAAATGCTTCGGATGGATCAGGTTCTGGAAAAACTGCATCGCAATGCCGGGACCATGGGCAACACGATCGATGAGGCGCGTCGCAGGACGCGGGTGCTCGGGCGGCGGCTGCGCGCGCTGGACGGGACGGCGGATGAAATGGAAGAGGCTCTGGAGGATCCAGCAGCGCCCTAGTTTTCCGCTTTTTCAGGCCCCAGTCGGCGTGACAGGCTCATCAGGCCGGTATTGAGACCTGCGTCGTTCAGTCTGTCCCATGTCCGGGGCAAGGGCTGTTTCCGGTTCAGCACTTGATAGAGCAGGGCGTGGATGAAAAGCACGATATCCTCGCCATCTGGAAAATCTGCGGGTGCGAGGAAGGCTGCGGCCCCGGCATCCAGGAATGTCCTGGCGAATGCGGCCGTGCCGGTCTCGCAGGCCGTTGTAAAAATGATCCGGCCCGTTGCCGCTGTTGGAGCGAGACGCAGATGTCGGGCTGGGAGGCTGCCCTGGATCAGCAGGCTGGCATCGACCTCTGGAAAAAACTCCCCAAAGACGAGACCGTTTGCATCTCCATGCGCACAGATGATGACGACGCGGCATGACGCGGGCACGGAATTCAGGACTGCGAGAAAATCGGTCGGGTTTCCCGTTGGGTTAAAATCGGTTTTGCAGCCGAGATTTTCCACAATGAGTCGCAGGGTCTGCGCTTCGCTGGAGCAGTCGCCGATGACAATAATGGTCGCGTCTGACTGGTAGGGCATCATGGCTTCAATCTGTGTGCCTGAGGGCGCGTCACCTTAAGGCCGATTTTAATTGGATGACATGGGAGGCTGCCCCATGTGAAGATCATGACCATGACGTCCGCATATGAATCCGGGGCGCCTGAGCGCCTTCCCGAACCCTCCCCCCGGCTTCTGCTGATCGAGGATGACGACAGCATTGCGGCCGAGGTCGCGGAGGAACTGACGACCCGTGGTTACGATGTCACGCGGGCTGCCACAGGTGTGGAAGGGCTGGATCACGCTTGTACGGGACAGTTCGACCTCATGATCGTGGACCGGATGCTGCCGGAACTGGACGGTCTGACCGTTATCGAGAGTGTCCGCGCCCAGAGGATCAATATTCCCGTTCTGGTGTTGTCTGCGCTGTCTGCGGTGGACGACCGGGTCAGTGGTCTCAAGGCGGGAGGCGATGATTATCTTACCAAGCCTTTCGCCATGGAGGAGCTGGCCGCACGTCTGGAAGCGCTGCTGCGCCGGCCGACGGACAGCCGCGTGACGATGCTCCGGGTCGGGCCGCTGGAAATGGATCTGATTGACCGCCGGGTATTCCGCAATGGGCAGGAGATTGAACTACTGCCGCGCGAGTTCCGCCTGCTGGAATACATGATGCGTCGCCCCGATACCGTGCTGACGCGCACCATGCTGCTCGAGGATGTGTGGAACTACCGTTTCGTTCCGCAGACCAATCTGGTGGACGTCCATATCGGTAAGCTGCGTCGCAAGATTGATGTGGCGGGTGAGCCGCCGCTCATCCACAGCATCCGCGGCGCCGGGTTCAGTCTGCGTGTCCCGGTCTGAACTGCGCGTTTCCGAAATCTTCCGGGCTGATCTTTTCCGCACGGCCACGTTCCGGCTGACACTGGCGTTCGTTGTGGCGATCATTGCCGGAATGGCGCTGCAGTTCGGGCTCGTTTACGGCCAGATGAGCGGATACGAGCAGCAGCGCTCGACCGATCTGCTCCAGCGTGAAGCCGATCAGCTGGTCCATGAATCTCCGTCCCAGCTTGAATATGAAGTCCGCGAACGCAGCAAGACCGATCTCCGCGTCATCCTCAACGGGGCTGCACTCTTCGATATGAGCCGCAACCGGATTGCGGGTGACATCAAGAAATGGCCGGTCGGGCTTGAGGTCTCTCCCAAAACGCAGCGTCTGTGGGACGCGCCGCCGGGAGATACGCCTTACGAAATGCGGTATCTCGCCGTTGAGGTCGAGGGAACGAACGGCAACCGCGACCGTATTCTGGTGCTGGCCCGTTCTTTGCATATGGCCAACGAGCTTCGTTACATCACCAAGCGTGCGGCGCTCATGTCTGTCGTGCCGGTCGTGGCGTTTGCCCTGATGGCGGGGATTTTTCTGAGCCATCGTGCGCTGGGGCGAGTCAAGGACATGCATGAGGCGATTGATCGCATCATGGACGGCGATCTGCACGAGCGTCTGCCGACAGGCCGTGAGCGCGACGATATCGAGCGTCTGGCGGTCTCGGTCAACCGGATGCTGGACCGGCTGGAACATCTGCTCGATGAGATACGGGATGTGGGCAATGACATTGCCCACGATCTGCGAACGCCTCTGGCGCGTGTGAAAGCGCGGCTGGAACGGGTTTCAGCCATCACGAACGATCCGGCCGCGCTTCAGGGGGCCATTGAGCGGGCCACGCTGGATCTGGAACAGTGCTTCTCTGTCATTACGGCCCTGCTGCGCATCGGCGAAATCGAGAACGGTCGTCGCCGGGCCGGGTTCGCCATGCTGGATCTGCGCGAGCTGCTGGCTGGCGTGGTGGATCTGTATGAACCCATTGCCGAGACCGAAGGCGTTACGCTTGATGTGGTGGACTCGGAGCATCCTGTCCCGCTTTTCGGGGACAAGGACCTGCTGAACGAGGTTCTTGCCAATCTGGTCGATAATGCGATCAAGTTCACCCCCGAGCCGGGAACAGTGCGGCTGAGTGCGGGGCAGGGGCCTGATGGAGCAAGCTGGCTTCGCGTCGCGGATACGGGGATCGGTATTGCCGAGGACGAGCGCAAGGCGGTCATGGGGCGGTTCTACCGTTCGGACAAAAGCCGCCATGTTCCGGGAAGCGGACTGGGCCTCAGTCTGGTCTCGGCGATCCTGCGGCTGCATGGAGCTACCGTCGATATCGTGTCCGCTCATCCCGGGCATCCCCTGCCAGGGGCGGTTTTCACCATTCATTTCGCGCCTCCGGCATCGGCCTGAAAAGCGGCATAATATGTCTTACTGTGTCAAAGTTTGCCGTGTGTCTTGATATTTAAACAGAATTTTCCTTGTCGTCTGAGTCTCGATGGATATGACTCGGACCAATTTGCAAGGGGACACCCGTTGAGAATGACCGGACCAGGAAGAGCCCCAAGGGGTTGTCTGACCGCATGAATGCCATTGTCGTTACCGCGCTGAAGCGGCCGTATACCTTCGTTGTTCTGTCGATCATGATCCTGATCTTCGGGGTCAGGGCCATCGTTTCCACGCCGACGGACGTTTTCCCGTCGATCAAGATTCCGATCGTGGCCGTCATCTGGTCCTATACCGGCCTGATGCCGGACGACATGTCCGGGCGTATCGTCTATTATTATGAGCGCGCCCTGACAGCGACAGTCAGCAATATCGAACATATCGAGAGCTCGTCCTATTACGGGCGCGGTATCGTCAAGGTGTTCTTCCAGCCGGGAACCAATACGGCAGTGGCGCAGACGCAGATTACGTCTGTGTCCCAGACCGTCATCAAGCAGTTGCCGAATGGCGCCACTCCACCGCTGATTCTGGCGATGGATGCCTCTTCCGTTCCTGTCCTGACCCTTCAGGTCAACAATCCGACCATGTCCGGGTCGGAAATCTACAACATGGCGTCCAACCTGATCCGGCCGGAACTGATTTCCGTGCCCGGGGCAGCCATCCCCAATCCCTATGGTGGCCTGGCGCCGGACATCATGGTGGATATCGATCCGATCAAGCTTCTGGCCCACAGGCTCTCGCCTGAGGACGTGGCCACCGCGTTGAACCTGCAGAACATCGTTCTTCCGGCAGGTGACCAGCGCATCGGTCAGCTTGACTGGATGGTGAAGACCAATTCCACGCCTCTTGATCTGGCGGTGTTCAACAAAATGCCGATCAAGCAGGTCGGCAATTCCGTGATCTATCTGCGCGATGTCGCCTGGGTGCATCGGGGAGGGCCTCCGCAGATCAACGCGGTCCTTGTGAAGGGGCAGCAGGCGGTTCTGATCGTCATCCTCAAAAGCGGTGATGCCTCAACGCTGTCTGTCGTGAGCGGGATCAAGAAGCTTCTGCCGCAGGTGTCGGCGACGCTTCCGGCCGGAACGACGATGAACATCCTGACCGATGCGTCGAGCTTCGTGAAGGAATCCGTGATGGACGTGGTCCGTGAAATGATCACGGCCGCGATCCTCACCAGCCTGACGGTCATGCTGTTCCTCGGGTCGTGGCGCTCCACCGTGATCGTTGCGACGTCCATTCCACTTGCGATGCTGTGTTCGATCATCGGGCTGAGTATCGCCGGGCAGTCCATCAATGTCATGACGCTTGGCGGTCTGGCGCTGGCGGTGGGTATTCTCGTGGATGACGCGACCGTCATGATCGAGAACATCGACGCGCATCTTGAGACCGGCAAGGATCTTGAGGACGCCATCATCGATGCTGCGAACCAGATCGTCATTCCGACTTTCGTTTCGACGACCTGTATCTGCATCGTGTGGTTGCCGCTGTTCGAGTTGACCGGGATTTCCGGCTGGCTGTTCATGCCGATGGCCGAAGCCATCATTTTCGCCATGATCGCGTCCTTCATCCTGTCGCGGACACTGGTTCCGACGATGGCGAACTGGATGCTGGCGGCGCAGGTGAGGATGCATCGCGATCCGGAATGGCATAACCGCAAACGCAATATCTTCGGACGTTTCCAGCAGGGGTTCGAGGCGCGCTTCACCAGCTTCCGCGAGCACTACAAGACCATTCTCGAGACCCTGGTCTCGATCCGTGGCCGGTTCGTGACGCTGTTCCTGCTGGCGGCCGTCTCGTCCATGGCGCTGCTGCTGTTCATCGGGCAGGATTTCTTTCCGGAAATCAAATCCGGAACGCTCCAGATGCATATGCGCGCACCGATCGGCAGCCGGCTTGAAGAGACCGGAAAGATCGCAGGGCTGGCCGAGCGCCGGATCCGCAGTCTGCTGCCGGGGCAGGTGGTCAATGTTGTGAACAACTGTGGCCTGCCATTCAGTCAGCTGAACCAGGCCATGATCCCGTCCCCAACTGTGGGGTCTCAGGACTGCGACATCACCATCCAGCTTCGCAATTCCGAAAGTCCGATCGCCGAATACCGCAGGACGCTTCGCAAAGGGCTGACCAACGATTTTCCGGGCACGATCTTTACGTTCCAGCCGGGCGATCTTACGGCCAAGATCCTGAACTTCGGCCTTCCATCACCGATCGACGTGCAGGTAGTGGGACGTGACCTGAACAACAATTTCCGGTTCGCAACGCAGTTGGCCAAAAAACTGCGCCACATCCCGGGTATTGCCGATGTCTCCATTCAGGAGCCGATGACGCAGCCGACCATCATGGTGAACAACCGCCGGAGCTTCGCGCTGGGAACCGGCATCACCGAGCGGGACGTGGCGCTGAACGCTCTGGTCACGCTGTCCGGCAGTGGTCAGGTCGGGCAGACCTATTACCTGAATGCCCAGGGCACGTCGCAGCTGATCGATGTTCAGGCGCCTTCGAATTACCTGCAGACCATGAACGATCTGGAGATCCTCCCGATCGACAAGGGAGACGGCAATCCAACCAATCAGACGCCGCAGCTTCTGGGTGGACTGAGTGAGCTGGTGCAGATCGGGACCCCGGCGGAAATCGCGCATTACAACATCATGCCGGTCTTCGATATCTATGCAGCACCTGAAGACATGGATCTCGGGACTGTTTCACGAGCCGTGAACCGGATCGTGAACAACGAGCGCAAGCTGTTGCCCCATGGTTCGAGCATGGACGTCCGTGGGCAGGCCGTGACGATGAATGATGCGTATATCCAGCTGATCGGCGGTCTCGCACTTTCGATCGTGCTGGTTTACCTGATCATCGTCGTGAACTTTCAGTCCTGGCTCGATCCGTTCGTCATCATCACGGCACTTCCGGGCGCGCTGGGCGGGATTTCGTGGAGTCTGTTCCTGACGCATACTCCCATGTCGGTCCCGGCTCTGACGGGCGCGATCATGTGCATGGGAACGGCGACGGCCAACGCCATTCTTGTCGTGTCGTTTGCCCGTGAACGGATGGATCATCACGGAGACGCCATCCTTGCTGCGCTTGAGGCCGGTTACGAACGTATCCGTCCGGTTCTTATGACGGCACTGGCGATGATGATCGGCATGATCCCGATGTCCATCAGCAATTCTGACAATGCGCCGCTGGGCAAAGCGGTGATCGGCGGACTTCTCGTGGCGACGGTTGCCACTCTGCTGTTTGTTCCCTGCGTTTTTGCCCTTATTCATTACAAGCGGCCTGCTGGGCCTGAAGGAGACCGCGCGTGAGCCATTCTACGGATCAGGGGCCGGTGCCTCCGACAAACCATCCGGCACGCACGGGTTCAGGAACGCGTGGCAAGCTCATTCTGCTGGTGGTGATCCTGCTGGCGATCGCTCTGGCGGCCTGGGGGATCGTGCAGCGGGGGACGCATTACCATTCCCTGACGGGTGCCACCGAAGACGCGGCCATTCCGCCTGTCACCCTGATCGCGCCGCAGCCGGGTCCGAAGACGCGGCAGGTCGATCTGCCGGCAAATCTCGCGGCCTGGTACGAGGCACCGATTTACGCGCAGGTTTCTGGCTATGTGAAGATGTGGTACAAGGACTACGGCGCGCATGTGAAGCGCGGTGACGTGCTGGCGGAAATCAGCACCCCGAGCATCGACGCCCAGTTCGAGGCTGCCAAGGCGCATTACAACGTCATTTTGGCACGGTATAATCTGGCTGTGATTACGACCCAGCGCTGGACGGCGCTGAAGGGAACCCAGGCCGTGTCCCGTCAGGAAGTTGACGTGCAGGCCGCGAACGCAGCCGCGCAGAAAGCCGAGCTTGAAGCCGCGCGCCATGACGTTGACCGCTTTCAGGCTCTTGAGGACTTCAAGAAGATCGTCGCACCGTTTGACGGGATCGTGACATCGCGTCTGGTGAATGTCGGTGATTACGTCAATGCAGGCGGCGGTAATGTGAACTCGCGCGGCAGCGCTTCGGAGCTGTTCTCGGTTGCGGACGTGCACCGGATGCGTGTGTTTGTTTCCGTGCCGCAGGATTTCGCAAGCGTCATTTCCCCGAAAATCGAAGCCGAACTGACGGTGCCGCAATATCCGGGAAGCCACTTCCGGGCGACATTCCTCGCAACCGCCAATGCTTTCAACGCCGCGACCCGCACGGTGACGACCGAACTGACGCTGGATAACGCCGACAATCTGCTGTGGCCGAACTCCTATGCGACGGCGCATATTTCGGCTCCGGGCAATCCGAATATCCTGATCCTGCCGGAAGGTGCGATCATCTTCCGGGCCGAAGGGCCGCAGGTGGCCAAGGTCATCAATAACCATGCCCATCTGGTGAACGTGAAAGTTGGCATCAACTTCGGCACGACAGTCCAGGTCCTCAGCGGTATTACAAAAGACGACCGCGTGGTTGCCAACCCCACGGCTGATCTGCTGGAAGGGGATGAGGTTAGGATTGTCCCGACCACGCCGGGCTACAATACGCCAAGCAAGGCGCAGCAGGATGCTGACCAGCAGCCTGTCCGTCAGCATGATGCAAACCCTGAGGAGGCCGGATCTCGCTGATGAAACCGGAATGTTCCCAGTCATCCCCGCTCCCGTCCTCCCCGTCCTCCACGGCTTCTCCCAGACGTAACCGCTCAGGATGGCGCCTTACGACGGCTCTGGCTGGCGTGTTTTCGATCGGGCTGGCTTCCTGTGATCTGGCGCCCGAATATCATCCCCAGAAATTCCTTTATCCTGACGGATGGGAAGGGAAGGGACTGATGGTCAATGCCCAGCCGGCGGACGGTGCTGTTCGCAGTGACTGGTGGACCATGTTCAACGATCCCATCCTTGATGGGCTTGAAAAGCGCATGCTGGCCGTAAATCCGGATCTTCAGGCCGCGGCGGAAGCCTTCACGCAGGCGCGTGATGTGGCCCGCGAGACGGAAAGCCGTCTGTATCCGCAGGTCACGGGTGCGGCCCATATGAGCGACAACAAAGGCTCGCTTGGTCGGCTGTATAACAATCCGGCCACCAGCAGCAGCCTCGTTTATGAGTCCAATCAGGCTTACAGCGGCGCGGCAACCTGGGAGCCGGATTTCTGGGATTCAATCCGCAACACGACCCGGATGCAGAAAAACCTGGCACAGGCTTCTGCGGGCCAGTACGCACTGGCAAGGCTGAGCCTGGAAGCGGAGCTGGCCTCCGACTATGTCGCGCTGCGTGGCCTTGATGCGCAGAACGCGGTTTATGATGACTCCATTCGCTACTTCCATGCCGCCGTCGAGATCACGGCCCTGCGTCAGGCAGGTTCGATCGGTGCCGGGCTGGATGTGTCGCGTGCGGAAACCCAGCTTTATTCGGCGCAGGCAGCCAAGAGCAATCTGATCGCACGGCGCAACGTCATGGAGCATGCCATTGCGGTGCTGCTCAACACGGCTCCCGCCGGATTTCATATCGCGCCCGTCAAAGACGTGAAAATGCATTTCGGGGTTGTGAAGATCAATTCCGGACTGCCAGCGTCCCTGCTGGAGCGTCGTCCTGATATCGCGATTGCCGAGCGTCAGATGGCGGCTTCCGCCCGGGCCATCGGGGTCTCCCGTGCGGCGTTCTATCCGCACATCACCTTCAGCGCCGAAGGTGGGTTCGAAGATGGCGGGTTCGACCTCGCAAGCATCTCCCGGGCCTTCTGGAAGATTGCGGTTCAGGCGGTCGAGCCGGCCTTTACGGGCGGCCTGCGGCGTGCGGCCCTTCAGCGCTCTTGGTCGCAGTATCGGGGTATGGTGGACAACTACCGTTCCGTCGTCCTCTCGGCGTTTCAGGATGTCGAGGACGGTCTGACTCAGACGCGCCAGTTCAAGATTGCACAGGATCAGCAGCAGAAGGCCGTGGATGCGGCCCTGCGCACCCAGAGCATGACCATGGCGCTTTATACAGGCGGTCTGTCGAACTATCTTGATGCCCTTGTGGCCCAGCAGGACGCGCTTCAGGCCCGTCTGGCCGAGGTCGATGTGCAAACGGCTCAGGTCCAGTCCTCCGTGCGTCTGGTTCGCGCTCTGGGCGGTGGCTGGAGTGCCAGTGATCTGCCGGGTATCAAGCAGATCGACCCGTTCGGCCCGCTTCAGTATAACGGTCTGCGAACTCCGAAGCCTGTGAACGGCATCGACAGTCATGCTTCCCCGCTGGACAATGATCTGCGGGGAGACAATGTCTCGGCGAATGTTCCGCAAGGCTTGACGGGACAGCCCTGAGTGGTCTAGGGGTCCGCCTCACTTCGAACGCGGGAGGAGGAGGCGTGGCCGACTCCGTTGAACCGCGGTTCGGGAACGACAAACAGGGGAGTCCCGGATATGGCCAAAAAAGTTGTTGGCTACATCAAGCTTCAGATCCCGGCTGGTAAAGCCAATCCTTCTCCGCCGGTTGGTCCGGCTCTGGGTCAGCGCGGCCTGAACATCATGCAGTTCTGCAAGGAGTTCAACGCCAAGACCCAGCAGCTCGAGCCCGGTATGCCGATCCCGGTGGTCATCACCGCCTATGCGGATCGCACGTTCTCCTTCATCACGAAGACGCCGCCGAACACGTACTTCCTGCTGAAGGCTGCCAAGATTTCCAAGGGCAGCCAGACGGTCGGCAAGTCCGCTGCGGTTGGTTCCGTGACGACGGCTCAGCTTCGCGAAATCGCTGAGACGAAGTTCAAGGACATGAACGCCAATGACCTTGACGGTGCCGTGCGCATGCTCGCCGGTTCTGCCAAGTCGATGGGCCTGAACGTGGTGGAGGGCTGATATCATGGCAAAGAACAAGCGTCTGAACGCTGCACAGGCAACTGTCGAGCGTAACAAGCCGTATGGTCTGACTGAGGCCGTTGCTCTGGTGAAGAGCAACGCCAAGGCGAAGTTCGACGAGACGATCGAAATCTCGCTGAACCTCGGCATTGACCCGCGTCATGCCGACCAGATGGTCCGTGGTCTGATCTCCCTGCCGAATGGCACGGGCAAGACCCTTCGCGTCGGCGTTTTTGCCCGTGGCCCCAAGGCTGAAGAAGCCCTGGCCGCTGGTGCGGAAGTCGTTGGTGCGGAAGATCTGGCTGAAAAGATCCAGGCTGGCGAAATCAACTTCGACCGCTGCATCGCAACGCCGGACATGATGGCTCTCGTCGGTCGCCTGGGTAAGATCCTCGGCCCGCGTGGTCTGATGCCGAACCCGCGTCTCGGCACGGTGACCATGGACGTCAAGGGTGCCATCACGGCAGCCAAGTCCGGTCAGGTTGAATATCGCGCCGAGAAGGCCGGTATCATCCATGCCGGTATCGGCAAGGCTTCCTTCGGTGAAGACAAGCTGGTCGAGAACATCAACGCTCTGGTCGATGCCGTTCAGAAGGCTCGCCCGACGGGTGCCAAGGGTACGTATCTGAAGAAGGCAGCCCTGTCTTCCACGATGGGCCCGGGCGTTCGCGTTGACGTTTCGAGCTTCGAAGCCTGATTGACAGGAGGTCTTCCTTCTGGGAAAGACCTCCACGAAATGACGTCATGCCTTCGGGTGTGATGGCTAAGGGGTAGCCTGTTCGCAGGCTGCTTCCAAACCTGTCCAAGACCGCACGTGGACCTTCGGGGCCTTAAGGATCTTCTTCAGATCGCGGGCGTCAGACGGGGCGACAGTATTTTTGTGGCTCTGCTGCGATGTGCTGGGTTCGCTCACTTCTGTGGACAGGCGAGCGGAGCCGTTTCGAAAGAAATGGCTCCATGGGTAACCTGGTCCGGCGCAAGTCGGGCTGACGAGGAGACAGGTTTTGGACCGTACGGATAAACGGGCCTTTGTTGAGTTCCTCGCCGATGTGTTTGGCAGCACGTCCATGGTTGTCGTCACCCAGAACAAGGGTCTGACGGTTGCCGATGTGACGGAACTGCGTCGACGCATTCGTGCGGCAGGAGCGACATACAAGGTTGCGAAGAACCGGCTGGCCAGCCGTGCTCTGGATGGGACCCAATTCGACGGCATCGCACCGCTGCTTAAGGGGCCGACCGCGCTTGCGTGGTCTGAAGACCCGGCATCAGTGGCAAAGGTGATCGTCGAGTTCGCCAAGACGAATGACAAACTGGTGGTGCTTGGTGGCGCCCTGGGTTCCCAGACGCTTGGCGTTGACGGAATCAAGGCCCTTGCCGAGCTGCCGTCGCTGGACGAGCTGCGCGCAAAGCTGGTGGGTATGATCAATACCCCCGCAACGCGTATCGCAGGTGTTGTCCAGGCGCCGGCTGGCCAGCTTGCTCGCGTCTTTGGTGCCTATGCCAAGGCCGGCGAAGCAGAAGCCGCCTGAGAATGAAGGCCCGCGCTGCGGCGTAGGCCTGAACCTGATCAACAGTACATCAATTTAGGATAAGACCATGGCCGATCTGGCAAAGATTGTTGAAGAGCTGTCCGCTCTGACCGTTCTGGAAGCTGCAGAACTTTCCAAGATGCTCGAAGAGAAGTGGGGCGTTTCCGCTGCTGCTCCGGTTGCAGTCGCTGCTGCTGCTGGCGCTGCTGCTGCTCCGGCTGAAGAGCAGACCGAGTTCACGGTTGTTCTGGCTGACGCTGGCGACAAGAAGATCAACGTGATTAAGGAAGTCCGTGCGATCACGGGTCTGGGTCTGAAGGAAGCTAAGGACCTGGTCGAAGGCGCTCCGAAGACCGTCAAGGAAGGCGCGTCCAAGGACGAAGCCGCCAAGATCAAGAAGTCTCTTGAAGACGCCGGCGCCAAGGTCGAAGTCAAGTAATCTACTGACTTCGGGCTGTTCCCTTCGGGGGGGCCGCCTCTGCCTGGCAGACAGAGAGGGCGGGGATCGCATGCGGTTCCCGCCCGATTTGCCGTTGGAGCAGAACAGGCGTATAGTGCGCGGCTCGCCACGTACTGAAATTTCATAATGGCCGGTCGTTCCGGTCGTCCGCAATGCTGGGGCCAGTTCCTCAGTGCCGTTTACGGGCGACTCGAAGGTCTGGTGCAGAGGGCAGAATAGATGAACGCGATCACCAAATCGTTCACGGGACGCAAAAGGATCCGCAAAAGTTTCGGGCGCATTCCCGAAATTGCGCCGATGCCCAATTTGATCGACGTGCAGCGCGCCTCCTACGAGGCATTCCTGCAGATGAACGTAAGCCCTGACAGCCGGCAGGACGCCGGTCTTCAGGAAGTCTTTCGTTCGGTTTTTCCGATCAACGATTTTGCGGGTCGCGGTCGTCTGGACTTCATGTCCTACGAATTCGAAGATCCGAAATATGACGTCGAAGAATGCATTCAGCGTGGTCTGACCTATGCAGCGCCGCTGAAGGTCATTCTTCGTCTGACGACGTGGGATATTGACGAGGATACGGGCTCCCGCTCGATCCACGACATGAAGGAACAGCCGGTTTACATGGGCGACATGCCGCTCATGACCGATAACGGCACGTTCATCATTAATGGCACCGAGCGTGTCATTGTCTCGCAGATGCATCGTAGCCCGGGCGTGTTCTTCGATCACGACAAGGGCAAGACCCATTCTTCGGGCAAGTATCTGTTTGCGGCCCGCGTCATTCCGTATCGGGGCTCCTGGCTCGATTTCGAATTCGATGCCAAGGACCTGATCTATGTCCGCATCGATCGCAAGCGCAAGCTGCCTGTCACGACGCTTCTTTACGCGCTCGAGGGAGCAAGCTACCTCGCACAGCGTGAGCAGAAGATCGCCGATGGCGGGGACGTCGAGGGTCTTGATATCCGCGGAATGGATCAGGATGAAATCCTGTCCTACTTCTATCAGGCTGTGCCGTTTACCCGTCTGGGTGGCGAGTGGGCCCGTCCGTTTGATCCCGATGCCTTCCGCGGCCTGAAGCTGCTCAGCCCGCTGGTTGACGCCGACACCGGTGAAGTCGTTGCGGAAGCCGATGCCAAGCTGACCGCGCGCATGGTCCGCAAGATCGCGGAAAAGACCCGCGTCGTGCAGGTCGGTCGTCTCGATATCCTCGGTCGTTTCCTTGCCTATGATCTCGTGAATGAAAATACGGGCGAGATCTATGGTGAAGCTGGCGAAGAGCTGACCGAAGACCGTCTTGCTGCCCTTGAAGAAATGGGCATTACGGAGCTTCCGCTGCTGTCCGTGGATGGCTCGCATGGTCCGTGGATCCGCAACACGCTGGCTGCCGACAAGAACAGCTGCCGCGATGAAGCGCTGATCGACATCTATCGCATCATGCGTCCGGGCGAGCCGCCGACCAAGGAAACGGCGGAAGCCATGTTCCATGGTCTCTTCTTCGATCAGGGGCGCTACGATCTTTCCGCGGTTGGCCGTGTGAAGATGAACATGCGTCTTGATGTTGATGCGCCGGATACCCTGCGCGTTCTGCGCAAGGAAGACATCCTGCGTACGATCAAGATCATGTGTGAGCTGAAAGACGGTCGCGGCCAGATCGACGATATCGATAACCTCGGTAACCGTCGTGTCCGCTCTGTTGGCGAACTGATGGAAAACCAGTATCGCGTTGGTCTGCTCCGCATGGAGCGCGCCATCCGCGAGCGTATGGGATCTGTCGACATCGATACGGTCATGCCGCATGACCTGATCAATGCGAAGCCCGCTGCTGCTGCCGTGCGTGAGTTCTTTGGCTCCTCGCAGCTCAGCCAGTTCATGGATCAGACAAACCCGCTCTCTGAAGTGACGCACAAGCGTCGTCTTTCGGCGCTTGGCCCGGGCGGTCTGACCCGTGAGCGTGCAGGCTTCGAAGTTCGTGACGTTCATCCGACGCACTACGGCCGTATCTGCCCGATCGAAACGCCGGAAGGCCCGAACATCGGTCTGATCAACTCGCTGTCGACCTACGCCAAGGTGAACAAGTACGGCTTCATCGAGACGCCGTATCGTCTGGTGGAAGACGGGGTTCTTCAGGATGGCTGGAAATATCTTTCTGCCATGGAAGAAGAAAAGCTTGTTGTCGCTCAGGCCGATGCGAAGCAGGACGATCAGGGTCGTCTGACGGACGAACTGGTGTCTGTTCGCCGTTCAGGTGACTTCCGCGTCGTCCCGCCGGAGCAGGTTACGGCCTGCGACGTTTCACCGAAGCAGCTTGTTTCTGTTGCAGCCGCGCTCATTCCGTTCCTTGAGAACGATGACGCCAACCGTGCACTGATGGGCGCGAACATGCAGCGTCAGGCTGTGCCGCTGGTGAAGGCTGATGCCCCGCTGGTTGGTACCGGTATGGAAGCTGCGGTTGCGCATGACTCTGGTGCGACCATCGTTGCCAAGCGTCGCGGTGTCATCGATCAGATCGATGGTGCTCGTATCGTGGTTCGTGCCACGGACGAAGCCGGTGCAACACAGGGCGTTGATATCTATCGTCTGCGCAAGTACATGCGCTCTAACCAGTCCACTTGCATCAACCAGCGCCCCTTGGTGAAGGTTGGTGACACGGTTCATGCTGGTGACATCATCGCCGACGGTCCGTCCACCGAGCTTGGTGAACTGGCTCTGGGTCGCAACGTGCTCGTCGCGTTCATGCCCTGGAACGGTTACAACTTCGAAGATTCCATTCTGATCTCCGAGCGTATTGCCCGTGATGACGTCTTCACTTCGATCCACATCGAAGAGTTCGAAGTCATGGCGCGTGATACGAAGCTGGGTCAGGAAGAAATCACGCGTGACATTCCGAATGTCGGTGAGGAAGCCCTGCGCAACCTCGATGAAGCCGGTATCGTCTATGTTGGCGCCGAAGTGAATCCGGGTGACATTCTCGTTGGCAAAGTCACGCCGAAGGGCGAAAGCCCAATGACGCCGGAAGAGAAGCTTCTGCGCGCCATCTTTGGTGAAAAGGCTTCCGACGTCCGTGACACCTCCCTGAAGCTGCCGCCTGGCACGACAGGTACGATTGTCGACGTTCGCGTCTTCTCCCGCCGTGGCGTGGACAAGGACGAGCGCGCGATGGCGATCGAGCGTGCCGAGATCGAACGCCTCACCAAAGATCGCGACGACGAACGTGGCATTCAGGAGCGCAGCTTCTACAACCGTCTGCGTGAGCGTCTGGTTGGCCAGACGGCTGGTGCCGGTTTCAAGGGTATCCGCTCTGGTACGCCGATCACGGAAGAGGTTCTGGACGAGCATCATCGCGCAACCTGGGCCAGCATCACCGTGACTTCCGATGATGTCATGTCGGAGCTCGAAAAGCTCCGTGGTGAGTTCAAGGAAGCGACCCGCCGCATCGATGCACGTTTCGACAGCAAGGTTGAAAAGCTGCAGCGCGGTGACGAACTGCCGCCTGGCGTGATGAAGATGGTCAAGGTCTTCGTTGCCGTGAAGCGCAAGCTTCAGCCGGGTGACAAGATGGCCGGTCGTCACGGCAACAAGGGTGTCGTCTCCCGCGTTGTTCCCGTTGAGGACATGCCATTCCTTGAGAATGGTCAGGCCGTCGACATCGTTCTGAACCCGCTGGGTGTGCCGTCGCGCATGAACATCGGTCAGATCCTCGAGACCCATCTGGGCTGGGCCTGTGCCAATATTGGCGCAAGCATCGGCGACATGGTCGATGAGTATCAGCGCACCGGTGAGCGCAAGCAGGAACTGCTCGATCGTCTGCACGAAGTCTACGGAGATGTGATCTTCAACGACGACATCGCAACGCTGCCGAACGAACAGCTGATCGAACTTGCGAACAACCTTCGCAAGGGACTGCCGATCGCAACGCCGGTCTTCGACGGTGCTTCCATTCCCGACATTGAAGAGATGCTCGAAAAGGCAGGCGTCAATAAGTCGGGCCAGTCGCAGCTGATCGATGGTCGTACGGGCGAGCTGTTCGAACGTCAGACGACGGTTGGTTACATCTACATGCTGAAGCTGCATCATCTTGTCGATGACAAGATCCATGCACGTTCGATTGGTCCTTACTCGCTTGTCACGCAGCAGCCGCTGGGTGGTAAGGCGCAGTTCGGTGGTCAGCGCTTTGGTGAAATGGAAGTGTGGGCCCTTGAAGCATACGGTGCAGCCTACACGCTGCAGGAAATGCTGACGGTGAAGTCGGATGACGTGTCCGGCCGTACCAAGGTCTACGAGGCAATCGTTCGCGAGCAGGACGATTTCGAAGCCGGCATTCCGGAGAGCTTCAACGTTCTGATCAAGGAACTGAAGTCGCTCGGCCTGAACGTCGAACTCGAGCAGAGCGGGTCTTAATTGCCCGCTCCCTCCTTCTCGCCACGGTTCATTTTTAAGGTGTCCGCGGGACGCCGCGGTACACATTGGGGTTTCGGCGCATGAACGAACTCATGAAGATCCTGGGTCAGACCGGCCAGTCGGTGACCTTCGACCAGATCAAGATCCAGCTCGCTTCCAGCGAGCAGGTGCGGTCGTGGTCTTACGGCGAAATCAAGAAGCCGGAGACCATTAACTACCGGACGTTCAAGCCTGAGCGTGACGGCCTGTTCTGTGCTCGTATCTTTGGTCCGATCAAGGATTACGAGTGCCTTTGCGGCAAGTACAAGCGGATGAAGTTCCGCGGTATTGTCTGCGAAAAATGCGGTGTGGAAGTCACGCTGGCCAAGGTGCGCCGTGAGCGCATGGGCCATATCGAACTGGCCTCGCCGGTCGCGCATATCTGGTTCCTTAAGTCGCTGCCGAGCCGCATCGCAACGATGCTGGATCTGCCGCTCAAGGACGTCGAGCCGGTCCTGTATTTCGAGAAGTTCCTGATTCTCGACAAGGGCGTCTGCGAATCCGATCAGATCGATTCCTATAAGAACGGCAAGAAGCGCGACCAGTACCTGCTGGACGAAATCCGCTGCGAAGACCTTCTGGATGAATATCCGGATGCCGGTATCGACGTCGGAATTGGCGCCGAAGCCATCAAGCGCGCGCTCTCCAGCTATGACTGGGGCATTCCGAACGATCAGGAGCGGAACCTGAGCCTCGCGGCGCAGGAAAAGGGTCTGCCGGATCCGTTCGACTATGACGCTGACGTCATGGAAGGCGATTCTGAGAAGACCATGATGCGCAAGAAGCTGCGCAAGGCGACGTCGGAAGCCGCGCGCAAGAAGCTCGTCAAGCGCCTGAAGCTGGTCGAAGCCTTCGTGGAAAGCGGTTCGCGTCCGGACTGGATGATCATGGACATCGTTCCGGTCATTCCGCCTGAACTGCGTCCGCTGGTGCCACTGGATGGCGGCCGTTTCGCAACGTCCGATCTGAACGATCTGTACCGTCGCGTCATCAACCGTAATAACCGTCTGAAGCGCCTGATCGAGCTTCGTGCGCCGGACATCATTGTCCGCAATGAAAAGCGCATGTTGCAGGAAGCTGTTGACGCCCTGTTCGACAACGGCCGTCGTGGCCGCGCCATCACGGGTGCGAACAAGCGTCCGCTGAAGTCGCTGTCCGACATGCTGAAGGGCAAGCAGGGACGCTTCCGTCAGAACCTGCTCGGAAAGCGCGTCGACTACTCTGGCCGTTCGGTCATCGTGGTTGGTCCTGAGCTGAAGCTGCATCAGTGCGGCCTTCCGAAGAAGATGGCGCTCGAACTGTTCAAGCCGTTCATCTACTCGAAGCTCGAGAAGTACGGTCACGCCACCACCATCAAGGCTGCAAAGCGTATGGTGGAAAAAGAGCGTCCAGAAGTCTGGGATATCCTCGAAGAGGTAATCCGCGAGCATCCGGTCATGCTGAACCGTGCACCGACGCTTCACCGTCTGGGTATTCAGGCGTTTGAGCCGACGCTGATCGAAGGCAAGGCCATCCAGCTTCATCCGCTGGTTTGTACCGCATTCAACGCGGACTTCGACGGCGATCAGATGGCTGTTCACGTGCCGCTGTCGCTGGAAGCCCAGCTTGAAGCCCGCGTGCTGATGATGTCGACGAACAACATCCTCAGCCCTGCGAACGGCAAGCCGATCATCGTGCCGTCTCAGGATATCGTTCTGGGTCTGTATTATCTGAGCCTTGAAGTTCCGGAATACCGCGAGACGCCGGACGAAGCCGTCATCAAGGATGGTAAGATCGTCAGGGCTGCTCCGTCGGCTTATTCGGACGTCGCTGAAATCGAGAGCGCCATGCTTTCGGGCTCGCTTCAGCTGCATGACAAGATCCGTCTGCGTCTGGCGACGGTCGATGCGGATGGCAAGCCTGTCCGTCAGATGATCGTGACGACACCGGGTCGTGCGCTGATCGCCCAGATCCTGCCGAAGCATCAGGCCGTTCCGTTCAGCCTGATCAACAAGCAGCTGACAAAGAAGAACGTGTCCGACGTCATTGACACGGTCTACCGTCACTGTGGCCAGAAGGAAGCAGTGATCTTCTGTGACCGTCTGATGGGTCTTGGTTTCCGTCACGCGGCTCGCGCCGGCATTTCCTTCGGCAAGGATGACATGATCATTCCGGAAGCCAAGGCAACGCTGGTTGGCAAGACGTCGGAAGAGGTCAAGGAATTCGAGCAGCAGTATCAGGACGGTCTGATCACGGCTGGCGAGCGCTACAACAAGGTGGTTGACGCCTGGTCACGCTGCACGGACGAAGTCCAGGCCGCGATGCTCAAGGAGATCTCCAAGCAGGTCATCGGCAAGCCGACGAACTCGGTCTGGATGATGAGCCACTCCGGTGCCCGTGGGTCGCCGGCCCAGATGAAGCAGCTCGCGGGTATGCGCGGCCTGATGGTGAAGCCTTCTGGCGAGATCATTGAGCAGCCGATCATCGCGAACTTTAAGGAAGGCCTGTCGGTTCTCGATTACTTCACATCAAGCCATGGTGCCCGTAAGGGTCTTGCGGATACGGCGCTGAAGACCGCGAACTCGGGTTACCTGACGCGTCGTCTCGTTGACGTGGCACAGGATTGCATCATCGTTGAACCGGATTGCGGTACGGAGCGTGGTCTGACGGTTCGTGCGGTCATGGATAGCGGTGAAGTCGTTGCGTCCCTGTCCGAGCGTATTCTGGGTCGCACCCTGTCCAAGGACGTCATCCACCCGGTAACGCAGGAGATCGTCCTGCCGCGCAACACGCTGATCGAGGAGCCCGAAGCCGAGCTCATCGAGAAGGCTGGTGTGGAAAGCGTTGATATCCGCTCCGTGCTGACCTGTGACAGCCGCGTCGGTATCTGCGGCCACTGCTATGGCCGTGATCTGGCACGCGGTACGCCGGTGAACATCGGTGAGGCTGTCGGCGTTATTGCTGCCCAGTCCATCGGTGAGCCGGGCACCCAGCTGACGATGCGTACCTTCCATATTGGTGGTGCGGCAACGCGTGGTGCCGAGCAGTCGATGGTCGAAGCGTCCCGCGACGGTATCGTGACGATCAAGAACCGGAACGTGGTCGAGAACTCTCAGAAGGTTCTGGTCGTGATGTCGCGTAACTGCGAGATCCTGCTGACCGATGAAAACGGTGTGGAGCGTGCCCGCTATCGTGTGCCTTACGGTGCACGCCTGATGGTCTCGGAAGGGGAAGCGGTGACGCGGACCCAGAAGATGGCCGAGTGGGACCCGTACACCCTGCCGATCATCACCGAGCAGGCTGGCACCATCGAGTATCTCGACCTGATCGACAGCATCACGCTCGTTGAGCGTATGGATGAAGTCACCGGTCTGAGTTCGAAGGTCGTCGTTGACTACAAGCAGGCAGCCAAGGGTGTGGATCTGCGTCCGCGTCTGCAGCTCAAGGATGCTTCCGGCAACGTCGTCAAGCTGGCCAATGGTAATGACGCCCGCTACTTCCTCTCCCCAGACAGTATTCTGTCGGTGGAGAACGGAGTGGAGGTCAATGCCGGTGACGTGCTGGCCCGTATTCCTCGCGAAGGCTCCAAGACCCGTGACATTACGGGTGGTCTGCCGCGTGTGGCGGAACTCTTTGAGGCGCGGCGTCCAAAGGACCATGCGATCATTGCCGAAGGCGAGGGACGCATCGAATTCGGGAAGGACTACAAGTCGAAGCGCTGCGTCATCGTCAAGAATGACGATACGGGCGAAGAGACCCAGTACCTCATCCCGAAGGGCAAGCACGTTTCCGTTCAGGAAGGCGACTTTGTGCAGAAGGGCGATCCGCTGGTCGATGGTCCGCGCGTGCCGCATGACATTCTCAAGGTCATGGGCGTCGAGGCACTGTCCGACTATCTCGTCAACGAGATCCAGGATGTCTATCGACTGCAGGGCGTGAAGATCAATGACAAGCATATCGAGGTCATTGTTCGTCAGATGCTGCAGAAGGTTGAAATCCTTGAGCCGGGCGATTCGACCTACCTGATCGGTGAGACGGTGGACCGGATCGAGTACGAGGGTGAGAACCAGCGTCTGACGCAGAACGGGGATACGCCTGCAAGGGCAATGCCTGTCCTGCAGGGCATCACCAAGGCGTCCCTGCAGACGCAGTCCTTCATCTCGGCGGCCTCCTTCCAGGAGACCACACGTGTCCTCACGGATGCGGCCACGTCGGGCAAGGTGGATACCCTCAACGGTCTCAAGGAGAACGTGATTGTCGGGCGTCTGATCCCGGCAGGAACGGGCAGTGTGATGAACCGTCTGCGGGGCATCGCTGCCAGCCAGGATCGTCAGCGCGTTGGTGGAACATCTCCGAAGGCTGTCGAAGACGCAGCGGAATGAGAAGGGGATCCCTGCTTTTGAATAAAGCGGGGATCCGTCTCGCCCGATTCCAGAAAGTTTCTTTGCAGAATCGGGCCATTTTGGCTGAACCACTTGACTTGAGGGCGAACCCTTCGTAGGTTCCGCGCCCTCGGCTCCTGCCTTCTCGTAAGGCTGAAAAAGCCGACGAAGTTTAAAGAATCGCATGCGGTGCCGCTATTCTCTCCCGAGAGGAAATGCTAAGGCCGCACGCTGGAGAGAGAAGGGAACAGCCTATGCTGTTTCCTTTTCACGATGTGAAAATGGCAGGCGGTCCTACCGCATGTCGGTTGGAATAAATGTCAAGACAGAAGCAGCAATGTTGCTGTCTGAAATAGGACAAGGATTGGGAAGGGCGCATGCCGACCATCAACCAGTTGATCGCGAATGGCCGTGAGCCGGCCGCAAAGCGGAACAAGGTCCCCGCACTGCAGGGCTGCCCGCAGAAGCGCGGCGTTTGCACGCGTGTGTATACCGTAACGCCGAAGAAGCCGAACTCCGCTCTGCGTAAGGTCGCCAAGGTGCGTCTGACCAACGGGTATGAGGTCGTGAGCTACATTCCGGGTGAAGGTCATAACCTTCAGGAACACAGTGTTGTTCTGATCCGTGGTGGCCGCGTGAAGGATCTTCCTGGCGTCCGTTATCACATCCTGCGTGGTGTGCTTGATACACAGGGTCTCGCCAAGCGTCGTCAGCGTCGTTCGCTGTATGGCGCCAAGCGTCCGAAGTAAGAGGTATTTGGAATGAGTCGCCGTCACCGCGCTGTAAAGCGTGAGATCCTTCCCGATCCGAAGTTCGGAGACGTCGTCATTACGCGCTTCATGAATGCGCTGATGTACGATGGTAAGAAATCCACTGCCGAGGGCATCGTTTACGGTGCGCTCGAAGTCATGCGCCGCCGCGGCGGCACGACTGCAGATCCGGTGGCCATGTTCCACTCGGCTCTGGATAACGTGAAGCCTGCGGTTGAAGTCCGCTCGCGTCGCGTCGGTGGCGCAACCTATCAGGTTCCGGTTGAAGTCCGCACCGAGCGCCGTCAGGCTCTCGCGATCCGCTGGCTGATCGACGCCTCCCGCAAGCGTGGCGAGAACACGATGCAGGAGCGTCTGTCCAACGAACTGATGGATGCGGTCAACAACCGTGGCTCCGCTGTCAAGAAGCGCGAAGACACGCACCGTATGGCTGAAGCCAACAAGGCATTCAGCCACTATCGCTGGTAATCAGAACCGGTTAAAGGGCTTCCGGCAGTGTGTCGATCTCAGGATCGCACACTGACTGGTTTGAACTTTCAGTCTTACTCCCGTTCCAGGTGGAGCGGGGTTTTGGAGAAAGACGATGGCAAAGGCTAAATTCGAGCGGACGAAGCCGCACTGCAACATCGGCACCATCGGTCACGTCGATCACGGCAAGACCTCGCTGACTGCTGCAATCACCAAGACGCTGGCAAAGACCGGCGGCGCCACCTACAGCGCGTACGACCAGATCGACAAGGCTCCTGAAGAGCGCGCTCGTGGTATCACCATTTCCACGGCTCACGTTGAGTACGAGACGGCCAACCGTCACTACGCTCACGTGGATTGCCCGGGTCATGCTGACTACGTGAAGAACATGATCACGGGTGCAGCTCAGATGGACGGCGCAATTCTCGTCGTGTCCGCTGCTGATGGTCCGATGCCGCAGACCCGCGAGCACATTCTGCTTGCGCGTCAGGTTGGCGTTCCGGCACTGGTGGTCTTCCTGAACAAGGTTGATCAGGTTGACGATCCGGAGCTTCTTGAGCTCGTGGAAATGGAAGTTCGCGAACTTCTGTCTTCCTACCAGTTCCCGGGCGACGATATCCCCATCGTCAAGGGTTCTGCTCTTGTGACGCTGGAAGATGGCGACGCAGCGATTGGTGAAGACCGCGTTCTCGAGCTGATGACGCAGGTTGATGCCTACATCCCGCAGCCGGAGCGTCCGGTTGACCGTCCGTTCCTGATGCCGATCGAAGACGTGTTCTCGATCTCGGGTCGTGGTACGGTTGTCACGGGTCGCGTCGAGCGTGGTGTTGTCAATGTTGGCGACGAAGTCGAGATCATCGGCCTGAAGGACACCATCAAGACGACCGTTACGGGCGTTGAGATGTTCCGCAAGCTGCTCGATCGCGGTGAAGCCGGTGACAACATCGGTGCGCTGGTTCGTGGCACGAAGCGTGAAGACGTCGAGCGTGGCCAGGTTCTGGCAAAGCCCGGCTCCATCACGCCGCACAAGAACTTCAAGGCTGAGGCATACATCCTCACGAAGGAAGAAGGCGGTCGTCACACGCCGTTCTTCACGAACTATCGCCCGCAGTTCTATTTCCGCACGACCGACGTCACGGGCGTCGTGACGCTGCCGGAAGGTACGGAAATGGTCATGCCGGGTGATAACGTTGCCATGGACGTGGAGCTGATCGCTCCGATCGCCATGGACGAAGGCCTGCGCTTCGCTATCCGCGAAGGTGGCCGTACCGTGGGTGCCGGTGTGGTTTCTTCCATCACCGCCTAAAGTCCTGCTTTTAGCTGTTGGCTTTGACAGCCCCGGCCAGATTTTTTCTGGCCGGGGTTCCCTTTCAGGGGCAATGGCAGTAGGACGAGACCCGAATTTTTGAGTTGGACGAACAAGAACATGGACAACCAGAACATCCGCATTCGCCTTAAGGCGTACGATCATCGCGTGCTGGACAACAGCACCAAGGAGATCGTAAACACGGCGAAGCGTACGGGTGCGCGGGTTCGGGGTCCGATCCCGCTGCCGACGCATATCGAACGGTTCACGGTGAACCGCTCGCCACACGTGGATAAGAAAAGCCGCGAACAGTTCGAAATTCGGACTCACCGCCGGCTGCTCGACATTGTCGAGCCGACCCCGCAGACCGTGGACGCCCTCATGAAGCTCGACCTCGCCGCTGGCGTGGACGTCGAGATCAAACTCTAAGGTCCAGACGATGCGAACCGGATTGATTGCAAAGAAGCTGGGAATGACCCGGCTGTTTAAGGAAGATGGCACTCATGTGCCTGTGACGGTCCTTCACCTTGACAATGTCGAGGTTGTGGATGCCTGCACGAACGAGCGCGATGGCTATACCGCCATTCAGCTCGGACTTGGTGATGCCAAGGTGAAGAATGTCACCAAGGCGAACCGTGGCCATTTTGCCCGGGCCAAGGTCGAGCCAAAGAAGCATCTGGCAGAGTTCCGCGTCTCCGAAGACGCCCTGCTGGAAGCTGGAACCAAGCTGTCCGCTGCTCACTTCGTTGTGGGGCAGAAAGTTGACGTCACGGGCCAGAGCAAGGGCAAGGGTTTTGCGGGTGTTATGAAGCGTCATAACTTCGCAGGTCTCGAAGCATCCCACGGCGTCTCCATCAGCCACCGTTCCCACGGTTCTACAGGCCAGCGCCAGGATCCTGGCAAGGTCTTCAAGGGAAAGAAGATGGCAGGTCACATGGGTGACGAGCGTGTTACCACGCTCAACCTTGAGATCGCTGCCGTGGATGAAGAGCGCAACCTGATCATGGTCAGGGGTGCAATTCCTGGTGCGAAGAACGGCCTTGTGCTGATTCGCGATGCAATCAAGAAGGCTCGCCATGCTGATGCGCCGTACCCGGCAGCAACAGTGGCGGCCGCCGGTTGAGGACGAGGGGCATGGAATACGATATCAAGACCCTCGATAATGGTAGCGCAGGCTCTGTCGCGCTTCCTGAAGAGATTTTTGCGGTCACGCCGCGCTCTGACATCATGGCACGTGTTGTGCACTGGCAGCTCGCAAAGCGCCGTGCCGGTACGCACCGGACCAAGGGCATGGGTGAAGTTTCTGGCACGACCAAGAAGCCTTTCCGTCAGAAGGGCACGGGTTCTGCCCGTCAGGGCTCCCTGCGTGCACCGCAGTTCCGTACGGGTGGCGTTGTTCATGGTCCGGTCGTTCGCGATCACGGCTATGACCTTCCCAAGAAGGTCCGTCGTCTCGGCCTGATCTGCGCTCTGTCGCAGAAGGCTGCAGAAGGCAAGCTGATCGTTCTCGATGCAGCCAACGGTGTCACCAAGACCCGTGAAGCCGCAGCGAAGATCAAGGCTCTGGGCTGGACGTCCGCACTGATCGTTGATGGCGCCGTTGACGAGCAGTTCGCTCGCGCAGTTGCCAATCTGCCGAAGATCGACGTTCTGCCGACCATTGGTGCAAACGTCTACGACATCCTCAACCACGACGTGCTGGTCATCACCCGCGCCGGTCTTGAGGGTCTTAAGGAGCGTCTGGCATGACCACCAATACCGTCATGAACGCACATAAGACTGCACAGAACATGTCACAGGAAGCCCTGTATGACGTGATCCGTGCACCGCTGATCACCGAAAAGGCTACGCTTCTTTCCGAGCGTAACCAGGTGGTGTTCAAGGTCGCTCCCGGTGCGACGAAGCCTCAGATCAAGGCTGCGGTTGAGAAGCTCTTCAATGTAAAGGTCACCGGCGTGAACACGCTGGTCCAGAAGGGCAAAGTCAAGCGCGTCAAGGGTCGTCCCGGCCGTCGCTCGGACATCAAGAAGGCGTATGTACAGCTTGCTGAAGGTCAGTCCATTGACCTTACAGCCAAGCTGGGCTGACGCGGGGTAGGATACCATGGCACTAAAGCACTTTAATCCCACGACGCCGAGCACACGCGGCACCGTGCTGATTGATCGCAGCGAGCTCTTCAAGGGCAAGCCGGTCAAGCAGCTCACGGAAGGTAAGAACAAGTCCGGCGGCCGTAACAATCACGGTCGTACGACAGTTCGGTTCCGTGGCGGCGGGCACAAGCAGTCCTATCGTTATGTCGACTTCAAGCGTCGCAAATTCGATGTGGCTGCAACGGTCGAGCGTCTCGAATACGATCCGAACCGCACGGCATTCATCGCACTGATCAAGTATGAAGACGGCGAGCTCGCCTACATCCTTGCTCCGCAGCGCGTGAAGGTCGGCGATCGCGTCATCTCTGGCGCCCATACGGACGTCAAGCCTGGCAATGCCATGCCGCTGGGTGCAATGCCGGTCGGAACGATCGTGCATAACATCGAGCTGAAGCAGGGCGCCGGTGGCAAGCTTGCCCGTTCCGCTGGCACCTATGCCCAGCTGGTCGGTAAGGATGCCGGCTATGCCCAGGTCAAGCTGCAGTCCGGTGAACTGCGCCTTGTTCGCGGTGAATGCATGGCAACCGTTGGTGCTGTGTCCAACCCGGACAACATGAACCAGCATTTCGGCAAGGCTGGTCGTTCCCGCTGGCTCGGACGTCGCCCGCACAACCGTGGCGTTGTCATGAACCCGGTCGACCATCCGCATGGTGGTGGTGAAGGCCGGACCTCTGGTGGCCGTCATCCGGTTACGCCGTGGGGTGTTCCGACCAAGGGTTACAAGACGCGTGTTAACAAAAAGACGGATAGCCTGATCATCCGTCGCCGTAAGTCCGGCAAGTAAGAGGGGGCAAACAGAGATGGCACGTTCCGTCTGGAAGGGCCCGTTCGTTGACGGGTATCTGTTCGGCAAGGCTGAAGCGTCACGCGCTTCGGGTCGTAATGAAGTGATCAAGATCTGGTCGCGTCGTTCGACGATCCTTCCGCAGTTCGTTGGACTTACGTTCGGCGTCTATAATGGTCACAAGTTCCTGCCTGTGCAGGTCACGGAGAACATGGTCGGTCACAAGTTCGGTGAGTTTTCACCGACGCGGACCTACACCGGTCATGGCTCTGACAAGAAGTCGAAGCGGGGCTGAAAATGAGCAAGCCAAAGCATATCCGCACGCTTGCTGACACGGAAGCGCAGGCAATCGCCCGCAATATCCGCGTCAGCCCGCAAAAGCTGAACCTGGTTGCTGCGATGATCCGCAACCAGCCGGCTGACAAGGCTATCGCCGCTCTTGCCTTCTCGCGTCGTCGTATCGCGCAGCAGGTCAAGAAGACTCTTGAGAGCGCCGTGGCCAACGCTGAGAACAACCATCAGCTCGATGTCGATCAGCTGGTGGTCAAGACTGCGGAAGTGGGCAAGTCCATTGTCATGAAGCGTTTTCATGCTCGTGGCCGTGGCCGCTCTTCCCAGATCCAGAAGTTCTTCAGCCACCTGAAGATTGTTGTTGCCGAGCGTGCAGAAGCACCGGAAGAGACGAAGCCGTCTCGCGGAACCAACAAAGAGCAGAAGGCAGCCTGATCCATGGGACACAAGGTCAATCCGATCGGGCTTCGGCTCGGCGTCAACCGTACCTGGGACAGCCGCTGGTACGCTGGTCAAGACTACGCGCGTCTGCTGCATGAAGATCTGAAGCTTCGTGCATTCCTGCGTCGCAAGCTGTCCGGCGCTGGCGTATCCCGCGTTGTTATCGAGCGTCCGGCAAAGAAGCCCCGCGTGACGATCTACGCTGCCCGTCCGGGCGTCGTGATCGGCAAGAAGGGTCAGGACATCGACGCGCTCCGCAAGGAACTGAGCCGTATGGCGAAGACCGACGTGGCGCTGAACATCGTCGAGATCCGCAAGCCGGAAATCGATGCGACCCTCGTTGCCGAGAACATTGCTCAGCAGCTGGAACGTCGCGTTGCTTTCCGTCGTGCCATGAAGCGCGCAATTCAGTCCGCAATGCGTCTTGGTGCCCAGGGCATCCGGATCACCTGCGGTGGTCGTCTGGGTGGTGCTGAAATCGCTCGTGCGGAAAAGTATCGTGAGGGACGCGTTCCCCTGCATACGCTTCGCGCCGATATCGATTACGGTACGGCAACCGCCAAGACAACGTATGGCACCTGCGGTGTGAAGGTATGGATCTTCAAGGGTGAGATCCTGGCTCATGACCCGCTGGCACAGGATCGCCGTGCTGCGGAGCAGGCTCCCCAGCGCTAAGACTGTGAGCGAAAGCTCACAGTTCCTTTGCTGGTGCTGATTTGAGGATTTAACAACATGCTTTCCCCGAAGCGGACAAAGTTTCGTAAGGCCCACAAGGGCCGCATTCACGGTCTGGCGAAAAGCGGAACCCAGCTGAACTTCGGTGCCTTCGGCCTGAAGGCGCTGGAGCCGGAGCGGATCACCGCTCGCCAGATTGAAGCCTCCCGTCGTGCGATCACGCGTGCCATGAAGCGTGCCGGTCGTGTGTGGATTCGTATCTTTCCGGACACTCCGGTCTCGACAAAGCCTGCAGAAGTGCGTATGGGCTCCGGTAAGGGTAACCCCGAGTACTGGGCCGCACGTGTCAAGCCGGGTCGTATCCTGTTCGAGATCGAAGGCGTTCCGCCTGAGGTTGCCAAGCTGGCCCTGAGTCTGGGGGCTGCAAAGCTTCCGATCAAGACCAAGTTCGTTCAGCGTATCGGAGACGCGTAATGGCCGACACGTACAAGCCTGCCGATCTGCGCGCGAAGAGCGAGGACGAGCTGAACGCTCTTCTGCTCGATCTCAAGCGCGAACAGATCAACCACCGTTTTTCGGCTGCCACCGGGCAGTCGGAGAACACAAGCCGCGTCAAGGTCGTGCGCCGTGCAGTTGCACGTATCAAGACACTGGCTCACACATCGAAGAACCGTGCGGGCGCCAAAACGTCCGCCGCTAAGTCCTGAGAGGAGACGGACGATGCCAAGGCGCGTCCTGACGGGTAGGGTCACGAGCGACAAGATGGACAAGACGGTTACCGTTCTTGTTGATCGTCGCATCATGCATCCACTCTACAAGAAGTTTATTCGCCGCTCCAAGAAGTATGCGGCTCATGACGAAGAGAACGTCTGCCAGACGGGTGATCTGGTTCGCATTGAAGAATGCGCACCGATCTCCAAGCGCAAGACGTGGTCTGTCGTGTCGCGCAACGGAGAGGAACTGGCTTCGGCTTCCTCTTCCGTCAGCGCATAAGGGGGTAGGCACATGATTCATCCCGAGACCAACCTGGACGTCGCCGACAATTCCGGCGCGCGTCGGGTGCAGTGCATCAAGGTGCTGGGCGGCTCCAAGCGGAAGACTGCCTCGGTCGGCGACGTCATTGTCGTGTCCGTCAAGGAAGCAATTCCCCGCGGCAAGGTAAAGAAGGGTGACGTCCATCAGGCCGTTATCGTTCGTACCTCCTACCCGGTTCGTCGTGCAGATGGCTCCGCCATCCGTTTCGACAAGAATGCTGCTGTCCTGCTGAACAAGCAGCAGGAGCCGATTGGTACGCGTATCTTTGGCCCGGTGGTTCGTGAGCTGCGTGCGCGCAAGTTCATGAAGATCATCTCGCTGGCTCCGGAGGTGCTGTAATGGCTGCTCGTATCAAGAAGGGTGACCAGGTTCTGGTCCTCTCCGGCAAGTCCCGTGGCGTCCGTGGCGAAGTTCTCGCTGTGATGCCGAAGGCCGAGAAGGCTGTTGTGCGTGGCGTGGCAATTGCCAAGCGTCACACGAAGCCCAACCGCGCAGGCGGCGAAGGTGGAATCATCGAGCGCGAAATGCCGATCCATCTTTCCAACCTGAAGCTGGTTGATCCGAAGAGCGGCAAGCCGACGCGTGTTGGTTTCCGTATTCTGGAAGACGGTCGCAAGGTTCGCGTTGCCAAGGCAACCGGCGAAGTGATCGAAGGCTGAGGAACGCAACAATGAGCGAATATAAAAACGCTTTGCCGCGTCTGCACCAGCGTTACGAAGAAGTTCTCAAGAAGCAGCTTCGTGAGCAGTTTGGCTACGCCAATGAACTCCAGGTTCCCAAGCTCGAGAAGATCGTGCTGAACATGGGTGTTGGTGAAGCCGCCGGTGACCAGAAGAAGCTTGATGCTGCTTTTGCGGAAATGACCGTCATTTCGGGTCAGAAGCCCGTCAAGACCCTTGCTCGCAAGGCTATTGCCGGCTTCAAGATCCGTGAAGGTCTGCCCATCGGCTGCAAGGTCACGCTCCGTCGTGCCCGCATGTACGAGTTTCTTGACCGTCTGGTGACGATTGCAATGCCGCGTATCCGCGATTTCCGCGGACTGCCGGCAAACAAGGGCTTTGATGGACATGGCAACTTTGCCATGGGTATCAAGGAACAGATCGTGTTTCCTGAGATCGAATATGACAAGATCGATGCCGTCCGCGGCATGGACATCATTTTCGTGACCAGCGCCAAGTCTGATGCTGAAGCAAAGGCCCTGCTGAAGGCCTTTGATCTGCCGTTCAACGGCTGATCCATAATTTTTCAGACCGATCACGGTTAAAATCAGGATTCGGCCTTCCATTGGGAGGCCGCTTTCCTTTATAGACACGCTGATTGGAAAACCGTCGGGATAGGCCTGACAGGTTCCGGGAGAAAATTCGAGATGGCGAAGGTCTCAGCGGTAAACCGCAATAACCATCGCGCTGACTTAGTGAAGCGCGACAAGGAAAAGCGGACCGCTCTCAAGAACATCATCAAGGATCGTACACTGTCGGTTGAAGACCGCTTTGACGCGACCCTTAAGCTGGCCCAGATGCCGCGCAATGGATCCGCAACCCGCGTCCGCCTGCGTTGCAAGCTTTCTGGTCGCCCCCGTGCCAACTATCGCAAGTTCGAACTGAGCCGTATTGCTCTGCGCGATCTTGCCTCCGCCGGCCAGATTCCTGGCATGGTCAAGTCGAGCTGGTAAAGGGTAGATCGAATGTCTTTGTCTGATCCACTGGGCGATATGCTGACCCGGATCCGCAATGCGCAGCGTGCCCGTCATGCTGTCTGCGTTGCGCCTGCATCCAAGCTGCGCGCAAGCGTTCTGGAAGCTCTGAAGCGTGAGGGCTACATCCGTGGCTTCGCCGCCGAGGAACTCCGCAAGGGTGTTGCACAGCTCCGCATCGAGCTGAAGTATGTAGAAGGCCAGCCGGTTATCAAGGAAATTCATCGCGTTTCCAAGCCCGGCCGTCGCGTCTACTCGAAGATCAAGGAACTTCCGCGCGTTTATGCCGGCCTTGGTGTGTCGATCCTGTCCACCCCGCGTGGCGTCCTTTCGGACGTCGAGGCTCGCGCTGCCAACGTTGGCGGCGAGGTCCTCTGCCGCGTCTTCTAAGGAGGGTCGCATGTCTCGCGTAGGTAAATATCCCGTCGAAGTTCCGACTGGCGTGCAGGTTTCCGTTGCCGATGGCGTTTTTAAGGCCAAGGGCAAGCTGGGTGAACTGAGTGTTCCGGTCTCCCGTCATGTGGAAGTCAAGATTGAAGGGAGCAACGTTTCTGTTGCGCCAGTCGGTCGTCGTTCCAGCGAAAACTGGACCATGTGGGGAACGACCCGCGCTCTGATCGCCAATACGGTCAAGGGTGTGTCCGACGGCTTCTCCAAGGGGCTTGAAATTCAGGGTACGGGTTTCCGTGCTGCTGTTCAGGGCTCCAACCTGGTGATGAACCTCGGTTTCTCACACGATGTTGTCTATCCGATTCCGGAAGGCATCAAGATCACCACTCCGCGTCCGACCGCGATTGTCGTTGAAGGTAACGACAAGCAGCGTGTTGGTCAGGTTGCGCTCGATATTCGCAGCTTCCGCAAGCCTGAGCCTTACAAGGGCAAGGGCGTTCGGTACGAGACCGAGGTTCTGCGTCGCAAGGAAGGTAAGAAGAAGTAATGGCATCGCAGCAAGGATTGCAGGAACGTCGCCGCCAGCGGCTGCGTTTCCAGCTTCGTCGCAAGAGCGGCGGCCGGCCGCGTTTGTCGGTCTTCCGTTCCAGCAAGCACATTCACGCCCAGATCATCGACGATGCACAGGGTCGCACACTTGCCAGCGCTTCCACGCTGGAAAAGACGCTGCGCGACGCTGGGAACACCGGTGCCGATGTTTCTGCGGCCACGGTTATCGGCAAGCTGATTGCCGAGCGCGGTGTTGCAGCTGGCGTCAAGACCGTCGTGTTCGACCGCGGCTCTTATCTGTATCATGGCCGGGTCAAAGCCCTGGCAGAGGCTGCCCGTGAGGGCGGACTCTCGTTCTAAGGAGGATCACACATGGCACGTGAGCCAAGAGAAGGCGGCCGTGGTGGTCGTGAGCGCGAGCAGGGCGATGATCTGGTCGACAAGCTCGTAACCATCAACCGTGTTGCCAAGGTCGTGAAGGGTGGTCGCCGTTTTGCGTTCGCTGCCCTCGTGGTTGTTGGTGACCAGAAAGGTCGCGTCGGTTACGGAGCGGGCAAGGCCCGTGAAGTTCCCGAAGCAATCCGCAAGGCAACCGAGCGCGCCAAGCGTACGATGATCCGCGTGCCGATGAAGGAGGGTCGTACCCTTCATCACGACACGTTCGGTCACTACGGCGCTGGCAAGGTTGTGGTTCGTGCGGCTGAAGCCGGTACGGGTATCATTGCTGGCGGCCCGATGCGTGCAGTGTTCGAAAGCCTTGGCGTCAATGACGTTGTGGCCAAGAGCCTCGGTACGCGGAACCCGCACAACATGATCAAGGCGACGTTTGCTGCGCTTGAGAAGGCCAGCAGCCCGCGTCATGTTGCTTCCCGTCGCGGCAAGAAAGCTGCTGAACTGTTTGGCAAGCGCGAGCAGGGCCAGACGGAAGCGGAGGTGACAAATGGCTGAGAACGGCAAAACCGTCCAGGTTACGCAGATCGCATCGGTCATTGGTCGTAAACCGGGCCAGGCCGGGACCCTTACGGGTCTTGGTCTGCGTGGAATTGGTTCCACGCGCACGCTGGAGGATACTCCTTCGGTGCGTGGGATGATCCGCAAGGTTGCCCACCTCATCAAGGTGGAGGGTTGAAATGAACCTCAACGAACTGCGCGATAACGAGGGCTCTCGGTATCGCAAGAAGCGTCTCGGACGTGGCATCGGGTCCGGCAAGGGCAAGACCTCCGGTCGTGGCGTCAAGGGTCAGAAGGCTCGTGAGGGCGTGTCCCTCAACGGCTTCGAGGGTGGTCAGCTTCCGCTGTACCGTCGTATGCCGAAGCGTGGCTTCGTGAACATCTTCCGCAAGGAATATGCTCCGGTGAACCTCGGTGCGATCTCCAAGGCCATTGAAAGCGGAAAGCTGGACAAGGCTGCAACCGTCACTGAGGAGACCCTTCGCAAGGCTGGTCTCGTCAACGGTAGCAAGCTGGCCGGTGTCCGTCTTCTTGCCCATGGTGAGCTTTCGCATGGCGTGACCATCGAAGTCGCCGGTGCTTCCGCTGCAGCTCTGGCTGCGGTCGAGAAGGCTGGTGGCACCGTTAAGGTGCTCGAAACCAAGAAGGAAGTTCAGGCTGACGCCTGATATTTCTTCTCCGGGCTTTGGCCTGGGATAGGGTTGGATAGTGAACAGCGTCCCGTGCTTTCGTGCGGTGACGCTGTTTTCATGAAAGGACAGGTGGATGGCTTCCGCAGCAGAGCAGCTCGCCGCCAATCTCAATATGAGTTCGTTTTCCAAGGCGACCGAACTCAAGAAGCGCATCTGGTTCACCCTTGGTGCGCTGATCGTCTATCGGCTTGGCACATATATTCCGGTTCCCGGTGTTGATGCGACCGTGATGGGGCAACTTCTTGCCCAGCATCAGGGCGGCATTCTGGGAATGTTCGACATGTTCACGGGTGGTGCGCTTGGGCGCATGACCGTGTTCGCGCTGAACATCATGCCGTATATCAGTGCCTCGATCATCATCCAGCTTCTTTCCACGGCGCTTCCGTCCATGGAAGCGATGAAGAAGGAAGGTGAGGCGGGTCGTAAGAAGCTTAATCAGTACACGCGCTATCTTACGGTGTTCATTGCCCTTTTTCAGGCTTACGGCATTGCCGTCGGGCTTGAGAACATGACGGCACATGGTGCGAATGCTGTGGTGGCCCCCGGGATGTTCTTTATTGCATCCTGCGTCGTGACGCTCGTCGGCGGTACGATGTTCCTGATGTGGCTGGGAGAGCAGATCACGTCCCGAGGTGTCGGGAACGGGATTTCGCTCATCATTTTCGCCGGCATCGTGGCGAACCTGCCGCATGCTCTGGCCAGTCTTTTCGAACTGGGACGGACGGGAGCGCTCTCGCCCATCTTCGTTGTGATCTTCCTTGTTCTGGCGATTGCGGTCATCGGCTTCATCGTCTTCATGGAACAGGCACAGCGCCGCGTCGTGATCCAGTATCCGAAGCGTCAGGTTGGAAACCGCATTTTCGGCGGTGATTCCACCCACATGCCGCTGAAGGTGAATACAGCCGGTGTGATTCCGCCGATCTTCGCATCCTCCGTTCTTTTGATCCCGGTGACCATTTCCGGCTTCATGAACGGGCATTCGATGCCGGGATGGCTCTCGGTTCTGGGGCAGCAGCTGGGGCAGGGACAGCCGCTCTACATGCTGTTCTATGCGGCGATGATCCTGTTCTTCTCCTATTTTTATGCGGCGATTACGTTCAATCCCGAGGAAACGGCAGAGAACCTGCGCAAGCAGGGTGGCTTCATTCCTGGCATCCGTCCGGGTGCAAGCACTGCGACGTATTTTGATAAGATCCTCTCCCGTTTGACGGCGATCGGTGCGATGTATCTTGTGGTGGTCTGTCTGTTGCCGCAGATCCTGATCAGCAAATATAACGTGCCGTTCTATTTCGGCGGCACAAGCCTGATCATTATCGTGTCTGTCACCATTGATACGGTGACCCAGGTTCAGTCCCATCTGGTGGCACACCAGTATTCGGGTCTGATCCGCAAGCAGCGCAGCCGCGGCTCCCGCGGTGGCGTTCCGGGAGGCACGAAGCGTCGATGAATATCATTCTTCTTGGCCCCCCGGGCGCAGGTAAGGGGACCCAGGCCAAGCGGCTTGAAGCCCTCTATGGCTTCAAGCAGATTTCCACTGGCGACATGTTGCGGGCGGAAGTGGCTGCAGGTTCGTCGATTGGTAACGAAGCCAAGGCCATCATGGAGAAGGGACAGTTCGTCCCGGATCCGATTATTGTTGCCATGATCCAGAGCCGGATTGCCCAGCCCGACTGTCAGCGTGGCTTCATTCTTGATGGTTTTCCGCGCACGGAAAGTCAGGCCGAAGCTCTGGACGCCATGCTGTCCCAGCGCGGCCTGACGATCGATGCGGTTATCCTTCTGGATGTTAACGAAGACGAACTCGTGGACCGCATTGCCAGTCGCAGAAGCGAAGATGGAACGCGGCGTCCGGATGATAATCCTGACGTGGTTCGCGCGCGTCTTGAAGTCTATCGCAAGCAGACAGCTCCCATCCTTCCCTATTATGAGAAGGCAGGACGGCTGCTTCATGTCGATGGCATGAAGGACGTTGAAAGCGTTGGCAAAGCGATTGATGCCATCGTCGCAACTGCGAAAGAAAACTGAGTTTTCCAAAAGGATCACGAAAAAGTGATCTCTATCATTTGACTCAGGTAGGGTGGGCAGTATATTGCGCGCCCTCGACACAGGTGTAGCCAGACCAGATATGCGTCTGCCGGAATCGGCGGATGACAGGTTCGGCTGCGAGATAATCGACCTGGCCCTGGCCGGGGATATAACAGTCTGGAGCGGCTTTGAGCCGTTCCAATGGGAGTAACAGGCGTGGCACGTATTGCCGGCGTAAACATTCCGACCAACAAGCGGGTCGTCATTGCCCTGCGTTATGTCTACGGCATTGGCCCGTCGACGGCGCAGTCCATCTGCAGCAAGCTCGAAATCCCCGATGCCAAGCGCGTCAACGAGCTGTCTGACGATGAAATCGTGAAGATCCGCGAACTGATCGATTCCGAACTGCGCGTCGAAGGCGATCTTCGCCGTGAAACCGCAATGAACATCAAGCGTCTGATGGACCTCGGTTGCTACCGTGGCCTTCGTCACCGTCGTGGCCTTCCGGTCCGCGGTCAGCGCACGCACACCAACGCCCGTACCCGTAAGGGCAAGGCCGTTGCTATTGCTGGCAAGAAGAAGGTCACGCGCTAATTCGCGCCTGATCTCTTCATCGACGTTTTTGCTTAAACTTTTAGGACGACCTCTCTCATGGCGAAGGCCGCTGCTCCGCGTATCCGTAAAAAGGAACGCAAGAATATCATTTCCGGTGTTGCTCACGTGCTCTCCACGTTCAACAACACCATGATCACCATTTCTGACGCACAGGGCAACGCGATTGCCTGGTCGTCGTCGGGTGCGCAGGGCTTTAAAGGCTCCCGTAAGTCCACGCCGTATGCTGCTCAGGTCGCTGCAGAAGATGCCGGCCGCAAGGCACGCGAGCATGGCATGGAAACGCTTGAGATCGAGGTCTCCGGTCCGGGTTCGGGGCGTGAAAGCGCACTTCGTGCCCTCCAGGCCGTAGGGTTCAACATTACGTCCATCCGCGACATGACGCCCGTGCCGCACAATGGCTGCCGTCCCCGGAAGCGTCGTCGCGTCTGAGTGATGCTTTGCTGCGTATCGCGTGCGATACGCAGCATCTGTAAGTGATTGCATCTTTTGCCGCACCTTCGGTGCGGGCCCAGGTGCCGCCAATTTCCCTTGGCGTGCTTCGTTGTTTGAAAGGCCACGACCTTGGTTCTCCAGAAAAACTGGCAGTCCCTCATCAAGCCGGAGAAGCTTGAAGTCGAGCCCGGACCGGTTGCCTCGCGCATCGCCACTGTCGTGGCCGAGCCTCTGGAACGCGGCTTCGGCATGACGCTCGGTAACGCGCTGCGTCGTATTCTGCTTTCGTCGCTGCAGGGCGCTGCCGTGACCGCCATCCAGATCGATGGTGTGCTGCATGAGTTCTCCGCTGTGCCGGGTGTTCGCGAAGACGTCACGGACATCGTCCTGAACGTCAAGCAGCTTGCTCTGCGCATGCATGGTGAAGGCCCCAAGCGCATGATCCTGACGGCCACTGGCCCAGGTGAAGTGACGGCTGGCCAGATCCAGGCAGGTCATGACATCGAGATCATGAATCCAGATCTCGTGATCTGCACGCTTGATGATGGCGTGAAGCTCGGCATGGAATTTACCGTCAATATGGGCAAGGGCTATGTTGCAGCAGCAGCAAACCGTCCGGAAGACGCCCCGATTGGCATGATTCCCATCGACGCGATTTACTCCCCGGTGCGTCGGGTTTCCTACAAGATCGAGCAGACGCGTGTTGGTCAGGTCACTGACTATGACAAGCTGCTGCTGACGGTAGAGACCAACGGTGCGGTGACGCCCGAAGACAGCCTGGCTCTCGCAGCCCGGATTCTTCAGGATCAGCTGCAGCTGTTCATCAACTTCGATGAGCCGCGTCCGGTCCAGCATGAAGAACCGCAGGATGACCTGCCGTTCAACCGCAATCTTCTCCGCAAGGTTGACGAGCTCGAGCTGTCGGTGCGTAGCGCCAACTGCCTCAAGAACGACAACATTGTCTATATTGGCGATCTGGTGCAGAAGTCCGAACAGGAAATGCTCCGTACGCCTAATTTCGGGCGCAAGTCGCTCAACGAGATCAAGGAAGTTCTCACCGGTATGGGGCTGTCGCTCGGCATGAGCGTCCCAGCCTGGCCGCCCGAGAACATCGAGGATCTGGCCAAGCGTCTCGACGAGACGTTCTGAGAACTTTCAAGGTAAGGAAAACTAGCAATGCGTCATGGTGTGAGCGGGCGTAAGCTCAACGTCACCTCTTCTCACCGCGCTGCCATGTTCCGCAACATGGCCGTGGCTCTCATCAAGCACGAGCAGATCACGACGACGCTGCCGAAGGCGAAGGAACTTCGCCCGGTGGTCGAGAAGCTGATCACGCTCGGCAAGCGTGGCGATCTGCACGCCCGTCGTCAGGCATTCGCACAGCTGCGTGACGACGCTGTCGTGACGAAGCTGTTCTCGGCAGTTGCCGAGCGCTACAAGGGACGTGCCGGTGGCTACTCCCGCGTGCTGAAGGCAGGCGTCCGTTATGGCGACAATGCCGATATGGCCGTGATCGAACTGATCGATCGTGATGTCGCTGCAAAGGGCCTGGATAGCGGACCGAAGCAGAACGTTGCAGAGGAGCAGGAGGCCGCCTGAGGCCCCTGTTTTTGAAGCTTTGAAAAAGGCCGGGGCAGGAATGCTCCGGCCTTTTTTGATTCGTGGTTTCTTTGCCACGATATTGTGTGATATGCAGTCCCCACTCTTTGCAGACCCTTTCCTGTCTCTTCCCGAGACAGCGTGAAACTCCGCTTCCCGTATGGGATGCGGTTCCTTCCCTTTTGGAGAACGTTCCGTCGTTCTTCGCGTTGGGTCTGCACAATTCTGAGAAACAGGTCCGAGCACTCTCGTAGGGCCTGCCACGACGCATCGAATATGTATCCCGGCAATGAGGCCCGGATGGGTTCGTGATGCGTCTAGCGTTTGGAGAGCGTTATAATGTCCGAATCTTCCCCCCCGAAACATGGGCTTGCGGAAACGCTTGGGATACCCAGAGCCCTGTTCTGGGCTTTTGTGGGACAGCTCCTGTTCATGGTCGGCGATGGTGTGGAGGCGGGGTATCTCGATACCTACATGCTTCACCACGGCCACACACAGGGCTTCGTGAATGAAATGTTCACCTTCTACGGCATCACCGTGATGATCGCCGCCTGGTTCTCCGGGCCGCTATCCGATCTCATGGGGCCCAAGAAGGTCATGTGGCTTGGTCTTATTCTCTGGACCATCCTTGAGGTAGGCTTCCTGACCTTTGGTCTCGGGCCGAACAGTGGACCGATGATCCTGCTGTTCTATACGCTTCGTGGATTTGCCTATCCGCTGTTTGCGTATGGTTTTCTTGTCTGGATCGCTGCGGCGACCCCGACCGCCATGCTGGGTTCGGCCGCGGGCTGGTTCTGGTTTTCCTTCTCTGCCGGTCTGCCGACCCTCGGCTCGCAGTTCGCTCGTTTTGCCATCCCGCAAATCGGTGAACTTCGCACTTTCTGGTGTTCGCTGGGTCTGGTGATCATAGGTGGTCTGGTTGCTCTGCTGTTCACGCATGAGCCAACAGGCAAGAAGCGTCTGCTACCGGATCATATTCCGACCAAGGATATCTTCTTCGGTTCCATGAGCATCATGTGGCGTGAGCCCAAGACGCTGATCGCGGGCATTGTCCGCGTGATCGACACGTCTTCGGAATACGCATTCCTGGCGATCATGCCGGCGTTCTTCGTGGATCATCTCGGATTTTCGCTGGGTCAGTGGCTCAACCTGCTGTCGCTCATCTTTCTTAGCAACATCCTGTTCAACCTTGTCTCCGGCATGGTGGCGGATACGCTGGGGCACCGGTTTGTCGTAGCAGTCTTCGGTGGCATTGGCGGCTTTGTGGCTATCCCGCTCTTCTATTATGTGCCGCTCTGGTTCCCCGGAAACTTCTGGGCTGTGGCTGCGGCAGGGATCTTCTATGGCGCGACCGTTGCAGCGTTCGTTCCGCTCTCGGGGCTGATGCCTCAGATCTGTCCGCGTGAAAAGGCCGCCGCCCTTTCCATTCTGGGTCTGGGCGCTGGTGCGTCTACCTGGGTCGGACCGGCCGTTGTCGCGGGCTGTGAAGCTATTTTCGGCCCGGGGATGCAGTACGTCATCTGGACGTTCGCTGTGATTTATCTGCTGTCTGCCGGTATGACGATGGCTCTGACCATCTCACCGGAAGCGCGGAAATACAGCGAAGAGGCTGCAGCACGGGGCGAGACTACGCCAGCTGTAGGACACTAAGTTCAGAGCATTCCGTCAGCGCTCTGACGCTGTAAAAGAAAGGGGCAGTCCGGTATCGGACTGCCCCTTTCTGCGTTGAGAGACAGTCATGTCAAGGAGAAGAGCTATGGACGGCGATCTGGAACATTCTTTGGAGGCAGGTGTCGGGCGGTTGCAGGATGATGCCAGCGCCTGTCCCTGGATGAGGGGTCTTGGGGAAAAAGTTTCCAGTGCAGGAAGAGAAACCGAGGCACTTGTCAGTGATTTGATGGTGGATCAGCCATTGTTCTGGCTTCTGGTGTCTTTTTTTGCCGGGATGTTGTTGGGGAGAGGTCTTTTTCGGAAAAATTAAACTTCCGCAAGTGCATCACGTTACGACATGACCACGAACTCTTGGGCGAGGAGCCTGCGTCATGCTGCACTATGCGATTGTTTTCTTCATTATTTCCATCATTGCCGGTGTTTTCGGCTTCTCCGGCATCTCGGCTGCGACGGCTGGCATTGCCAAGCTGTTCTTCATCATTTTCCTTGTGCTGGCAGTGCTGGCCATCCTCGCAGGTGTGGCTGGACTGCACGCACTCTGAGCCCTGAAAGCAGGCCGGATGCAAAAAGGGCGGGTGCCGAAAGGCCCCGCCCTTTTCTATGTTCCTCAGTTCCCGTTCTTGTCCCGCTGGATGAAGGACGGGAGAAGGGGATTGTCCGTCTGGAGCGAATTTTTGCTCGGAAGCTGCTGTGTGGTCCAGCCCCCTCCCAGATCGGTCATGAGTTTGACCTCGGCCAGAAACTGCTGCTGGCGCACGCTGAGCTGTGTTTCCTCGTACTGAAGGGCGTTTTGCTCGGCTGTGATGACCGTGGTGTAGATCTGCGTTCCGGCAAGATACTCGTTCATCGAGACCTGCACCGCAGCATCGGCGGACTTTACAGCGGCATTTTGCAGGGCAAGCTGCTGGTCGAGATAATGCAGACCTGACATCTGATCCTCGGTGTCCTGAAGTGCGGCCAGAACCGTCTGACGGTATGTGGCGACCGCATTGTCATAATCGGCTTCCGCACTGCGCACGGCTGCAGAGCGCGCACCGCCCTGGAAAATCGTCTCCGTTGCGGCCGCGCCGAGGCTCCAGGTGCGTGTGGCCGCCTGGATCAGCTGTTGAAGCGGATTGCCGCTATAGCCGTAAGATGCGGTGAGCGAGACCTGCGGGAAAAAGGCCCCGATCTCATATCCGATCTCGGCATTATAGGATTCCATGTTCCGCTCTGCCTGCGCCACGTCCGGCCGACGCTGAAGCAGCATGGACGGAACGGCAACAGGGGCGGCAGGGATGGTCTCGGGCAGGGGGGAGGGTGCAAGCGTGAGTTCGGCTGGCGCGCGGCCCGTCAGCATGGCGATGGCATGCTCGTACTGTGAACGCGCGATATGCGCGTTGGACAGGCTGGCCTGTGTCGATTGCAGGAGATATCGGGCCTGAAGAGCGCTGGTCGGATCGGCGACACCGGCCTCAAGCTGGTTCTGCAGGATCTCCAGATTGTGGCGATACAGATCTACATTGCGGGCATAAAGGGCAATCAGGCTGTCCTGATAGCGCAGGTCGAAATAGTCCTGCGCCAGCTGAAGCTGATAGGACAGGCGCATGTTCGCAACGAGCGCTGCGTCGGCCTGCGTGGCGGCGACCTGCTCCTGTACCTGACGTCGGATCATGCCCCAGACGTCCACGGTCCAGCTTGCGGAGGGGCCGGTCGTCCACGTGTTGGACGTGTAGGACTGGCTGGACGTGTAGGGAATGCCATTGCTGGCATTCGAGGTACTGCCGCCCTCGGAGTTGCGGTTGAAGCTGAACTTGCCGCTCAGGGTCGGGAAAAGCTGGGCCCGGATTGAATCGATCGTGGCGGCAGCCTTGCGGTACTGTGCCTCATATTCCTTCAGGCTCTGGTTGGATGTGGCAACGCGTTCTTCGAGATCGTTCAGGACGGGATCGTTGAAGATCGTCCACCAGTCTCCTTTCGGCATCTTCGCAAGATCCGGGGCGGCAACCTGCCATCCGGGGGGCGGGGGGGCTTCCTTGAATTTGGCAGAGATGATGGCCTTCGGGCGATGGTAGTTCGGCCCGACCATGCCGCCGATGCAGCCGCTCAGGAAAGGCAGGGTCGCTGCCCCCAGCAGGGCATTGCGCAGGGTAGACTTACGGAGGGCGGTCATCAGGACTGTGTTTCCCGGGATGAAAGATGGAAGAAGGAGGCGATATGGGCCCGCAGACGGCCCATGGCGCGCCCGAACCGGTCGAGATACAGGAAAATGACGGGTGTGCTGTAAAGCGTCAGAAGCTGGCTGACCACCAGGCCACCAAGGATGGCGATGCCTAGCGGACGACGGAGTTCGCAGCCATATCCATTGCCAATGATCAGGGGCACCGCGCCGAACGCTGCCGCCAGTGAGGTCATGAGGATCGGACGGAAGCGCAGATGGCTGGCCTGACGGATGGCATCCGTGGCGGACAGCCCCTCACGTTGTGCAACAAGGGCGAAGTCGATCAGCATGATGGCGTTTTTCTTGACGATGCCGATCAGCAGGATGACGCCGATCATTGCCATGAGGGAGAATTCCTCCCCACAGACCTGAAGGGCAAGAAGAGCGCCGACACCTGCGGAAGGCAGGGTCGAGAGGATCGTCAGCGGATGGATCAGGCTCTCATACAGGATGCCGAGTACGATATAGACGGCTGCAAGAGCGGCAAGGATCAGCAGGGCCTCACTGTCGACCGACTTCTGGAAAGCTGCCGCATTTCCTGCAAATCCGCCGTGAATGTCCGAAGGGACGTGCAGTTTTACCATGGCGGCCTGAACCGCATCGACTGCCGTTCCCAGCGAGACTCCAGGGGCAAGATTGAAGGAGACGGTCGTGGCGACGGACTGTCCTTCATGACTGACAGTCAGGGCCGTATTGGTGTTGCGCTGACGTGAGACCACGGAGAGCGGCACCATGGTGGCCGCGCTCGTAGCTACGGCCGAACCGCTGGATGCAGATTTCCCCCCGGCAAGCGCGTTGGCGACGGAGTTCTGATAGGATTGCTCGCTTTGGGACAGAGCCGTCACGGCAGTCGTCGCGCGGGCGCGGATGTTGTTGGACGCCGTGCCACCAGCGGCAGTCCCTCCCGAGACGCTCACCCACATCTGCTGCAGCATCGACGGATCCTGCCAGTAGCGCGGGGCGGCTTCCATGACGACACGGTACTGGTTGAGATTGCCGTAGATGATGGAGGCCGCGCGCTGCCCGAACGCGTCATAGAGCGTGTTGGAAATCAGCTGCGGGGTGACGGAGTAGCGGGCTTCCGTATCGCGGTTGATGGCGATGTTGATGCCCTGTCCGCCCTGTTCCACATCCGAGGTGACGTCCATGAGTTCCGGCAGCTTCGAGAGCGCGGCTACGATCTTGGGCGTCCATTCGAACAGGTCCTCGGCGGAGGGGCCTTCCAGCGAATACTGATAGGCGGCATCACCGGGACGCGCGCCCATCCGGACGCTGCCCGGGGCCATCAGGCGGAGCTGCGCGCCAGGCGTGTGCGAGAATTTGCGGGTCAGGCGCTGGATGGTCGTTGCAAGATCGTCCGTGCGTTCGGATTTCGGTTTGAGGGCGACGAACATATTGGCTGAATTGGCCGAACGTCCCCCCACGCCCCCCATCACACCGACGACGTCACGGTCGGACGACACGGCCTTCATGGCCTGAACCACGATTTTCTGGAGTGCCTGGAACGAGATCGACTGGTCGGCCACCACGCGGCCCATGATCTGTCCGGTATCTTCGGACGGGAAGAAGCCCTTCGGCATCTTCACATACAGTACGCCTGCAAGAACCAGCGTGGCGGGTAGGGACATCGCGATCAGGAACTGGTGCCCAAGCGCCCAGTCGAGGGAACGTCCGTAGCCTGCGGTAATGCCGTTGATCGTGCGTTCAAAGAAACGTCCGACCTTCTTCCACAGACCCGGACCGTTATCATCCGTATGCGTCAGGAGCTGGGCGCTGATCATGGGCGTCAGTGTCAGGGACAGGATCAGCGAGATGCAGAGCGTGATGACCATGGTCATCGCGAATTCGTGGAACAGGCGACCGGCAATGCCGCCCATCAGCATGATCGGTGCGAAGACGACAATCAGCGAGACGGTGATCGAGATGACCGTAAATGCCACTTCGGTCGTCCCCTTGATGGCGGCTTCCTGACGGCCGTAACCCATCTCCATGTAACGGGCGATGTTTTCCAGAACGACGATGGCGTCATCGACCACGAAGCCGGTCGAAATCGTCAGGGCGATCAGGGACATGTTGTCGAGCTGGTATCCCATCAGCGACATGACGCCGAAGGTGCCGATGATCGAGACCGGAACCACGATGGCCGGAACCATGATGGCGGACAGGCTGCGCAGGAACAGCAGGACCACGGCCACCACGAGCACGACGGCAATGACAAGCGTCTGTTTCGTGTCGTTCAGCGAGGCCCGGATCGTCTTGGAGCGGTCGATCAGGATGGTGATGTCCGTGTTGCCGGGGAGGGCGGACTGAAGCACGGGCAGGCGGCTACGGATGCCGTCGATGGTCTTGATGACGTTGGCGCCACCCTGCGAGAACACCGTGCAGATGATCGCGGCCTTGCCATTCAGATAACCGGCCTGACGGAGGTCTTCCACGCCGTCATTGACGTCCGCAACATCGGTGAGGCGAACGGGCTGGCTGTTGCGGTACGCAATGATCAGGTCACGGTATTCTTCCGCTTTCGTGGCCTGATCGTTGGTCGAAAGCATCATCCGCTCGCCATTGGCATCCAGAAAGCCTTTGGGCGTGTGGGCATTGGCTGAGGCGAGAGCCGCGCGCAGATCCTCGAACCCGATCCCGTAACGGAACAGGCGCAGCGGGTTGATCTCGACGCGCACGGCCGGAAGGGACGCTCCCCGGATATCCACATCGCCCACGCCCTCGATCTGGCTGAGCTGCGGGATGAGGATGTTGCTGGCGAAGTCGTAGAGTTCCTGCGGTGTGCGGGTGCTGGAGGACAGCGTCAGCGCAAGGATCGGAGGGCCGTTCGAGTTCGCCTTCATGTAGGTCGGGTTGCTGCGCAGGGTCGTGGGCAGGTCCTGCCGTGCGCCCTGCAACGCCGCTTCCACGTCGCGCGCCGCGCCGTTGATGTCCCGCGATAGGTCAAACTGAAGCGTGATGTGCGTCTGGTTGACCGTGGATTCCGATGTCATTTCGGTCACGCCGGAAATCGCGCCCAGATGCCGCTCCAGCGGACCGGCGATCGTGCTTGCGATTTCGGACGGGGAGCCGCCGGGCTGGTTCGCAGTCACCATGATGACCGGAAAATCCACGTCCGGCAGATCGGCGACGGGCAGGGTGAAATACCCCATGACGCCGCCGATCACGAGGGCAATCGCCAGCAGCGTCGTACCGACGGGCCTCAGGACAAAGAGGCGGACCAGATTCACGGAGCGCCTGTCTGCGGGTTGGAGGGCTGGGTCGGCGAAGGCGGGCTGGCGCGGCGGTGACGCTGGATGAAGGCGCGGGTTTTCGTGCCGAGCTCATCCATGAACAGATAGATGACGGGCGTGGTGAACAGGGTCAGGAGCTGCGACATCATCAGACCGAACACAATGGCCACACCCAGCGGACGACGCAGTTCGGAGCCGACACCCGTGCCGAGCAGCAGGGGCAGGGCGCCGAACAGGGCGGCCAGCGTGGTCATCAGGATCGGGCGGAAGCGGAGCAGTGCCGCACGCTTGATCGATTCAAGCGGGGTATGACCTTCCAGACGTTCGGCTTCGAGTGCGAAGTCGATCATCATGATGGCGTTCTTCTTCACGATGCCGATCAGCAGCACGATGCCGATGATCCCCATGATGTCGAGATCCATCCCGAAGAGATAGAGCCCGATCAGCGCACCGATGGCGGCCGAAGGCAGGGTGGAAAGGATCGTGATCGGGTGGACATAGCTCTCATAGAGAATGCCCAGCACGATATAGACCGCAATCACGGCCGCCATGACCAGCCAGACCTCGTTGGACAGCGACGAGCGGAACGCCGCGGCCGTGCCCTGGAAGGCAGTCTGGAATTCCGGCGGCAGACCGATCTGCTTTTCCACGCGTTCGATGGCGTTTGTCGCGGTTCCCAGCGAATAGCCGCTGGCAACGTTGAACGAGACGGTCGTAGCCGGGAACTGGCCGTAATGGCTGATCAGAAGCGGGGCGAGTGCGTGCGTCATCGTCGTCACCTGCGACAGCGGCACGAGACCCGATGTCGGCTGACGGGTGGGTCCGGACGTGCTGCCACCGGCTTCGGACGAAATGCCCGGCAGGTAGAGCTGGCCCAGAGACGTCAGGTCGGTCTGGAGCTTCGGATCGGCTTCCAGAATGACGCGGTACTGGTTGGACTGTGTGTAGATCGTGGTGATCTGGCGCTGGCCATAGCTGTCATACAGAAGATTGTCGATCGTCTGCGGCGTGATGGAATAACGCGCGCCCGTCGGTCGGTCGAGCGAGAGCTGGGCGACCAGCCCCTCGGCCTGAAGATCGGACGTCACATCCGTCAAGGACGGTTCCTTGCGCAGCGCATCCACGAATTTCGGCACCCAGGTCTTGAAGGTGTCGTAATCCGGGTTTTCCAGCATGAACTGGTACTGCGTGGCGGAGATAGAGGAATCCAGCGACAGGTCCTGGATCGGCTGGACATAGAGTTCCGCGCCGATCACCTGCTGCCCGACGGAGGACAGGCGGCGCAGGATTGCCTGAAGGTCGCTCGTCCGCTGCTCGCGCGGCTTGAGGTTGATCAGGAAGCGGCCGACATTGAGCGTCATGTTCTGCCCGTCGATACCGACGAAGGACGAGATGCTGGCGACGTCCGGGTCCTTGAGGATCACGTCTCCAAGCGCGGCCTGACGGTCCTTCATGCCCTCGAAGGAGATGGCCTGTGACATCACGGAGATGCCCTGGATCACACCGGTGTCCTGCGTTGGGAAGAAGCCCTTGGGGATGGTCCAGGCCAGAACACCCGTGAGGATGATCGTGCCCACCGTGACCAGAAGCGTCGTGACACGGAAACGCAGCACCACGTCGAGCCAGCGGCCATAGCCCGCGATCAGGGCATTGATGCCATGCTCGGTTCTGTTGGAGAGGCGGCTCCAGACTGTGTTCTTCGTGGAGGGCGCATGCGTGTCGGACAGCAGACGCGCGCACATCATCGGAACCAGCGTCAGGGCGACGATGGCGGAAATGATGATGGTGATGGACAGCGTCATCGCGAATTCATGGAACAGACGCCCGACGACGTCCTTCATGAACAGCAGCGGGATCAGCACGGCGATCAGCGAAACCGTCAGGGAGATGATGGTGAAGCCGATTTCGCCCGCGCCCTTGAGGGCTGCGCTGTAGCGGTCTTCGCCAGCTTCGACGTAACGGGCGATGTTCTCGATCACCACGATGGCGTCATCGACGACGAAGCCGGTCGCGATGGTCAGGGACATCAGCGAGAGGTTGTCGAGCGAGAAGCCCAGCAGATACATCGCCGCCAGCGTGCCGATCAGCGACAGCGGAACGGACAGGCTGGGAATAATTGTTGCCGGAACATTCCGCAGGAAGACGAAGATCACGCCCACGACCAGAAGCATGGCCAGGCCGAGTTCGTATTCCACGTCATTGACCGAGGCGCGGATGGTCGTGGTGCGGTCCGTGAGCGGCGTGACGTCAATGCCGGGAGGCAGGTCGAGCTTGAGCTGCGGCAGGACACGAAGCACGTTGTCCACGACGCCAATAACGTTCGCGCCAGGCTGGCGCTGCACGTTCAGGATCAGCGCGGGTGTGCGGTTGGCCCAGGCGGCGAGCTGTGCATTTTCGGCGCCTTCGACCACGGTTGCGATGTCACGCACGCGGATCGGACCGTTGTTCTGATACGCGATCACCTGGTTCATGAGCTGTTCGACGGACTGGATCTGGCCGTCAATGCGCAGGGAAGTGGAGCGCTTGGGGCCGTCGAACGTACCGGTCGGTGAATTGACGTTGACCGTGCTGATGATGGTGCGCAGCGTGTCGATTGCGATGCCGTAGGAGGTCAGCTTCGGGATGTTGACCTGGATCCGGTACGCCTTGCGGTTGCCACCCGAAAGGGTAACGAGACCGACGCCGGAAATCTGGCTGATCTTCTGCTCAAGACGCGTGTTGACGTAGTCCTCAACCTCCGGGAGTGGCAGCGTCTTGGACGTAATGCCCAATGTCAGGACGGGAGTATCCGCCGGATTGACCTTCGCATAGATCGGCGGCGCGGGCAGATCGCTGGGAAGCAGGGAGGTGGCGTTGTTGATCGCGGCCTGAACTTCCTGCTCGGCCACGTCCATCGACATGTCCAGCCCGAAACGCAGGGTCACGACCGAAGCGCCCCCCGAGGACTGGGACGTCATCTGGTCCAGTCCGGCCATCTGGCCGAGCTGGGTTTCCAGAGGCGCGGTGACGGACGTGCTCATCACATCCGGACCCGCGCCCGGATAGAACGTCGAGACCGTGATCGTCGGGTATTCGACCTGCGGCAGCGCTGACACGGCCAGGAAGTGATAGCCGAGCAGACCGCTCAGCAGGATGGCGAACATCAGGAGGCTGGTGGCAACCGGGCGCTCGATGAACAGGCGGGACGGATTCACGGTCTTGCTGTTCCCTAATCTTGCTGTTCTGGTCGGCGATCAGTGGTTGCCGGTATCGGCAGGGGCGGACGGGTCGTTCGTTTTCTGTGGCGCATCGGAGCTCTGCTGTCCGTTGCGATGACGGCGGTGCTGTCCGGCGGTCTGCTGCTCGGCTTCGGTCGTCTGCTTTGCTGCCGACGAGGTGTCGGGGATCGAAACCTTCTGACCCGGACGCAGATGGCTGACGCCATCGGTCACGACGCGGTCGCCATCATTCAGACCCTTCTGGATCACGGCATTCGTGCTGTCCGTCGTGCCCACGGTGACGGGAACGACTTCCACCGTCATGTCGGACTTTACGCGATAGACGAAGCGGCCATCCGGTCCGGTCTGAAGCGCATTGCCAGGAATGAGCAGGGCATTGTGCAGCGTCGTAACCAGCAGATGCGGATTGACGAACTGGTTCGGGAAGAGATGCTCATCCTCGTTCGCGAAAATGCCACGCATCCGGACCGTTCCGGTTGAGGTGTCGATCTGGCTGTCGAGGGCCTTCACGGTGCCGGTGGCGATTTTCTGGGTGTCATCACTGTTCCAGGCTTCGACGGTCAGTTCACCGGATTCACGCAGATGGGTTGCTACATCGGCAAGCTGGTTCTGCGGGACGGTGAAGATCACGGAGATGGGCTGCATCTGCGTCAGGATGGTCAGGCCACCGGACTGGCCTGCCGTGACATAGTTGCCAACGTCGAGCGCACGGATGCCGACACGCCCTTCGACGGGCGCGATGATGTGGCAGTACATCACGTTCAGCTCGGCATTGCGGACGTTGGAGCGGTCGAATTCAACCTGTCCTTCAAGCTGCTGAACCGTGAATTCCTGATCCCGCGCAGTCATGGCCGAGGTGGAGTTCTGCTTGATCAGGCGCTGGTAACGGGCGTTGTCCACGCGGGCTTTTTCAAGCTGCGCGATATCGGCAGCAAGCGTGCCGCGATACTGGGCGAGCGTGGCCTCATACGGTCGTGGATCGATCAGTTCGAGCTCGTCGCCTTTATGGACGTGCTGACCTTCCTGATAATAGACGGCGGCGATATGGCCGTTGACCCGGGGCGTAACCGTCACGTTGGTGACCGGAACGACCGTGCCGATTTCCTTGAAGATGACGGGCATGTCGCCGGTATGGGCCGTTGCGACCGCGACGGGCTGCACGCTTCCGTCTGCGGCGGCTCCGCGGGTGTGTCTGTGCGTTGCACCATGGGGGCGGAAGATCGCGAACAGGATCAGAAGAGCGACCAGAAGGACAATTCCCCACAGAACCCAGCGACGACGGGAGCGTGCTGGAGGAGGGGAGGACTGGGCGGTGCTGCTTGTAAGGCGGTCGCTGGAGCCGGCCGTCTGCTGATCCATGGTGGTTCTGTCTTTCCCGTATACCAGAGCGCAGGGCTCTCAGGCGGCGATGCTGTGTGTTTTCATACCTATACGGCAGGAGGCGGACGCCTGCCATGACGGGACCTTAAATCCTGTTCAGTTTTGACAATGAAAATTAAAATGAGCAAAAATGATACGCTTCGTTACCTTTTTGCGGGGCTTGTCTCTTCTTTGTGCAGGGATCATATCGGACTGGAACCGGATGCTCCCGTTGCGCGTTTGAATGCGGACACAGGTTTATCCGGACAGAGGAGAATAAAATGGCTGATACAACTGAGACGAAGGCTGAAGGCCTCCTGGATGAAGCCAAGGGCAAGGTCAAGGACGGTTTCGGCGGTCTGACCGGCGATGCGAAGCTTCAGGCCGAGGGCAAGTTCGACCAGCTTTCCGGCATGGCGCAGCAGGATTTCGCTGATCTGTACGATGAAGGCGAGACAAAGCTCGAAGCCGCGACAGCATTCGTACAGGACCGTCCTCTGATCTCGCTGGTGATCGCCACGGTTGTGGGCATGATCGTCGGCGGACTGATGTTCGGCCGCAAAAGCTCCTGAGGGAGCAAGAGGCGCTTCGACCACAGCGGCGTCTTTGTGCTAGAAGCCTTCCGGAGTAATCCGGGAGGCTTTTTTGCATGGAATGGTTTTACGAGAATAACGGGCAGCAGGCTGGCCCCGTCTCCCGTGAAGAAATTCTGCGTCTGATCATGCAGCAGCGTATCAAACCTGAAACGCTGGTCTGGACATCCGAGTTCGGAGAAGCCTGGAAGCCTGCAAGTGCGGCGGGGCTTGTCTCTCCGCTTACAGGGCTGCTGCGCCTGTCGTCAGGTATTTCGGAGCACTGGGCCTGGGCGCTTCTGGTCGGCCCCTGGCTGATCCAGCGTCTGACGCTTCTGGTGCTGGACTGGCGGCAGATCCCGGACAGCGATCGGATGGGGACATTTTCCGTTATCGGCATGATGTCGCTGGCCCTCTTCTTCACGGCGTTCATGCTGGACCGCAACTCCATCCGCGAAAGTGGGCAGACCCCGCCGGGCTTCTGGTGGTGGCTGTTTCTGCCAGGATATTTCTGGAGACGGCGGCAGGTTGTCGGGCGGGGGCTTTCGCTCCTGATCGTCAGTCTCGTGCTGCTGGCAGCCAGAGTGACGGAGGAGATTCATCAGCTCCCCCAGATCGAGAGCGAGCTTCAGACGCGGCAGGGACAGATGAATCATCCTGCTCCCTCCACGCCGCCAGCCTCGGGTCAGGATAACGAGCAGGAAGAACTCTGACGCGGTCAGGAAAGAGTCTTTCCCACCACACTTGACATATTAAACTTAGAGAACCTGCATTTTTAGGCTTCCCTTTCGAGTCGCCATGATTCAAAACCGATTCGGTCACCTGTTTTCGGGGTGCCTGTCGGGGAGAATGCTCAGAAATGCCGGATTACGCCCTGGAAGCTGCCCATGGGGGGCTGGTCGTCGGGATCGACGAGGTTGGGCGTGGTCCTCTGGCGGGGCCGGTAGTGGCTTCTGCCGTTGCATTCACAGCACTCCCTTCAGAAACCCTGTCTTCCCTCCTCGATGATTCCAAGAAATTGACGCCGCGCCGCAGGATGCTCGCCTATGAGGCCCTGATCGCCGATGATCAGGCGTTGATTGGCATTGGTGCTGCGTCTGTCGCGGAAATCGAGCAGATCAATATTGCCCAGGCCTGTTATCTGGCCATGCGCCGCGCCCTGTCCCGTCTGGGCCGGACGCCGGATCTGGCGCTTGTGGATGGCAAACATGCCCCGAAGCTGCCGTGTCCCACCAAAATGGTGATTGGCGGAGACGGGATCAGCCTGTCCATTGCCGCAGCCTCCATCATCGCGAAAGTGACGCGGGACCGCCTGATGGCGCGTCTGGCGGTGCGACATGATGCCTATGGCTGGGAGCGCAATGCCGGATACGGCACGGCCGCGCATATGCAGGGCCTGAAACTCCGAGGGGTGACACCCCATCACAGGCGCGGGTTCGCGCCGATACGAAACATGATTGAAGCAGAGGCACACGCAGCATGAGCGGTGAATTTCCCGTCGACCAGATCCTGCGTGGAGAATGCATCGAGACGATGAAGACGCTGCCCGATGGGAGCGTGGACTGCATTTTCGCCGATCCGCCGTACAACCTTCAGCTACGAGGCGAACTGCGTCGTCCGGACGAGACCGTCGTGGACGGAGTGGACGATGACTGGGACAAGTTCGCGGATTACGCGACCTACGACAGTTTTACGCGCGAATGGCTGAGTGAAGCGCGCCGGATCCTGCACAAGGACGGCACGATCTGGGTCATCGGATCGTATCACAACGTTTTCCGGCTGGGTGCGATCATGCAGGATCTGGGCTTCTGGATCCTGAACGACATCGTCTGGCGCAAATCCAACCCGATGCCGAATTTCCGGGGGCGGCGTTTTACGAACGCGCATGAAACGCTGATCTGGGCGGCCCGTGGTCCGCAGAGCAAATACCGGTTCAACTATCAGGCCATGAAGGCCCTGAACGATGATCTTCAGATGCGCTCGGACTGGTATCTGCCGCTGTGCACGGGCAATGAGCGTCTGAAAAACGAGCACGGCCTGAAACTGCATCCGACGCAGAAGCCGGAAAGCCTGCTCCATCGCGTTCTGGTGGCTTCGACCAACGCCAATGACGTGGTCCTCGATCCGTTCTGCGGTAGCGGCACGACGCCGGCCATGGCCAAACGTCTGGGCCGCCATTATATCGCCATCGAACGTCATCCGGATTACGTCAAGGCCGCCCGGGAGCGTGTGGCGCGTGAAGAGCGCCTGACATCCGAGCAACTCGCGACGACACCCGCCAAGCGCGAAATGCCGCGTATTCCGTTCGGCAGTTTCGTCGAGACAGGGGTCCTTCCTGCCGGGACGCTGCTCTATGACAAGCAGAAGCGCCTGAAAGCGACCGTCACGCCTGATGGAACGCTCGTATCGGGTAACCAGCGCGGCTCCATTCACAAGCTGGGCGCGGTGCTGACGGGAGCGCCGTCCTGCAATGGCTGGACATTCTGGCACTTCGAGCGGGATGGACAGTTCGTCCAGATCGATGTGTTGCGTCAGGAAAGTCAGGCGCTCCGCAACGTCGGCTGAGGCAGGGCAAGAGCAGGTATAAAAAAAGCCGGAGATTATGCTCCGGCTTTTTTTGTGTCTGGTTCAGAAAAGTCAGTGGCCTGCGAAGCCAAGAAAACCGACTGACGGATCCGCTTTTCCGCCACTCGTATCGAAATGCGGGGATGCCGCGACGAGAGAGCGTTTCGGCGTAACGGACTTTCCGCCAATCGTGAGATGGCCGTTGCCATTCTTCATTTCGATGCCCTGATCGGAGACGCTGGTCTCGATCCTGCCATCAGGATTATAGGTCCGCATCGACAGCAGCAGGAACATGATGTCCTTGCGGTTGAGGTCGATCGCCATATCCAGCGGCGTCTGATCCAGAACATTGTGCCCGCCCATGTCGGCGCCCCGGTTGAGGGCTTCCTTGGCCGCATTCATGGAGCCACGGTTGATGGCGTCGAACAGCGCCGTGGTCGGGTTCACGTCCGCGCGGGCATGGCCGGAATCGTCCTCGGACCCTTCTGCTCCGGGCAGGGCGGAAGGCGGCGCGGCGCGCTGGGCGGCCTTGCGGGCCTCGGCCTTCTTCTGGTTGGCTTCGGCTTCCTGTTCAGCCTCGGCGTCGTCGGCATCCTGAGCCTGGGCATGATGCCAGGGTACGAGAATCGTCGGCGTCATTGCCAGAGCGGCAACGAGCAGCAGGCGGGGCAGGGTGGGGAGCAGTCGCATGATGCCAATATACTGTGATCGATCGTCCTGTGCGAGTCTGCAGATGCCTCTTGGACGTGCCGGATTGTGACATTTTTTCAATGACCTTCCCGCCACCATCCGATTGCGAGGAAAATCAGGGCCGCGAGCAGCGCTGCCCAGGCCGGGACGAGGTCTTTCGTGCGTGTCTCACCCGCGACCGCGGCGGTCGTGACGGGCAGGCCCATCCAGTCCGAACCGCTCATGGCCGATCCTGTGGGAACCTGTCGCAGATGTGGCGTGTGATCCGCGATCCAGGAGACCGATCCGCCGGAGGCTTTGGCACTGGCGCCCATGACGGTCGCGGTGGCGCGCAGATCCTGATGTTCGATCGGATCATGGGAGACAGGGCTGGCGAAGGCGACAAGACCGTCCTGCCGGACGCTCCAGATTCCGGGCATCGTTGCGGGCATCGCAGCGTGCCAGACTCCATTCGTCCGCGTCAGCGACAGGGGCTGGCGCTTTCCATCCGGGATGGTCACGAATGCTTCGGGAGAAACGGACTGACCGGCGGCATGACGTTCGACTTCGAACTGGCCGTTCTCGATCCGGGCCGTCAGGCGGTTTTCTTCGAGGTCCGGCTCTTTCATCAGCCAGTGTGACAGGCGCCGCAGAAGCTCGGCCTGCGGTCCTCCGCCACCCTCACCACGCGACCAGAGCCAGAGCTGATCCGACATCAGCATGGCGACACGCCCCTGATCCACGCGGTCGAGCAGAAGAAGCGGCGCTCCATCGGGACCATGCATCAGGTCTTCGCCATGAGACTGATCCGGATGAAGGGCGCGGTACCACGGACCCCAGTCTTCCGTCAGACCAGCGGTCACGGGATGGGTTTTGCCGAGATCGGTCAGAGCCGGGCGGAAGGCGCGGGTGACGATTCCGTCCGTGCCCACATGGGCGGGGAGAATCTGCGCGAGGCTCGTGTCCTGAAGCGTGCCGTCCTGCGTGAATTCCGGCCCTGCTGTTACCAGCAGCCCACCACCATGTCGGACATAATCGGCGATGTTAGTCAGGTATTCGTCGGGCAGGATATTGCTGTTGCGAAAGCCGTCCAGAATGATGAGGTCGAAGCTGCGGATCTTTTCCTGAAACAGTTCGCGGATGGGGAACGGGATCAGCGCCAGATCCGAAAGCGGCGTGCCATCATCGGTATTGGGAGAGCGCAGAATGGTGAAGTGGACGAGATCCACCGACGGGTCGGCCTTCAGCAGCCGACGCCAGACCCGTTCGCCCTGATTGGGAACACCCGAAACCAGCAGCACGCGCAAGCGGTCCCGAACGCCACGGATGCGGACGACTTCACTGTTGTTTTCGGTAGACGCTTCCCCGGCCAGAGGGGAGACGGACAGGCCAACCAGTGTTTCGCCCGGATGCTGAACGGGAAGCGTGATGTCCTGCGGCGTGCCCGTCTGGATCGGGCGTGTCTGAGGCGGGGCGTCGCCGGAGCGGATCGTAAGGATGGCATCGGCAGCGTTCGGGGAGCCGAGATCGTCCACCTGAACGCGGATTGTGGCGTTCTGTCCGACGATGGCATAGGGCGGCGTGCTCAGGATCCGCAGGCGGCGGTCCTGTTCCTCGCCATGCGCCGTCAGCAGAAGATGCAGCGGAAGCGTCTGTCCGTCAGCGCCCTGAAAGCGGGCTGGCAGATGGGGCGGGACGTCATGATCCATGCCATCCGTCACGACGATGGCACCCGCGAAACGGCCCTGCGGCAGGTCAGCGTGATCCAGCGCCTCGAACAGACGGGTCCCATGACCGGTACCGCCCGGAACATCCACACGATGCAGCGTCAGGCCGGGAAGATGGGCGGCGTCCTGCATGATTTGTTCGGCGGCGCGATCCGCGATGGCGGTCCGCTGTCCGACCTGCATGGAGGCGGAACGATCCACGACCAGAAGGGCATCCTGCGGGACCGGGCTTAGTACTGGATGGAGCGAGCGCGGGCCGGACAGCCAGCCCAGAAGAGCCAGAACAGCGAGAGCGCGCCAGAGCATGCCGCGCGCACCACGCAGGGCGCCGTATATTGCACCGGCAACCGTCAGGATTGCCAGGGTCGCCAGCAGCCAGACCGGCAGCATCGGAGACAGGTCGAACATCATGGTGCGTCCTCCTCGTCAACGCTGTCGGGGCTGGTTGCGGCGGCTCCCGTGTCCGGGCTGCCGAGACGGCGGAGCATTTCCGGATACTGGGCCTGATCGTTCTTGTAGTTTCCGGTCAGCGCATAAAGGACCATGTTCACGCCGAAACGATAGGCCTGCGTGCGCTGGTCCTCGCCCCCGGGCAGGACGGCGAAGGGATGGTTACCCGAACCGTCCACGGCCCAGGCATGTGCCCAGTCGCCGTTGCCGATAATGACCGGGCTGACATCATCATTCGCTTCATCGCCATTGCGCGCCACATACACGGGCTGTCCGGCAACGCGGCCGGGAAAGCCGCTATGCAGCAGATAGAAAGTATGCGCGAGAACGTGCTTTTCCGTCAGCTTGGCGAGCGGCGGCACGACGAGACCGTCGGTGACGCGCTGAAGCGCAGCCCGGGCAGCGGAACTGGTCCCGGAATCCGTGTCGGTGCCCGCGCCCTGCTCGTCGATCAGCAGGATGCCGCCGTGATCCATGAACGCATTGAGGGCTTTCGTACGCTCGGGATCAGGCTGCGCATCGGGGGTAATCGGCCAGTACAGGAGCGGATAGAACGCCAGATCGTCCTTGCCGGGCGTGACGCCGTCCGGATGGCCGAGCGTCGCGGAGCTGCGGGCTGTCGTATAGTCCGAAAGACCCTGAAGTCCCTCGCGGGAGACGGTGTCGATATCGTCATGCCCGGTGAGGACATAGGCCAGTCGCGTCTCAAGAGCAGCCTGCGGCACCTGTCTCTTATACACATCTGACGCTGCCGACGATACTCCTTGTGTAGAT
>CALFLO010000075.1 GCA_937880175.1 uncultured Gluconobacter sp.
CGGCATACGCGCTGACGTCGAGTCTCGTGGGCTCGGAGATGTGTATAAGAGACATGTCTTTCCCGTTTTGATGACTTGCCCAAACCGTCGGCCCTTGGCAGGGATGCGCTCATGAGAATGTCAGTCTTCCCTCTGCGTCCCGTTACCGGCCGTTCCGCTCTTCTTCGCGCGCTGCTGGCGGGGACCGTCCTGTTTGCCGCTCCCGGCGCATGGGCAGCCCATCATCACAAGAAGCATGGGGAAACGGCCGCGAAGGCTGCGGACAAACATGCGCCCGCCAAAAAGCACCATAAGGCCGAGGCCGCAAAACCTGCGCCGTCGCCCACGAAACACAAGGCAGCGCATCATGCGGCCCTGAAACATGCCGCTCCGGCTGTTGCTGCGGGCGCCGTCGCTGGCGCGGCAGGAGCCGCAGCCGCTGCGGATCAGCCTGCAACTCCGGCGGTACCGCCAGCGCCCGAGAATACGGACAAGGGCAGTAACACCGGACTGCCTCTGCCGCGCTATGCCGCGCTCAGGGCCGACAAGGTCTATATGCGTCGTGGCCCGGGAGACCGGTATCCGATCGACTGGGTCTATCATCGCCGCGGATTGCCGGTGGAAATCGAGCGCGAGTTCGATGTGTGGCGGCTTGTGGAAGATTCCGATGGCCAGAAGGGCTGGGTGCATCAGGCAACGCTTTATGGCAGCAGGACCTTCGTCATTCCGGGCCTGCCTCCCGAAGGTGTGAAGGCCCAGAGCGGCGAGGCGAGCGCACAGGCGGGAGACCATATCGGCAAGGCCGATGCCCGCATTCTCGCTCGTGTCGCCACGCAAGAGGAGGCGAGGGCACATAAAAATGATGTGCTCCTCATGAGCCATCCGGAAGAAGATAGCAGCGTCATCGCGGTGCTGGAGCAGGGAACGGTGGGCAATATCAAGCTGTGCCCCCAGAACTCCCAGTGGTGCCGCGTGAGCGTGAAGGGCTACGAGGGCTGGCTGCCCCGCCGTCTTTTCTGGGGGCTGCTCCCGGGCGAGACGATTCAACCAAACTGATTTTTCGATCGAGGACGCCGTATATGACATCGAGTTCCCATTACCGCCGCACGCGGATCGTCGCGACTCTGGGGCCGGCTTCATCCTCGCCCGAGATGATCCTTTCCCTTGCGCAGGCTGGCGTGAATGTCTTCCGGCTCAATTTCTCCCATGGTGCGCATGAGGATCATGGTGAGCGTCACGCCGCCATCCGCGCGGCCGAGGAAAAGGTCGGGCATCCGCTGGCCATTCTTGCGGATCTTCAGGGACCGAAGCTGCGTGTTGGCGTGTTTGAAAACGGCCCGGTGATCCTGGAAGAAGGCAAGCCGTTCCGTCTGGATCTGGACCGGACGCCTGGCACGATCTCACGCGTCTGCCTGCCGCATCCTGAAATCATTTCCGCAGCAAAGGCGGGAAGCCACCTTCTGCTGGATGATGGCAAGCTCAAGCTGCGTGTCGTGAATGTTGGCGAGGGCTTCCTTGAGACCGTCGTGGTCGTGGGCGGCAAGCTTTCGGAGCGCAAGGGCGTCAATGTTCCGGATGTAACGCTCCCCATCCCGGCCCTGACGGAGAAAGACCGTCGCGATTTCGATTTCGCGCTGTCACTCGGCGTGGATTTCGTGGCCCTCTCGTTCGTTCAGCGCCCTGAAGACGTTCAGGAAGCCCGCGAGATCGCGGCAGGCCGGGCAGCCATCGTGACCAAGCTCGAAAAGCCGCAGGCGATGGATGATCTGGCGGCCATCGTGCATCTGTCAGATGCGATCATGGTGGCCCGTGGTGATCTGGGGGTGGAACTCCCGCCCGAGGAAGTTCCGGTTGCCCAGAAGCGCGCCATTGCCGAAGCCCGCAAGCAGTGCCGCCCGGTCATCGTCGCGACGCAGATGCTCGAGAGCATGATCGAAAGCCCGACACCGACGCGCGCCGAAGTGTCCGATGTCTCCAACGCGGTTTATGACGGCGCCGATGCCGTCATGCTGTCGGCCGAGAGTGCAGCAGGCAGATACCCGCTCGAAGCCGTTTCGATGATGGTTCGGATTGCCGAGCGTGTCGAACAGGACAACGAGTGGCGCGCCCGCATGGACCGACTGCGTCCGGCACCGGATGAAACCGTCCAGAGCGCGATCGTTCAGGCCGCATGGCAGGTCAGCCGCACACTGCATGCCGGTGCCATCGCCTGTCGGACCCGGAGCGGGGCAGGAGCCATGCGTCTGTCCCGTGAGCGGCCGCATTGTCCGGTCATTGCCCTGACGCCGGAACTTTGGGTCGCGCGCCGGCTGTGCGTTGTCTGGGGCGTCTTTCCGCATCTGATCAACAGCGAGCAGAGCTCTCAGGGTATCGAGCCTCTGGCCGGCCCCGTTGCCGAACTCGCACGTGACACGGGTTTCTGCAAAACCGGGGACCGGATCCTGATCCTGGCCGGACTGCCTTCAGGCCATTCCGGCAGCACGAATACCCTGCGGGTCATTACGGCCTGAATATGTGACCTGTTGCCGGGCTCTGATCCGGCAACAGGTCAGGCCTGACGGTTCTCGATCAGAGTCCGGCGAATGGCACGGCCGCGCTCAATCCGGCTCGTAATGGCGACCTCGTCACCGTTGCGGATCGCATCGGCCATCGCCTGTGTGTCAGCCACGAACCTGTCGAGGGTTCCCAGAAGGGCTTCCCGGTTGGCCAGGAAAATATCCCGCCACATCACCGGGTCTGAAGCCGCAATCCGTGTGAAGTCACGGAACCCCGAAGCCGCATAATCCAGAACGGCCGCGCGGATTTCTTCGGACAGATTGTCTGCGGTATCGCAGATCGTGAAGGCCAGAAGATGCGGCAGATGGCTGACCATCGCGCAGATCCTGTCATGCTTTTCATCCGACAGGATTTTCGTGCGTGCGCCGCACAGGGTCCAGAGTTGCTCGATCGTCGCAACAGCTTTTGGATCTGCGCCCTCGGGGGGAACGAGCAGGGCCCAGCGGTCCTCGAACAGGGTGGAGAAACCCGCGTCAGGCCCCGAATGCTCGGTTCCGGCCATGGGATGCCCCGGAACATAAGCCACACCCGCAGGCAGGATCGCCTGAAGCGTTGGGCCGAGCTGACCGCGCACGGAGGCGACGTCCGTCAGAATGCTCCCGGCCTTCATATGGGGGAGCACCTGCCGGGCCACCGCTTCCACCGCGCCGACGGGGACGCAGATCATGACACAGTCGGCCTGTGCGGCGACGACAGGATCGGACGTCGTGATATCCGCAATACCCAGTTCACGGACCCGGTCGAGAACGCCGGGATTCGAATCTGCCGCGATCAGGGTTTCGGCAATTACACCCGTTTCGCGGGCACGACGCAGAACGGACGAACCGATCAGCCCGGGGCCGATGACGGAGAGAGACCGGAAAAGGGGTGTCATAGGCCTCTTGGCGCCGCTGCGAAGGAGCTGTCCTCGGACGTCTTTGTGTCGCGAGAGGTGGCCTCTTTCTTGATGTTGCCTGCAAGGGCGGTCACTGCGGGCGAAATGACTTTCTTGCGGGCCGGGACCGGCGCTGTGCTGTTCTTGCTAACCGGTGCCGTTGGCGCATGACGCAGCCTGCGCATTTCGACCACCTGCCAGGTCAGCAGGACCGGAATACCAATCAGAATGTCACGGCCACGACGCAACAGGGAAAGGCTGAGGGAAATTTCCGCGTCGATCCCAAAAATCAGGCCCAGGGCGACATAGGCTGCTTCCTGAACGCCCAGTGCGCCCGGCACCAGAAAGCCAGCCGACATGATGCCGCAGACGACACCTTCAATTGCGACGGAAGAGAAAAAGCCGACATGCGCGCCCAGAAGCTGAAGTGCCAGCCAGGTCATGGCTGCACCGCCCATCCAGCATAGCAGATGGCAGATTGCGCCAAGAGAGATCCTGTCCGGACGGCTCCAGAGACTTTCGAGTCGTAACTGGAAGGTCTCCGTATTGCCGATCAGGGAATCACGCCACTCAGCGGCGATGTGCCGTCCAAGAAAGGCTGCGGCCTTGCGAACCATCGTGCCGCCACGATGCTGCGTCCAGATGAAACCGGCAATGCCAAGGCTCAGCAGAAGCAGACCACCAATCAGCGGCCAGACGAATTTTGAGGCGCCGTGATGGCCGATCAGGCAGAGGAGGGCGATCACGACGAACGCGATCTGGCCAAGGACTTCTGTTGTGATGTCCACCAGATTGGCGGCGACGCCTTCGGGCCAGTGCAGTTCTTCTCCCTTGACGGTGCGCGGGTTCACGCCCGCCAGCGTTGCGCGGACACCGATAACCATCCCGCCAAGCTGCGAAAAGGGAAGGCATGCCCCAGCACTGTCACGGACCAGACGCGCGCCTATGAGACGCCGGATGCTCAGCAGCGGAACCGCCGCGTGCCATGCAATCCCGAGGCCCATGTCAATCAGAAGCTGGCAGGCCGCGAGAAGCAGGAAGCCGCCAACACCGACTTTTGAAAGTGCTTCCATGACGGGGTGAATACCCGCCTTGGCCGCAATGAAGGTGAACAGGGCCACCCCGAGAAGGGAAAGCAGAACTGGGAGAGTTTTTTTCAACGTCTTCGTCACATACCGTTTGGACACGCTCTATCGCACACAGGGTGAATATTCCACCCTTGCAGACGCTTTCCCCGAAAAGCCGGGGGGATTATGCTGTCACACATTGCTACCTTTTTTTGCTGATGACCCAAGGAGACACTGCCACCATGAACGATGTCACACTCGTTACGGGGGCTACCGGGTTTGTCGGCTCCGCCGTCGCCCGCGTCCTTGAAGAACGCGGCCACCGCCTCAGACTTCTCGTCCGGCCGACATCCGATCGTTCAAATATCGCGGAGCTTGACGCGGAGATTGCTGTCGGGGATCTCTCCGACCCGGATACGCTGGCTCCGGCGCTGAAGGGCGTCAAAACCCTGTTCCACGTCGCCGCCGATTACCGACTCTGGGTTCCGGATCCGGAAACCATGATGAAGGCCAATGTGGAGGGCACGCGCAATCTGATGCTGGCCGCTATGGAAGCAGGGGTCGAAAAGATCATTTACTGCTCGTCGGTGGCGGCTCTGGGCCTGCGATACGACGGCGTCCCGGCGGACGAGACCACGCCGATTTCGGAAAGCCAGGTCATCGGGATTTACAAACTTTCAAAATACCGTGCGGAGCAGGAAGTCCTGCGTCTGGTCCGCGAAAAGAACCTCCCGGCCATCATCGTCAACCCGTCCACGCCAGTCGGACCGCGGGACATCAAGCCGACGCCGACAGGACAGATGATCCTCGACTGTGCCAGCGGGAACATGCCCGCCTATGTCGAGACGGGCCTGAACATCGTTCATGTCGATGACGTCGCCGAAGGTCATGCGCTCGCGCTTGAGCGGGGAAAAATCGGCGAGAAATACATACTCGGCGGTGAGAACATCATGCTGGGCGACCTGTTCCGCATGGTCAGCCAGATTGCCGGGGTGAAGCCGCCTGCCATCAAGCTCAAACAGTCCTGGCTCTATCCTGTAGCACTCGTGTCCGAATGGCTGGCACGCGGGTTCGGAATTGAGCCGCGTGTGACGCGCGAGACGCTGGCCATGTCCAAGAAGCTGATGTTCTTCTCATCCGACAAGGCGAAGAAAGAGCTCGGATACGCCCCACGCCCGGCCCGCGATGCCGTGACGGATGCGATCGCCTGGTTCCGCCAGCATGGACGGATGAAATAATGCTGTTCGGAACTGCACTGACCAGCCTGGGAGCCTGGATCTATCTTTCGCTGTTCCATGGGAAATTCTGGCAGAAAGGCCCCATTCTCGACCAGAAACCCACACCTGTCTGCGCGCCGGACGTTGCGGTTGTCGTTCCCGCCCGGGACGAAGCGGAGTCCATCCGCGAATGCCTGACCTCGCTTCTGGAACAGGAGTACGACGGAAAACTCTCTGTCATCCTGATTGATGACGAGAGTACGGATGCAACGGGCGACATCGCCCGCGCACTCCCGGATCCGCATAAGCGCCTGACCGTCATCACCGGCCAAAAGCGTCCCGCCGGATGGAGCGGCAAGCTGTGGGCCGTGCATCAGGGCGAACAGGAAGCCCTGACGCGGATCGGGCCTTACGGCTATATTCTTTTGACAGACGCGGACATCATGCATGCCCCGGGTCATCTTGCCTCACTGGTCGCCAAGGCGCGGGAGGATGATCTGGATCTTGTCTCGGAAATGGTAGCGCTGAACTGCGAGAGCACAGCGGAGCGCTTTCTGGTTCCGGCGTTCGTTTATTTCTTTGCGATGCTCTATCCGTTTTCGCGGATTGCGAGCGAGCATTCCCGGATTGCCGGTGCGGCAGGGGGAACCATTCTCCTGCGACGTCGGGCTCTGGAGCGCATCGGAGGCATTACAGCCCTGCGCGGCGCCCTGATCGATGACTGCACGCTGGCCGCACATGTAAAACGTTCGGGCGGGCGACTTTATCTGGGTCATAGCGCGCTGGCGTGGTCCGTCCGGCCATATCGCGGCATGAAGGACGTGTGGCACATGATCGCCCGGACGGCTTATGTGCAGCTCCGCTATTCGCCGATCCTGCTGATTGCGACAATCATCGGAATGGCCACGATCTGGCTTCTGCCCGTCGCGCTGGCACTGTTCGGCAAGGGACGGGAACGACGCGTTGGGCTTCTGACCTACGTATTGTCCTGCCTGACTTTCGTGCCGACGCTCCGCCGTTTTGGCCTGCCATTATGGCGTGCTATCCCCCTTCCACTTATTGCGGCCTTCTATATGGCAGCAACCATCGGATCGGCCCTCGACCATCACCGTGGGGTCGGTGTCCGCTGGAAAAATCGTTCCTACACGGATGAAACATCGTGACAGACAGCATCTGGGGGACGAAAGACGTCACCTCTGCCAAAGGCAAATCCGACGAGAACTTTCCCGTCGGCTCATTTCTGATCGCTCCCCGGCTCCGGCCTTATGTCCACACCTATTATAATTTCGCGCGCGTCGCGGATGACATGGTGGACACGACCGAGCTGACACCTGCCGAGAAGATTGCGCGGCTCCGGGGGATGGCCGCTGTCATCCGGGGCGAAATCACCGCGCCACAGCGCGCCGATGCCCAGACAGCCGCGAAGCTTCGCGAGGTGCTTCTCCAGACGGGGGTGCCCCTGGAGACCGCGACGGATCTGCTCGAAGCGTTCTGCATGGATGCGGAGAAGACCCGCTATGAGAGCTGGGAAGAGCTGCTGCATTACTGCAAGTATTCCGCAAACCCGGTGGGCCGTTTTCTGCTTCTGCTCCACGGCGAGGGCGAAGAGACACTTGCACCCTCCGATGCGCTGTGTTCGGCACTTCAGGTCGTCAACCATCTTCAGGACGTTGCAGACGACCTGAAAACTCTCGACCGATGCTATGTGCCTCTACCGTGGCTGGAGGAAGAAGGCGTCTGTCTGGATGATCTGCGTCTGGTACGCAGTAAACCGGGCGTTCGACGGGTCTTCGACCGGATGCTGGACGGCGTGGACGTTCTCAACAGGAATGCACGGATCCTGCCGCTGCTTGTACGTGATCGCCGGATGCGCCTTGAAGCGGCTGTTATCGTAGAGCTGTGCCACATCCTGACGGCCCGCCTGCGTCGTCAGGACCCGTTGCTGGAACGTGTGGCTTTAACGAAGACGGATGGTGCGAAGGCCCTGTGCCGTGCACTCCGTTATTTCCCTGCCGCCGGCTGAGCCAACAACAGGGAAAGCTGGATCAGACTAGACCCAAATCAGGCGATGATCTGATCCAGCGCCGTACAGAAAGTCTTCATTTCGTCCATGGAGCCGACGGTAATCCGCGAGGCGTTGGGCCAAACGGGCCAGGAGCGTCCAATAACGATCTTATGCTGCAAGAAGGCGTCCTTGATGGGCGCGGCTGGCTTCTTCCAGTCGATAATGAACATGTTGGCGTCTGACGGGATAAAGTGGATGCCACGCTTGCGCAGATGCTGGAACGTCATGTTCCGGGCCGCGATCATTTCCTGACGACGGGCCGCGATGGCGGATTTCATGGTCAGGCTCATCGTACCACAGGCCATGGCCGGAACCGGAAGCATCGACGTGGCGCTCTTGCCGTCGTAGCGCATCATGCTTTCATGCAGATCGGGGCGTGCAAATGTCAGGCCAAGACGCATGCCAGCCATGGCGAACATTTTCGAGAAGGTTCTCAGGACGACAACGTCCTTGTTCTTGGCGACCAGTTCAACGGCGCTCGGCGCTTCCGAGAAGTGGATATAGGCCTCGTCCACCAGAACGACCGAGCCCTTCGGCTTGTGCTCAACCAGCCATGCGATGTCACGCAGGGGTGTGAGCGTACCGGTCGGGTTGTTTGGAGAGCAGATGTAATAGACGCCTGCATTGGGGTCTGCTGCCAGCATGGCCCGCACGTCGGTGCGATACCCGCCCTTGGCGGTAAGCGGCACACGGGCAAGGGGGATTTTCAGCCAGTCCGCTGCCACCCAGCCTGCTTCATAGCTCGGATCCGCCGTGACCAGCCCACGGGTAGGGGAGCAGAAGGTGACGATTGCACGGGCCAGCGGGTCGGAAGAGCCACACCATGTCATGACATGGCTCTCGGGCAGTCCTTCCACGTCCGACGCTGCCTTGACCAGATCATCGCGCATATGGCCGGTCGGGTCATAGCGGTTGCTCTGGAAAACGGAGGAGGCACCGGCCTGCGCGGCTTCCGGGAACGGCCCCGTCCAGCATTCATTGCTGCCGAGGCGGGTCATGCCCTCAAAATTGATGCCTGATGGGAGAATGGCGGCATGTGCGGATTTCGTCAGGGCATGGACGGTGGCGCCCGCTGCCAGAAGCGTGGCAATCCGACCGAAGCTGCGCCGGGAATATCCCCGGGCAAGAAGGTCGCTGCGGGCGGCGGGAGAGAGGGGACTGGTCATTGTGGGCCATACTCCAGACTAGGGCCGGAACATGTTAATTCCGAAACGTTTTCCCTGTCAAAGCAGGCCCCGGAGATATTTTCAGTATTCTTTCTGCTGGCCGGGCAGGGGAATTGATGTCGGCTTTCCGGGGGAGCCGGCATAGGTCAGCAGGAGCACGGTCTGCCCGTCTCCGCTCACGCCGCGATGAACGTCATTGACCGATTCCGCAAAGGCCTCGCCCTGATGGAAGGTACGTTTTTTTCCGCTTTCCCGGTCCTCGATCGTGAGGGTGCCTTCAAGAACGTAGCCGGCATTAGGGTAGGGATGCACATGCCATGGTAGAGCAGAATGCGCCGGAATGGTCAGCCGGATCATGCTGAGCATCGGGCGTGTCGTCGGGTAATGACCGTAAGGGGTGCCATTCCACGAATGATCATCTGCGAGGAGGTGCTCGGCATGGCCACTGGCTGTAGCGGAGGGGGGCGTCTGTGCGATCGCGGGCGACACCGCAAGGATGCCGCTAGCGAACGCCCCTGCAAGGAAGAGCAGGCTCATCTGGGAAAGAAAACGCATGCCACAAAGACTCCTGATCAGGTGTTGCGTTTTGGCATCACACTAACGCATGGGACGCCTTTCCGTTCAGGTCATCTTTGTCTCGGGGGGATTTGGGTCTAGAACCCTGATCTTCTGAAACGAGACAGGGGACAGACATGGTTTTCAGCAGGATGCGCGCTTCTTCCGGTCTTCCCTGCGCGCAGGCCGATCTGGATCATGTCGAGAGGATCGTCACCGCTTCGGGGACGTCCTTCGCCCGTGGGATGCGTATTCTCCCCACGGATCGCCGTCAGGCGATGTTCGCGGTCTATGCGTTCTGCCGCCAGGTGGACGACATCGCGGATGGCGACGCTGGCGTCGCAGACCCGATGGCGGCCCTTCAGGACTGGCACCGCCGGATTGATAAGCTCTACGAAGGCGTGGCCTCGGACGCGCTTGATCGCATTCTGATCGTTGCCATCCATCGCTACCAGCTTCAGGCCAAGGATTTCCATGACGTCATTGATGGCATGGCCATGGATTGTGGCGCTCCGATCGTAGCGCCCGATGAAGCCACGCTTGATCTGTACTGCGACCGGGTCGCCTCGGCGGTTGGACGGCTTTCTGTCTGTGTGTTCGGGGATTCTTCGGACAATGCACGGCGTGTCGCTTACCATCTGGGGCGCGCGCTTCAGCTGACCAACATCCTGCGCGATATCGCCGAGGACGCAGGGCGCGGCAGATTGTATCTTCCTGCCGAGCTTCTGACCCGCTTTGATGTTCCCAAAGACCCGCAGGAAGCGCTGTATGCGCATGGTCTGGACAATGTGGCGCGCATTCTGGCTGCGCGGGCAAAAGACCATTTCCGCGAGGCACGCAATGCGATGCGGCTGTGCAACAGCGCCGCGATGCGTCCGGCCCGCATGATGGCGGCATCCTACGCGCCCATCCTCTCGGCACTGGAAAAGCGTGGCTGGAAAACGCCGGACGTCGCTCCGAAGGTCTGCAAACCCTGGAGAAAGCTGCGCACTCTTGCAGCGTATGTGAAGTAAGCCTCATGAGCCATGTCCACATCATTGGCGGTGGTCTGGCAGGCCTTTCCGCCGCACTTGAACTGGCGGCACAGGCCCGTGTCACGGTCTATGAAGCAGGACCGGCCTGTGGTGGCCGGGCACGCTCTTTTCACGACAAATCCCTCGACGCCCGGATCGATAACGGCAATCACCTGATTCTGTCGTCCAACGATCTGACGTTCCGCTATCTGGACATCATCGGCGCGCGCCATACCCTGACGGGGCCGGGACTGCCGATATTTCCGTATTATGATCTTGAGGACAGCCTCGCCTGGACGGTGCGCCTGTCGAAGGGAAAGCTTCCCTTCTGGGCGCTTCCGGGCGGTCGGCGTGTTCCGGGCATGAAGCTGTCCGAGCTTGCCTCTCTGGGACGCTTCCTGCGGGCAGGCGACAACACGACCGTGGATGCGTGCCTGAGTTCCGGGCAGCTGAGCCGCAGGCTGCTGGTGCCTTTTGCAATTTCCGTTCTCAATACGGATATCCATACCGGCAGCGCGAAACTGCTTGGAAACGTGATCCGCAAGTCCCTCGCGAAGGGCGGCATGGCCTGCTGCCCTTGGTTCCCGGCGGTTGGCCTGTCCGAAACGCTGATCGATCCGGCCGTGGCGTATCTGGAACGTTTTCACGGCGAAGTCCGCACAGGTGTTCGCGTCAGTGCCATCGAACAGCAGAACGGCCGTGCGACAGCGCTCGAAACGGCTGAGGGGCGGATCGAACTCGGCCCCGAGGACCACGTCATCATGGCCGTGCCGGGGCCGGTTGCGCAGTCCCTGCTTCCGGGAGTGAAAGCGCCGGATGCCTTTGAGAGCATCGCGAACGCGCATTTCCGTCTCCCGGCCGTGGTTCAGGCCCGTGGCGTTGTCGCGCAGGCCGGGTTCGTGGGGCTGGTGGGCGGTATTTCGGAATGGATCTTCCTCAAGGGAGATATCCTGTCCGTCACCGTCAGTGCAGCCAACCGCTACGCTGATCGCAAGAACAGCGAACTGCTGGCCACGATCTGGTCCGAAATCAGGCGCGCGCTTGATCCGGTTCTGTCGCAGTCGCTTCCGGTCGCCATGCCGCCCGCGCGTCTGGTGTGGGAAAAGCGGGCAACATTCGCCGCGACCCCCGAGCAGAACCGCCTGCGCCCCGGAGCCAGAACGGATCTGGTCAATCTGGCGCTGGCCGGAGACTGGACCGACACCGGTCTGCCCTCCACGATCGATGGTTCCATCCAGTCCGGTCTTCAGGCCGTGGCTGCGCTGGGCTTCCGCTCCGCCGTTGAAAACACGGGATCGTGATGAGCACTCCCGCAGTCATGATTGTAACACAGCTCCCGCCTTTCAGGACCGCCTGTGTCGGGAGAACCGAACAATGCTGATCTATTCTGATATTCTGGAAAAGGAGGACCGCGTGAGCGCGACCTTGTCCCGTCAATCCGTCGAACCCGATGAAATCAATCATGCCATCGAGGGAGCGCAGACCGCGCTGGGCGGGAAGCAGAAGTCAGACGGACACTGGGTTTACGAGCTCGAAGCGGACGCGACGATCCCGGCGGAATATGCGCTGCTCGAACATTATCTCGACCGGATCGACCCGGAAAAGCAGGCCAAGATCGGTGTCTATCTGCGACGGATCCAGGGCGATCATGGGGGATGGCCGCTTTATCATGATGGCGGTTTCGATCTCTCGGCGACCGTAAAGGCTTATTTCGCGCTCAAGGCGATTGGGGACGACATCAATGCGCCGCATATGCGCATTGCACGCGAGGCCATTCTCGATCATGGCGGTGCTGCGCGGACAAACGTGTTCACTCGGATCCAGCTTGCCCTGTTCGGAGAAGTGCCCTGGCATGCAACGCCCGTGATGCCGGTCGAGCTCATGCTCCTACCACGCAAGGCGTTCTTCTCAGTCTGGAACATGTCCTACTGGTCCCGGGCGGTCATTGCACCGCTGCTGGTACTGAACGCGCTCCGGCCCAAGGCCATCAATCCGCGCGGTATCCATGTGCAGGAACTGTTCGTCAAGCCGCCTTCCGAAGTGACGGACTGGATCCGCGGGCCGTACCGCTCGGTCTGGGGCCGGTTTTTCAAGCATCTGGACTCCGCGCTGCGTCCGGTTCTCCCGCTCATGCCGAAGAGCCTGCACAAAAAGGCCCTTAAGGCCGCCAGCGATTTCATTGAGCCGCGTCTGAGCCGGGGCGGCCTCGGTGCCATTTATCCGGCCATGGCGAATGTCGTGATGATGTATCGCGCACAGGGCGTTCCGGACAGCGACCCGCGGGCCGTGACGGCATGGGAGGGCATTCAGGATCTTCTCGTGGATCATGGCGACGAGATCTATTGCCAGCCCTGCGTCTCGCCGGTCTGGGACACGGGTCTGTCTGGTCTTGCGATGCTTGAAGCTGCATCCGGTCCAGCTGGCACCAAAACGGCGGAAACGCTTGAGTCCCTGAAGAAGAGCGCGGAATGGCTGCGGCAGCACCAGATCCTGAACGTCAAGGGCGACTGGGCCATCAACGCGCCTGACCTTCGCCCCGGTGGCTGGGCGTTCCAGTACGAAAACGACTATTATCCGGACGTCGATGACACCGCCGTCGTGGGTATGTTGCTGCATCGTGTCGATCCCGAAAACAGCAAGGAAGCCATTTCCCGCGCCCGGGAATGGATCATCGGGATGCAGAGCACCAATGGCGGCTGGGGTGCGTTCGATATCGACAACGATCACGAACTGCTCAACCATATTCCGTTCTCGGACCATGGCGCACTGCTTGACCCGCCGACTGCCGACGTCTCGGCCCGCTGTATTTCCTTTCTCGCGCAGCTTGGGGACCCGGATGACAGGCCGATTATCCTCCGGGCCATCGAATATCTGCGTGCGGAACAGGAAGCCGAAGGCTGCTGGTTCGGCCGCTGGGGCACCAACTATATTTACGGCACATGGTCGGTCCTGTGCGCCCTGAATATCGCGGGCGTGCCTCATGACGACCCAATGGTCCTGCGTGCGGTGAAGTGGCTCGAAAGCGTTCAGCGTCCTGATGGCGGCTGGGGCGAAGACTGCGCCACTTACGAGGGCGGAACGGCTGGCGAATATAACCAGAGCCTTCCGTCCCAGACCGCCTGGGCCGTGCTGGCACTCATGGCTGTGGGACGACGTGAGAGCGAGGCCGTAAAGCGCGGTGTGGCCTATCTTGTGTCCCAGCAGGACGAGAAGGGTGAATGGCAGGAAGACGCCTATAACGCTGTCGGCTTCCCGAAGGTCTTTTACCTGCGCTACCATGGCTACAAGCAGTTCTTCCCGCTGACCGCACTCGCCCGTTATCGCAATCTCAGCGTGAGCAACAGCGGCAAGGTGGAGTACGGTTTCTGATGCTTGGCATTCTCGCAGGCCTGAAACAGGAAGCCCGTCTGATCCGGCGGTTTCTGCCGGACGCTCCTCTGGCGTTGAGCAATGCAACGCCGGAAGGCGCACGCCGCGGGGTGGAGCGTCTGCTCGCAGCCGGCGCAACGGAACTCCTGTCCTTCGGATGCGCCGGAAGCCTGTCACCGGACGCGCCGCCAGGCACTGTCATCGTTGCAGACCATGTTCGACATGAGGGAAAAGACATTCCCTGCGACCCCAGATTAAGCCAGACCTTCGGTTCGGCCTACGGGCGGCGCGGAGGGATCCTGCACAGCGACGTTCTTGTTGAGCTTGCGCTGGCAAAAGCCTGGTATTTTTCGGAGACGAAATGCCTTGCCGTAGACATGGAGAGCGGCGTCGTTGCCGGCTCTGGCGTGCCGTTCGCCGTGCTGCGCGTGGTCTGCGACGATGCCAGCCGGGATCTGCCCCCGGCGGTCAAGACAAGCGTCAGGGATGGCGCTGTCTATGTTCCGGGGCTGGTTGGCTCACTGCTGCGTCATCCGCTGCAAATCGGCGGTCTGATCCGTCTGGGGAAAGAAGCCGCCCTGGCCCAGCGCACCATGGCGTCATTCCTTCAGGCCAATCCGCCTCAGGCCTAAAGCGCCGTCAGACTTTTCCACAAGGCAAGAATTGTGCCGCCGATAACGCGGCCGTCCGCACTGGAGGGAATGGGCAGGATAGAGGCTATTGAGGCTGCTATCCTGCCCATTTTTCTGTCAGGCGTTCTCGCTGCCTTCGAGCAGGCGTTGCGGTCGAAATCCGGTTGCGATCACGTAAAGCTCGCTGGACTCCTTGCGCGATGCCGGGGGTTTGACGTGCTTGACGCTTGAGAATGCTGTCTTCATCAGCGCCAGCATGTCTTTTTCTGAGCCGCCCTGGAACACCTTGGCGATGAAGCTGCCGCCCTCGGCCAGAACCTGAAATGCGAAATCCAGCGCCCCTTCCGCGAGGCCCATGATCCGCATGTGATCGGTCGCGGCATGGCCCGTCGTGTTCGGTGCCATATCGGACATGACCAGATCGGCGGGACCGCCCAGCATGTCTTTCAGACGGTCCGGCATATCGGGATCCGTAAAGTCACCCTCAATGATTTCCGCACCGGCGACAGGATCAACCGGAAGCAGATCCAAGCCTACGACATGCTTGGCACCACGCTTGACCGCAACCTGCGTCCAGCCACCGGGAGCGGCACCCAGATCAATGATCCGCGTGCCTTCCTCGATCAGCTTGAAACGGTCGTCAATCTCGATCAGCTTGAAGGCCGCGCGCGACCGCCAGCCCTGTTTGCGTGCGGCTGCGACATAGGGATCGTTCAACTGGCGGTTGAGCCAGCGCTGCTGGGCCGTGGTGCGCCCACGGGCCGTTTTGAGCGAGACCGTCTTGTTTCGTGCAGTGCGTGACGTCGCAGAGTCGAGTGTTGCGTCGTTTTCACCGGGATTGGAGGCGCTTTTCAGGGCCTTGCCCGGAATACGCTTCGGTCCCGTGTCCTTGCTGGAACCGGAGCGGGATCTTGGCGACTTCATATTGTGGCATACGTCCCGAATGGGCCCCGTGACCGGGGCGTGGCATGGCGACTGGTCGTGTGGCGCCCCTTGCCGGAACGCTGACCGTGATCGCGGGCCATACGCAGCAACATCCCGTCGCGCAACCCCCGGTCTGCAATCGTCACGTCATCGACAGGCCACAAACGATGGATTGCTTCAAAGATTGCGCAGCCCGGCAATACGAATTTCATGCGTTCCGCACCCACGCACGGATGCTCCGCAAGTTCGTCCCGGTCCAGCTTGCGCAGGCTCCCGATAGCGTCCACCATACTGGGGCCGGGCAGCGTCAGACCATCAATGGCTGCACGGTTATAACGGGGCAGGGAGAGCGCAACCCCGGCCAGGGTCGTCACGGTTCCCGAAGTGCCAATCAGCCGGGTTTTACCGAGCGTCACCTCACGCCGGATACGGTGCACGCTCTCAAAGCCCTTCAGATAATCCTGAACATGGCCGACCATCGTCTCGTAGGACGGACCATGCCCTTCACCGAACATCTCCTGAAGGGTGATCACGCCAACAGGCACACTTGTCGTGCCGATCAGGGTCTGGGTCTGACGTTCGGGATCAATCCGCACCCAGGCAACTTCGGTGGAGCCACCACCAATATCAAAAAGAACCCCGCGATCGGCACGGACAGGTTTGTGCTCAGGCTGGCGGAAGAGGGGAGAACAGCTTTCGAGTGCCAGCTCCGCTTCTTCCCGAGCCGTGATGATATCGATCGTCAGTCCCGTCTCGTGCTGCACGCGCGCCAGAAATTCACGGCCATTGGCAGCCTGACGACAGGCTTCCGTCGCAACAGCACGCACATGAACGAGCGGCCACTGCTTCATGCGTTCCGCACAGATACGGAGTGCATCAAGAGCACGCTTCATGGACTCTTCGGCAAGACGACCGCTGGAGCGCAGACCTTCGCCCAGACGGACAGAGCGGTTGAAGCTGTCCACGACGCGAAAACCGTTTGGGGTACCCGCCGCAATCATGAGACGGCAGTTATTGGTTCCCAGATCGATGGCACCAAAGAACGGACCCGTACGTCGTGCAGACGCATGAACAGGCACTGGGCCTGACAGGTTGTGATCCGTTCCATACCTCATCATGTGTTTCGGCTCCCGCTTGCCCGTGATCTGGGACCTTGGAAAAGCAGCATGGGGCGCGGGAGACCTTACTCGCAAGAAAAATATCAGTTTTTTCAAAAAAAATGTCCTAACCCCTCTTGCGCCGCAGGGGGGCGATTGATAAACACCCTCTCACCGCTTGGGAGATAGTTTAGCGGTAGAACTACCGGCTCTGACCCGGTCAGCCCTGGTTCGAATCCAGGTCTCCCAGCCAAGAAATCCTCAGAAAATACCGCAAAAAAGAGACTTCCCCTCAGGGGGCAAAGTGCTCTATGAGGACCCGCCAACGGCCGGTCGGCCTTCTGGCCTCCGGTTCACACACATTGCGTCTTTCACGACGCATGACGTAACGGGGGCACGCGGCTCATGACTTCATTTTCCCACGCAACAAATCTGAATGAGCGCATCCGCGAGGCGCTGGCTTTCGATGACGTTCTCGTCGAGCCGGCTGAATCGTCAGTCCTGCCAGCCCAGACGTCCACACGGACCCGCCTGACACGCTCCATTGAGCTGAACATCCCCCTGATGTCTTCCGCCATGGATACCGTAACCGAAGACGGTATGGCCATCGCGATGGCGCAGCAGGGCGGCATGGGCGTCATTCACAAAAACCTCTCCATCGAGGAGCAGGCCGAGCAGGTCCGTCGCGTCAAGCGCTTCGAATCTGGCATGGTGGTCAATCCGGTCACGGTCGGTCCAAACCAGACGCTGGCCGAGGTTCAGGCCATCATGGCCCGGCACGGCGTGTCCGGCCTTCCCGTCATTGAAGACGGCAGCGGCGTTCTGGTCGGTATCCTGACCAACCGCGACATGCGCTTCACGACCGACCCGAACACCCGCGTCCGGGACCTGATGACGCACGAAAACCTCGTGACAGTTCTAAACGGTGCAGCACCGGATGAAGCCCGTACGCTTCTGCATCGTCACCGCATCGAGAAGCTGCTGGTGGTGGACGAGGCAAAGCGCTGCATCGGTCTGATCACCGTCAAGGACATGGACAAGGCCATCGCGCACCCGCTGGCGATCAAGGACTCTCAGGGGCGTCTGCGCTGCGCTGCGGCCGTAGGCGTCGGGGAAGACGGTTTCCGTCGTGCGGCAGCCCTCGCAGAGGCTGGCGTGGACGTCATCGTCGTAGATACGGCCCATGGGCACTCCCATGGCGTTCTGAGTGCGGTGGAAACGCTCAAGAGCCGCCATGGTGGTCTTCAGGTCATCGCAGGCAACGTCGCAACGCCACATGCTGCACGCGCCCTGATTGCTGCTGGCGCTGACTGCGTGAAGATCGGCATCGGCCCGGGATCCATCTGCACAACGCGCGTCGTGGCTGGCGTGGGTGTGCCGCAGTTCTCCGCTGTCATGGAAACGGCCGCAGCTTGTCATGAGCTGGATATCCCGGCCATCGCAGACGGTGGCGTCCGGACATCGGGCGACATCGTCAAGGCGATTGGCGCTGGCGCGGACGTGGTCATGGTCGGCTCGCTGCTGGCTGGTACGGATGAGAGCCCGGGCGAGACGTTCCTGTATCAGGGCCGGTCCTACAAGGCCTATCGCGGCATGGGCTCGCTGGGGGCAATGGCGCGCGGCTCCGCAGACCGTTATTTCCAGGCGGAAGTCCGCGATACGCTCAAGCTGGTTCCGGAAGGCATTGAAGGCCAGGTCCCTTACAAGGGCGGTATGGCTCCGGTCATCCATCAGCTCGTCGGCGGCCTGAAAGCTGGCATGGGCTACACAGGCTCGGCCACGGTGGCCGATCTTCAGGTCCGCACCATGTTCCGTCGCATCACGAATGCCGGCCTGCGTGAGAGCCATGTTCATGACGTGACGATCACCCGCGAAGCCCCGAACTACCGCCGGGACTGAACCTCCCTGCATCAAAGCCTCTCGCATTGAGAGGCCAAACGGGCTACGGGGGCGCTATGACCCCCGCAGCCCGTCTTTCAGGCGCCATCGATCTGCTCTGTGCGATCCAGAATGCGCCCCGCCGTCCAGCCGACGCCACAGCCAACGCCTTTTTTCGCGAGCGCCGCTATATCGGTGGTGGTGACCGGCGAGCCATTTCCACGATTGTGTGGGACGTCCTGCGTGGCTGGAGACGTCTGCAATGGCATCTCAAGGATATTTCCGGCGACATTTCCCCGCGTCTTGTGTGCTCGGCATCGCTTCTCCTTGGTGGAGAGACGATGGAGAATGTCCGCAAGCTGTTCAGTGGGGAGCGCTATGCGCAGAAGCCTCTGACGTCACGTGAGGATATGGCGCTTAAGGGTCTGGAAGGAAAAGAACTTTCCAGCCAGAAGCAGCCCATCTCCGTGCGGCTTGAATACCCGGACTGGCTGGACAGTGCGCTCCGTGAGACGTTTGGAAGCCGCCTTCCGGACGAGATGGAAGCGATGCTCGGAACGCCGACACTCGATCTGCGCGTCAATCTGCTTAAGGGCAGCCGTGAGACGGCCGTTCGAGAACTTCGACGCGAATCGCTGCAGGCGGAAATGACGAAGCTTTCACCGTGGGGGCTACGTCTGGATGGACGTCAGCCGGTGACGGCGACACAGGCTTTCAAAGAGGGCCTGGTCGAAATTCAGGACGAGGGCAGCCAGCTTGTGGTGGCGGCCGCCGATGCGCGTGGCGAGCATCGGGTTCTGGATTATTGCGCAGGTGCGGGCGGCAAGACGCTGGCACTGGCGATGACCATGGAAAACCGCGGGCATATCGTGGCCTGCGACGTGCATGAGAAGCGTCTGGATGGGGCAGTCAAGCGGCTGCGTCGGGCAGGGGTTCATAACGTCGAGCGGCATCTTCTGGTGTCGGGAGACAAATGGGCCAAGCGTCGGGCCGGCAGCTTCGACCGGGTGCTGGTCGATGCACCATGTTCGGGAACAGGAACCTGGCGACGCAACCCGGATGCGCGCCTGCGCCTGACGCCGGAAGATATTCAGGAACTTGTCATCAAACAGGCGCAGATCCTTGATCGTGCAGCATCTTTAGTGAAGCCAGGCGGACGCATGATCTATGCGACCTGTTCACTTCTGGCCTGTGAGAACGGGCAGCAGATCGACGCATTCCTCAAGCGCCGCACAGACTTCGTGCGTCTGCCGAAAGAGCAGATGTCCGAACTTCTGCCCGCAGAACTGCGGAACAAGGCGCAGTTCTCGCTGACACCGCTGCGGGACGGGACGGACGGGTTCTTCGCCTGCGTGCTCGAACGGGTCGTGACGGATGCGAAGACGGAAGAGACGACTGAAGCCGCTGCTACGGCGCCGGTGGCAGAAGGCCCTTCCACATAACCAGCGCGTCCACATAGCCTTCGGACGGGTGATCGAATGCGCCGGGAAGCGTGCCGATCACCCGGAAGCCCAGGGATTTCCAAAGAGCTATGGCACGCTGGTTCGTGCTGACAACGAAGTTGAACTGCATGGCGCAGAAGCCGAGCTTCGTGGCTTCCGACAGGGCGTGTTCGCCCATGAGACGGCCTGCGCCATAACCGGGCCGCGCGACAAAACCGGCATTGGCGATATGCGCGCCACCGCCTTTCTGGTTGGCCTGAAGATAAAACGTCCCGACGATTTCATGGTCGCGGGTCTGCGCGACATACACACGGTGCTCCACATCCATCCAGTAGGCCAGCGCCTGCCGTCGGCCCCAGTGACGGGGGAGTGCATAGGTCTCGGCCTTGCGCAGGACGGGCGACAGGAGAAGCCAGATTCCTTCACGGTCCAGCGACTGCGCGGGACGGATCAGGATATCCTTGTCGGAGTGCGGCAGGTTAGGCGTCATGATGGAACATTATTCCAGATTTTAGGTGCATTGGCTGATCCGGGATATGATACCGCTTCGTATCCATAACGCGGAGCCCGTGCCGAACATCCATGCAGTATGACATTCTTATCGGCATCGCCTCGACTTTCGGAGCAGGGATGCTGGCCCAGTGGGTCGCCTGGCGATTCCGGCTTCCGGCTATTGTTCTTCTGTTCTCGCTTGGTCTGATCTTCGGACCAGGGCTCGGTATTCTTCATCCGTCGGAGACGATGGGATGGATGTTCCGGCCATTGGTGTCCCTGCTTGTGGCGCTTGTGGTGTTCGAGGGCGGCATGGCGCTGGATTTTCGCCAGTTGCGCGAGGCCGGTGAAGGCGTTGCACGCCTGACAATGCTCGCACTTCCGATCAACTGGGTTCTGGGCTCTCTGGCTGCGCATTATGTGGCGCATCTGGAATGGGGCACGTCCATGCTGTTCGGGGCGATCGTCGTCGTGACGGGGCCGACGGTGGTTCTACCGCTGCTGCGAAGCGCCAAGCTTCAGCCGCGCGTGGCAGCGTTCCTGCGCTGGGAAGCCATCGTCAACGATCCTCTGGGCGCGATTCTGGCGGCTGTCGTCCTGCAGCTCATGATGCTGCATGTCGACGTTCATGCGGATGTGTTCTTCACGCATACGCTGCCGGATCTGCTGGGGGCGATTGCGGTATCACTGTCTGCGGGGATCCTGCCAGCCTATCTGATACGCTATCTCTTCACACGCGATCTGATGCCGGAAATCCTCAAGACGCCGATGCTGATCTCGATGGCGCTGGTGATCTTCTCCCTGTGCAACCTGGAAATGGGTGGCGCAGGGCTGATGGCGGTTACGATCTTCGGTATGGCACTGGCGAATCTTCAGATCCCCGGCGTGACGGAACTGCGGCGCATGAAAGAGTCGCTCGTGGTTCTGGTGGTGTCCGTGTTGTTCATCATGCTGACGGCCGATCTGCACAGGGACGTTCTGGCGCGGCTCTCCATTCCGATCTTTGCGCTGACGGTGGTGGTCCTGTTCGTCGTGCGGCCTCTGGGCATTTTCCTGTCCACGCTGGGAACGAGCATGCCCTGGAAGGAAAAGCTGTTCGTTGGCTGGATCGCACCACGCGGTATTGTCGCGGCGGCCGTGGCCGGTGAGGCGGGGATCAGTCTCAAGGAAGCGGGATATCAGTCCGCCGATCTGATCATGCCTGCGGTGTTTGCCGTGATTGCGGTCACGATGATCCTGCATGGATTTTCGCTGGGGCCGATCGCACGGCTGCTGAAACTCACGCTGTCCAATGATCCGGCGATTGCGATTCTGGGGGCAAGCGGCTGGTCCATCAATTTTGCCTCGTGCCTGCGCAGGGCAGGAGTTCCGGTGCTGCTGGTGGACAACCGCTCCAGTGCGCTGATGCCCGCCACACGTCAGGATATTCCAGTCCTGCGGGCCGAACTGCTGTCCCAGCACGGGCAGGAATCCCTTGAGGAACGGCCCGCGGACTATCTGATCGCGACGACGGGTGACGGCATCTATAACGGAATGGTCTGCGGGCATCTGGCGCCGACCATGGGCCGGCAGCGCGTCTATCAGATCAGCCCCGGTGTGGCGCGGCTGGATTTCTACCATGGCCTGTCACGCGATGCGCGCGGCAAAGTGCTGGGTGAGCCTGCCTGGAATTACACGCTGTTCGACACGCTGTTCGAACAGGGATGGCGGTTTGTCGCGGTGGAAGCCACGGAAGAAAGCGCACCGACGTTCGGGACGGATGAAAACCGGCTCGACATTCTCGTGGTGAAGCGGGACGGGGGCATCCTGATCCGGTCTGCCGAGGATAATGACAAATCCGTGCCCCAGCCCGGGGACCACATGGTTTCCATGGTTCCGCCACCGGCGGAATAGGATCGGCTCAGGACGGTTTTTCCACGGTGATGTGGGAGAGACCGTCCTGCAGGAGCGCCCGAAGCTCCTTTTCCTCTACCGCGATGCAGCCTTCCGTGTAGCCGCTGGCGGGCGGGAGGTGCAGGAAAATAGCCGAGCCACGCCCCGAATCGGCTGGGTCATCGTTCCAACCCATCACAATGCAGAGATCATAGACGTGGTCTTCACGCCAGAGAGTCTCGCACGACGCCGGGTGAGGCAGGGTGACCGCGCGATTGTAATCGGAATGGGCTGGATCGTCGCACCAGCCGTCACCGGGGCCGATAGGTTCGATGGGCAGTTCAGCGCCACAGACCGGGCGGGACGTACGATCGGCACGGTAGAGAACACGCCGGATCGGCAACTCACCGACGGGGGTGCAGAGATCACCTTCGGCCTTGTCAAGAGACAGACCGCGCTGACCTGTCAAAGCCGGAACGATTTTGCCCCGGAAGTGAAGAAAAGCGCGGTCTCCAGCGGTTTTCAAAATAGCTTTAGCCATAATGCTGTTTCCTTTTGTGGCTGTACTTGCCATAGTCTGCCCCGAGAGCATGCTGCTTTCTTCCCCGGTAGTGGGAATGGTAAGTCCGGATGCGCGAGTTACGAACGCTGACCTCTGCGGATGTAACTTTTCTTCCGTCGCGATAGAACGAGACAGGTTATTATGGCAGGTCCACGCCCCATTCTGGTTGTTGACGATGATGATACGCTGCGTCGTCTTCTGGCGGAGCAGCTTCAGCACGGTGGCGAACTGGAAGCCGTTGAGGCGACGTCCGTCGCTGCGGCGCGCGAACTTCTCGCCAAGCCTGGTGCCCGATATGACGCCATGCTGCTGGATATCACTCTTCCGGACGGTGACGGCCGCGATTTCTGCGCCGAACTGCGACGCGAAGGCGTCCGCATGCCGATCATCATTCTGACCGGCTCCGATGACGAGCACGATGTTGTGCGCGGTCTGGATGCTGGCGCCAATGATTACGTTGCCAAGCCTTTCCGGATTGGCGAACTTCTGGCGCGTCTGCGTGCCCAGCTTCGGATTTTCGAGAACAGCGAAGATGCCGTTTTTGAAATCGGGCCCTATGCGTTCCGTCCGTCCGCCAAGCTGCTGGTCGAGACCGCCCGTAACCGCAGGATCCGCCTGACGGAGAAGGAAGCGGCGATCCTGAAGTATCTTTACCGTGCAGGTCAGCGTCCGGTGGCGCGTCAGGTTCTTCTGAACGAAGTCTGGGGTTACAACGCCGCCGTCACCACCCATACGCTTGAGACGCATATTTACCGCCTGCGTCAGAAGATCGAGCCCGATCCGGCGCGCACGTCGCTGCTGATTACGGAAGGGGGCGGGTATCGTCTCGATCCGGAAGGTCGTGGTGTCATCGGCTCCGACAGCCTGTCAGCCTGAAGGCTGACAGGGCGGGTGACGGGTCAGGCTGGATCGAAATCCAGCACGACCGGGACGTGATCTGAGGGACTGGCCCAGTCCCGCACGTCCTGCAGAACCCGGACATCGCGCAGGCCCGGCATCAGGTCGGGCGTCATCCACACATGATCCAGCCGCCGTCCACGGTTGGACTTCTTCCAGTCCTTGTTGCGGTATGACCACCATGTGTAGAGCTTTTCGGGCTCCGGGGTGATCGTCCGCATGGCATCCTGAAATCCCGTTGCCATCCACGCCTTGAGACGTCCGATCTCGGGCGGCGTGTGGCTGACGATCTTCAGAAGCTGTTTGTGGCTCCAGACGTCATGCTCCAGCGGTGCGATGTTGAGGTCGCCGACCAGAATGCTGCGGGCAGGCGGGGTGCTGGTGAACCAGCCCGTTGCCTCGTCCACGAAAGCCAGCTTGTGGGCGAATTTTTCATTCTCTTCGGGATCGGGGATATCCCCGCCAGCTGGCACGTAGAAATCATGCAGCAGGATCGGACCGGCGGGCGTCTCAATGCTTGCGGCAACATGCCGGCAGTCGGAGCGTGTGCACCAGTCCGGCGTGCCGTCCACGCTTTGCAGCGGGTGCCGCGACAGGATCGCCACACCATTATAGCCCTTCATGCCTTTATAGACCTGATGGGGCAGTCCCATTTCAGCCAGAGCCTGAGCGGGGAAGAGGGGGTCCGGGACTTTCGTTTCCTGTAGACAGACGATGTCCGGGTTTTCCTGTTCGACGATCTGCTTCAGCAGAGGCAGCCTGAGTCGAAGGGAATTGATGTTCCAGGTGATGAGACGCATGCAAACTGGATCGACCGGATCGGACGTTTTGACAAGCACCCTCTTGCACACGACGCGCTCCCGTCCGATCTAGAACGAACCATGACTGATCTGCACGACACCCTTCTAACGCTTGATTCCCATATCGATATTCCCTGGCCTGACCGGCAGGATGCCTGGGCGGAAGAAACGCCCCGGCAGGTGAATGTCCCCAAGACTCGCAAAGGCGGACTGCGGGCGGTGTGTCTCGCTGCCTATATTCCGCAGGGTCCCCGTGATGAGGCCGGGCATGAAGAGGGCTGGGCCCGCGTTCAGGGAATGCTGGACGTAATTTCCGGGATTGAGGGCCGACAGGGCGATCATGGCGCCCGCGTCTGCCGGACAGCGGCCGATGTACGTGAGGCCTTCAAAGCGAATGACCTTGCCGTCATTCCAGCGATCGAGAACGGACACGGTCTAGGCGGACGTCCGGAGCGTATTGCGGAACTCGCCCGTCGCTATGGCGTCCGTTACATGACACTCACCCATAACGGGCATAATGCGCTCGCGGATGCGGCCATTCCCCGCAAGGATTTAGCGGATAGCGAGACACTCCATGACGGCCTGTCCGATCTGGGGCGTCAGGCGATTGCACACATGAACCGCACCGGCGTTCTGGTCGATGTGTCACATGCGGCGAAATCGACCATGATGCAGGCCACTGAAGTCTCCACCACGCCTATTTTCGCCAGCCACTCCTGCGCCCGCGCCCTGTGCGATCATCCGCGCAATCTGGATGACGAGCAGCTTGACCGTCTGAAGGAGACGGGTGGCCTGATCCAGGTGACGGCCATGGGGTCGTTCCTGAAAAAGGGCGGCGGCGGCACCGTTGAGGATCTGGTGCGGCATGTCTCCTATATCGCCAAGCGGATCGGGGTTGAGCATGTTGGTATCTCGTCCGACTTCGATGGCGGCGGCGGTATCCCCGGCTGGAAAGATGCGACCGAGACCACGAACGTAACCCGCGCGCTCCAGGGGGCGGGATTCAGCGATACCGAGATTTCTGCCATCTGGGGTGGTAACATGCTGCGACTTCTGGAGACGGCTGAGCAGGCCGCAGTGACGGTCTGAGAGCAGGGCCATCATGCGGCTCCGGTCGCACCCGATAGAACAGAACATGATCATAGCGGTCGAAAGAGGAGCCAGTTCGTCCACCATGATCCAGTGGAATGTTTGTCGGGAGCTGATGGGTCTTTTCCGTCCCGCAGATTGAAGCTGACGGGAAAGATCTGAAAGCAAGATGCAAGCGTTTTCAATGGCTTGCAAAACATGATTAAAAATTAGGCAATCCGATGACAGGTCCGGCAAACCGGGGCTTTCATGATTCTGTCACGGAGCAGCCCACAGACTTTTCCACAGGTTCAGTGGATGACTGAAGAAGCCGAATGAACGACCTTCCTCCACACAGTTCCGACCATTCTGCCGATCCGGGTGAACCCCTTGTTCCTGCGGAAAAAAAGCAGGGCGTGGAGGCCATTCGTGAGGCATTGAAGACTATTCCCTACAGCCCTGGCGTGTATCGCATGCTGAGTGCGAAGGGAGAGGTTCTGTATGTCGGCAAGGCGCTGAGCCTGAAGAAGCGCGTGTCGTCCTATACCCGCATCAACCAGTTGCCGGAGCGACTGCGCCGCATGGTCTCGATGACGGTTTCGATGGAGATCGTCATCACGCGGACGGAAGCGGACGCCCTGCTTCTGGAAGCGAATTACATCAAGCGGATGAAGCCGCGCTTCAACATTCTCCTGCGCGACGACAAAAGCTATCCGTGGCTGATGCTGACCGAAAGCCACGAGTTTCCCCAGATCACCAAGCAGCGTGGCAAGCCAGTCAAGGGCGCGACATACTGGGGACCGTTTGCCAACGCCTGGGCTGTCAACCAGACACTGAATCTGGTCCAGCGCAGCTTTCTACTCCGGTCCTGCTCGGATGCAGTTCTGAACAGCAGAACTCGGCCCTGCCTGCTGTATCAGATCAAACGTTGCTCAGCGCCCTGTGTAGACCGGATTTCCAAGGAAGATTACGCCGAGCTGGTGAGCGAAGCACGCCAGTTCCTTTCCGGGCACAGCACGGAATTACAGCAGCGTCTGGCAGGGGAAATGGAACAGGCTTCCCTGGAGATGAATTACGAGCGGGCCGCGTCGATCCGCGACAGGATCCGGGGTTTTGCCAGCATCCAGGGGTCAAGCACGATCAACCCGAGCTCGATCAATGACGCCGATATCATGACCATCTGGCAGGAAGCGGGTCAGAGCTGCATTCAGGTTTTCTTTATCCGTGGCAGCCGAAATAATGGTAACCGCGCTTTTTATCCCGCTCATGCGGAAGAAGAGACCGCAGCGGATGTGCTGTCCGCGTTCATGATCCAGTTCTATGACAATAAGCCGCCACCGCCGACCGTTCTCGTGAACTGCGAATTGCCGGAACTGAAGCTCGTCGAAGAGGCGCTCAGCATCCGGCGCGGACAGAAGGTGGAAATCCTCAGGCCGCAGCGGGGCGAGAAAAAAGAAGTGCTCGACCACGCAGCGTTGAATGCGCGTGAGGCACTCGAGCGGAAGCTTGCTGAAAATACCGGACAGCGCAAACTGCTCGAAGGTGTTGCGGAAGTCTTTGGCCTGCCCGAAACGCCCCAGCGGATCGAGACCTATGACAACTCACACATCATGGGGCAGGCCCCTTATGGCGTGATGGTTGTGGGTGGGCCGGAAGGGTTCAACAAGCGCGCCTATCGCAAATACGCCATCAAGGGACCTGTGACGCCAGGCGATGATTTCGGCATGATGCGCGAAGTCATGGAACGGCGCTTCGGGCGTCGTCCCGAAAGTGGCGAGCGGCCGGAAGACTGGCCGGATCTGCTGCTGATTGATGGTGGCCTCGGGCAGTTCAATGCTGTCCGGGCCGTCCTGTCCGAGCTGGACGTGACGGGAATCCCGATCGTCGCCATCGCCAAGGGCCCAGACCGTGATGCAGGACGTGAGTGGTTCTTTACGGAGACAAAACCGCCATTCCAGCTGCCCTCGCGTGATCCTGTCCTGTATTATCTGCAGCGGCTGCGTGACGAGGCGCACAGATTCGCCATCACGACCCATCGGGCAGGACGCTCCAAGGGGCTGCGCAGCTCGGAACTCGATCATGTCCCGGGAATCGGGGCGGCACGGAAAAAGGCCCTACTCAATCATTTCGGCTCGGCGAAGTCCGTCCGGCAGGCGAGTCTCGAGGAACTGGAGGCCGCACCAGGGATCAGCTCAGGCACCGCAAGCGCCATCTACGGGCATTTTCATCCGGAATGGGTCCAGAAGTCTTCAGTCAGCGATCGCAGCCATTGAGATGTGTCCGGGGATTTACACGAAAAATACATCTTTCTACGGCACATTGACGCATACCGGAGCAACGGAAACTGTTCTAGACTGGCTGCGATGCTGACAGATCTGCCAAACATCCTGACACTGCTGCGTATCGCGTCCATTCCCGTACTGGTCGTGCTGCTCTCGGTGCATTCACCGACTGCGAACCTGATTGCATGCGCGGTCTACACGGCTGCGTGCATCACGGACTATCTGGACGGGGCCCTGGCGCGACGCTGGCAGCAGCTTTCCGAGCTGGGGCGGATGATGGACCCGATTGCGGACAAGCTGCTGGTGGGGTCGCTTCTGCTTGCTCTGGCGGGACTGACGCAGCTTCCGGTTTTCTCGCTGTATGCCGGGATCATCATCATGCTCCGGGAAATCCTGGTCAGCGGTCTGCGCGAATATATGGCCTCCCAGCGCGAAACCCTGCCTTCAACCCGGCTTGCAAAATGGAAGACCGGAATTCAGATGGTGGCGATCGGTTTTCTGATCGGTGGAGACAGTGGCGCAGGAATGCTAGGACTTTCCTTCCTGCCGGCCAGCCTCATCGGTGGGATCCTGCTGTGGTTTTCGGTTATTCCCACAGTCATCAGTGGCTGGGGATACCTGACGGCCGGTCTCACACGCATCATGGCGGGACAGTCCCGCAAATCCTCCAAGATCAGCTTCTGACGTCGTGCTTCGGCCGAATTGTGGAGCTCTTTGTCTGTCTTCATCTGGCGCTCCGTTACAAGGACCGCTAAAGGTCAGTTATTGACCTTGTGGGAGTAAGAAATGCGGAAGGCCGCTCTGCTGGCACTACCTCTCGCTCTGAGCGGCTGTTCAGGCATGGGCAAGTATATCCGTGACACCATGGTGTGGACGGCGCTCGACAATCCCAACGGTCCCCATGGCGACAGCGAGAATATTCACCGCGCACGTGGTGAGAAATACGCTGAAACGCCGATTATTTCCGAGGGTGGCAATATTTGGCCAGGCGCTCCACAGCCGCTTCCGACCCTCAAGGATGTCGAAAACCCGAACAGCACGTTCAGTCATGCTCTGGGAGATCCCGCGACCTATTTCGGGGGCGCGGCGCTCGACGAGAATTTCATGGGTGGCATTGGCAGCAAGGGGGCTCTTGGAGCTTCCGGGCAGCAACTGATGCAGGGGCAGAGCATGTCGGTCGGCGAAAGCGCCAATATGCATCGGGGCGTCAGTGCGGACCGCAGTCATGTCATTCCGACGCTGCCGTCATCGATTCCCGATAATGCCGCCCATTTCCTCAACAAAAGCCCGAGCAAGACCATCGTTATTCCGAACGGCGACGGTACGAGTACGATGATTGCTCCGGATGGCAGCGTTAAAGTCGTCCGCGGGACCCCGGCAGCTCCAAAATAATTAATGGACTGACTGACGGCTTCAAAAGCCGTCAGTCATGCCGGTTTTCAGTACTGCCGGAACAGGGCAACAAGACGTCCCTGAATATGAACACGTTCCGCCGGGAAAATACGGGTTTCGTATTCCCGGTTGGCGGCTTCGAGTGCGATCATTGATCCTCGGCGGCGCAGCTTCTTGAGCGTCACTTCCTGCCCATCGATCAAAGCGACGATGATCTGTCCGTTTTCAGCGGTCTCACGCCGACGGACGATGGCAATGTCTCCATCCAGAATTCCCGCCTCGATCATCGAATCACCCGCAACCGTCAGGGCGTAGTGCTCACCTGTTCCCAGAAGGGAGACCGGCACCTCGATCCTGTCGCTGTCGTCCTGCATGGCCTCGATCGGGAGACCGGCTGCGATGCGCCCGTAAAGCGGTATGCTGACGGTCTGGCGGTCATTGGCGATGCTGGCTTCAGAGAACGCTCCCTCAAGCTCGGTCTGGCTTTGGCTGAGCACGGCGGGAACGAATGGGGCAGTCGTGGCAACAGCAGCAGGCGCTTCGGTTCCCATATGCGGCAGGCGCAGCACTTCGAGCGCCCGGGCGCGATGATGGTGACGGCGCAGGAAGCCACGCTCTTCCAGAGCCGAAATCAGGCGATGAATCCCCGATTTCGAGCGTAGTTCGAGCGCATCCTTCATTTCATCGAAAGAGGGGGAATAACCCGTCCGGCGAAGGTGGTCGTCGATATATAGCAAAAGCTGGTGCTGCTTGCGGGTCAGCATACAGGCGCTCCCATGCGCCTCGGCGGAGGCAGGTCGAAAAAGAAGGTGCAGAATGAGAGGCATCCCGCATTTGTTCCTTATAGGTTCCCCTCTGTTGCCTCACAAGCGAAAGAGAAGATCTTACACGGGGGTCTGATGAGATTTCTGGCAGCCGAAAGTCCCTGAAAGCGCAGGAAAACCCCGAAATCGTGTGCAAAGGCCTTGACCTGTGAGCCACAAATCAGCATGGTGCGCCCAATCTAAAGATCAACATGCTGCATCGACACCTTCGAGCGGCATCAGTATGGCGAAAGCCCGAGGGTATCATGGGAAAGAGCAACGTAATTCAGATCCGGCTCGTTTCGTCAGCCGAAACCGGCTACTTCTACGTTACGAAGAAGAACGCCCGTTCCGCTACGGGAAAGATGGAAGTGCGCAAGTACGACCCGGTCGCACGCAAGCACGTCGTGTTCCGCGAAGCCAAGATCAAGTAAGACTGTTCTAACAGTCTTCATGAAAAAAGCGGCCTTCGGGCCGCTTTTTTTGTATCTACAGAAGCCGATGCTTTGGCCGCGACTTAGAACAGCTTGTCATGCGGGCCGTAGGGGACGACCAGATCGCCACTGCGTGTCAGGTTCATTGTGGCACGGGCACGTTCGTCCAGCATGTCGGCGTCCAGTGCCTTTTCCTTCAGAGCGACAACACGGCGACGCCAGACATTCTGTTCATCATCCGCATCCTGACGGGCCTGAAGAGCGTCTTTCTGAAGCTGGGTCTGTTCCTGATAGGCATGGATACCATGAGCGCCGTGCAGGGCGTTCCAGCCGAAATATGCCGTCAGGGACAGGAAAAAAGCTGGCGGAGCTACGGCGCGGACACCACGCTTGATAAGTCGGATCAGTGTCACGTCGTGGAAACTCCGTTCTGAGAGACTGTTTCAGGTTTATATCAGTCAATCATGACCAGACAATGAATGATACGGGGATCTTTCACATCCGGACCTGAAAAAACGGCCTCACTCCCGAAGGAAATGAGGCCGTCCTGCACTCTCAGGAGTTCTTGAGAATGCTGCGGCCGGCATAGCGGGCTGCGCTGCCGAGCTGCTGCTCGATACGGATGAGCTGATTGTACTTTGCCGTACGGTCGGAACGGGAGAGGGAGCCCGTCTTGATCTGGCCGCAGTTCGTGGCAACCGCGAGATCGGCAATGACGGAATCTTCCGTCTCACCCGAACGGTGGCTCATGACGCAGGCGTAGCCGGCCTTGTGAGCGGTTTCGACAGCCTCAAGCGTCTCGGTCAGTGTACCGATCTGGTTGACCTTCACGAGCAGTGCGTTTGCCGTGCCAGCCTTGATGCCCCGGCGCAGGCGATCAGGGTTGGTCACGAACAGGTCGTCACCGACGAGCTGGAGCTTCTTGCCCAGACGGGTCGTAAGCTCTGCCCAGCCTTCCCAGTCGTCTTCAGCCAGACCGTCCTCAATGGAGACGATCGGGTAACGGTTGGCCAGGTCCTCAAGGTAGGAAATCATGCCCGAAGCATCGAACTCCTTGCCTTCACCCTTCAGGTTGTAGCGACCATCCGCATAGAATTCGGTGGCGGCACAATCGAGTGCGAAGGTGACGTCCTCGCCCAGCTTGTAACCAGCAGCCTCAACGGATTTAGCAATAAATCCAAGGGCTTCATCAGCAGACTTCAGGTTCGGTGCGAAGCCACCCTCATCGCCGACATTGGTATTGAAACCGGCTTCGGACAGACCCTTCTTCAGACGTGCGAAAATTTCCGACCCCATGCGGATGGCATCCGCAATGGTCGGAGCGCCGACCGGCTGGATCATGAATTCCTGAATGTCGATGGGGTTGTCGGCATGCTCGCCACCATTGACGATGTTCATCATCGGCACCGGCAGGAGATGGGAATAGGCGCCACCGACATAGCGGTACAGCGGGAGTTCCAGCTCTTCAGCCGTGGCCTTGGCGACGGCGAGAGAGACGCCAAGGATGGCATTCGCGCCGAGGCGGGACTTGTTGGCCGTTCCGTCCAGATCAATCATCGCGTTGTCGATGGCGATCTGGTCTTCCGATTCGGCGCCCTGAAGCACTTCGAGGATGTCGTTCTCGACGTGGCTGCAGGCTTTCAGGACACCTTTGCCGCCGTAGCGGGACTTGTCACCATCGCGCAGCTCCACGGCTTCATGCGCGCCTGTGGAGGCGCCAGACGGGACAGCAGCGCGGCCGCGGGCACCGGAGGACAGTTCGACCTCGACCTCGACGGTGGGATTGCCGCGGCTGTCCAGGATTTCGCGGGAGGTGATATCAACGATGGCGCTCAATGGAAGCTCTCCTGGAGATGCGTGAATCGATCGGTGTGAATCGGGGTGGCTCGTGACCGTTCGGAATGAAACAGCTATTTCAAGTCTCAAAATCACGCCGTGAGGTCAACGACGACATGCGCCTTCCTTTTCCCGTTTTCGTGCTTGGCATTGCCGGACTGCTCCCCTTCATGACCCTTGGGGGATGGATCTTTCTGGCCGGACTGTTCACGCCCCTGCCTCATCTGAAGATCATTCTGCTGGCGTACGGGGCCTGCATCCTGTCATTTCTGGGGGCTGTACACTGGGGCCTGGCCATGGAGCGACCGGACATCATCACGGTCGGCGGGACCTCGCAGCGGGACCGTCAGCGCCTCGTGCTGGGCGTCTGCCCTGCGCTCTGGGCATGGCTGGCACTCTGCATCGGCGTGCTCGGACATGTCCGGGCCGGTTTCGGGCTGGAAATCATCGGTTTTGTCGGGACGTTTCTTGTGGAGAGGGAGGCCTGGAGGAAGGGGGCTCTTCCCCCAGGCTATCTGCCGCTTCGCACGGGCCTGACTGCTGTAGCGGTGCTGAGCCTGTTTCTGGCGGCTCTGGCACCGTCTGGCAGTTAGATCAGGAAGGACTTCGCCAGCGCGTCAAAGGCTTTCAGACGCGTCAGGAGGCCGCGCATTTCACTGAGCGGCACCATGGTCGGGCCGTCGCTTGGCGCGTGATCCGGGTCCTGATGCGTTTCAATGAAGACGGCCGCCACGCCGACCGAGAGAGCCGCACGGGCCAAAGGCTCCACGAATTCGCGCTGACCACCTGTTGAAGCCCCGAGGCCGCCCGGCTGCTGCACCGAATGGGTTGCGTCGAACACAACGGGGTAGCCTGTCTGCGCCATGATCGGCAGACCGCGCATGTCGCTCACGAGGGTGTTGTAGCCAAAGCTCGTGCCACGGTCGCAGAGCATGATGCGCTCATTGCCTGTGGAGGCAATCTTGGCTGCGACATTGGCCATGTCCCACGGCGCGAGGAACTGGCCCTTCTTGATGTTGATGGCCCGTCCGGTCTCGCCAGCAGCCAGTAAAAGGTCTGTCTGGCGGCATAGAAATGCCGGGATCTGGAGAACATCCACGGCCTGAGAAGCCGGAGCGCACTGTTCGGCGGTATGGACGTCCGTCAGGACGGGGATGCCGAATCGCTCGCGGATGCCCGCAAGAATATCCAGACCCGCGTCCATACCCACACCACGCGCGGCATTGACCGAACTGCGGTTGGCTTTGTCGAAGCTGCTTTTGTAAATCAGCCCGATACCCAGCTCACGGCAAAGACCGGAGATGGCGTCAGCCATCTCCGTTGCGTGTTCGCGGGATTCGATCTGACAGGGACCAGCGATCAGCGTGAAGGGCTGATCCTGACCGACCGTGAGGTCTCCGATCCGGAAGCTCACTTTCGGTGAGCCTCCTTGACGGCTGCGGCGATAAATCCTGCGAACAACGGATGCGGATCGAAGGGCTTCGACAGGAGTTCGGGATGGTACTGCACTGCCACGAACCAGGCGTGATCGGGATATTCCACGACTTCCGGCAGCACGCCATCAGGAGAAAGTCCGGAAAACCGCAGACCGGTCTTTTCGAGACGGTCTTTGTAATGCGCGTTCACCTCCCAGCGGTGACGGTGGCGCTCGCGGATTTCCGTACGACCGTAGATCTCAGCCACACGGGACCCCGGAACCAGCTTGGCCGGGTAGGCACCAAGACGCATCGTGCCACCCAGATCGCCGCCTTCGCGACGACGGAGCAGTTCGCTGCCACGCGCCCATTCGGTCATCAAACCGACCACGGGCTCATCCGTCGGACCGAACTCGGTGGACGATGCCTTGGGAAGACCGCCGAGCGAACGGGCACATTCGACCACGGCCATCTGCATACCGAAACAGATGCCCAGGAACGGGATGTTGTTCTCACGGGCGTAGCGGACGGCCTGAATCTTGCCTTCCGCACCGCGTTCTCCGAAGCCACCCGGGACAAGAATGGCGTCCGCATCCTTTAGGCGCTCGGCGATGTTGCCGTTCTTTTCGAACTCTTCCGATTCGATCCAGTCGAGCTTCACCTTCACATGGTTGGCAATGCCACCATGCAGCAGGGCTTCGGCCAGCGACTTGTAGCTGTCGAGCAGGGCTGTGTACTTGCCGACAATAGCTACGCGGACCTCGCCTTCGGGCTCACGAATCGCATGGACGATCTTTTCCCAGCGCGAGAGATCCGGCTTGCTGTCATAGGGCAGGTCGAAATAGCGCAGGACTTCCTGATCCATTCCTTCATTGTGATAGGAAATGGGGCAGGCATAGATCGTGTCCACGTCCAGTGCCGCGATGACGGCTTCCGAACGGACGTTGCAGAAATTGGCGATCTTACGACGCTCGTTTTCCGGAATGGGACGATCCGAGCGGCACAGCAGCATCTGCGGCTGGATACCGACGTTCTGCAGTTCCTTGACGGAATGCTGCGTGGGCTTGGTCTTGAGCTCGCCGGCTGCCGGGATATAGGGCAGGAGCGTCAGGTGCACGCACATTGTCTGGGCATGACCGAGATCATTGCGCAGCTGGCGGATGGCTTCGAGGAAGGGCAGGCTCTCGATGTCTCCGACCGTACCGCCGATTTCCACGAGAACGAAATCATAGTCATCCGTGCCCGTGACCACGACGTCCTTGATGGCGTCCGTGATGTGCGGGATGACCTGCACGGTCCCGCCCAGATAGTCACCGCGGCGTTCGCGCGCGATGACATCCGAGTAGATCCGTCCCGTAGTGGTGTTGTCAGCACGGGACGCGTGTACGCCCGTGAAGCGTTCATAGTGACCGAGATCGAGGTCGGTTTCGGCCCCGTCATCGGTAATGAACACCTCACCGTGCTGGTACGGGCTCATGGTGCCCGGGTCCACGTTGAGATAGGGGTCCAGTTTGCGCATGCGGACTTTGTATCCGCGCGCCTGGAGGAGAGCAGCGAGGGCCGCTGAAGCGATGCCCTTGCCGAGAGAAGATACCACACCGCCGGTGATGAATACGAAACGCGTCATGGGCGGTCTTCATACACTGCCGACATGGGGCAGGGGAAGCGGAGAGACGCGTCTGTGAGAAAGATCCCCGTTAAAAATTATCAACGGGGATTTTAAGGCTCAGATCAGTGAGCGGGTGCGGGCGCCGGAGCGGCAGGTGCAGCCGGGGTTGTCGTCGTGGTCGTCTGGGTAGCGGCGGGCGGCTCGGCCAGAATGTCATGCGAACCGACACCGGACGAGGCACCGCGGTTCATGACTGCCAGCACGAGACACAGCAGCATGAAGATGCCAGCCAGAACGGAGGTGGCGCGCGTCAGCAGCGTTGCGGTTCCGCGGCCGCTCATGAAGGAGCCCATGCCCTGGCCACTTCCGATGCCGAGGCCGCCGCCTTCGCTGCGCTGGATCAGAATTACCCCGATCAGCGCCAGTGTGACCAGCAGGTTGAGAGCAAGCAGAAGAGTGGTCATGAACGATAGGGTCCGGACAATGGTTGGGACGTCAGGCGGAAAGATGCGGCCTCAGCGATGCGCAGGAAGCTTTCTGCTTCCAGACTGGCACTGCCGACCAGCACCCCTCCGAGCGACCCGATGGAAAAAATGGTCGGCGCCTGAGCCGGTGTGACGGAGCCGCCATACAGGATCGGGACGCGAATGTCATCCATCTTGAGGCGGGATTGTAACAGTCCGTGCAGGAGAGAGAGGGTTCTTTCCAGCTCGTCGATGGGCGGAACGGTGCCGCTTCCGATGGCCCAGACAGGTTCGTAAGCCAGAATACCGGTGAAGCCGTCGGTCAGGGATCCCTCAACCTGCGTGGCCAGTACGGTGGTCGTCCGCCCTTCAAGCCGCTCCTGCATCGTCTCGCCGATGCAGACGATGGGAACGAGGCCCACGGCTTCGGCGGCTTCGACCTTCCGGCGAATCAGGACATCCGTCTCGCCATGCGCCTGCCGACGTTCGGAATGGCCCAGAATGACATATCCGACGCCGAGATCAGCCAGCATTTCGGCCGAGATGTCTCCCGTATGGGGACCGGAGGACGTCGTATGACAGTCCTGCGCTCCGAGGCGCAGTGGTGTTGCCGGACCTTCGGCATTGATGATGCCATGGACACTGGCGAGCTGGGTGAAGGGCGGACACAGGACAAGCCGTACGTCATCGGGGAGGGACTGCGCCCCCTCGGCGACGGCGCGGGCCAGCCTTGTGGACTGCTCGCGCAGTCCGTGCATTTTCCAGTTTCCGACGACAAGCCTGGGTGATGGGAGCACTCTTCCTCCTTGATGATGACGCCCTGAGGAATGGCGGCGCTATGGGTGCAGACGGACCGGTAAGACATCAAAGGATGACTCTCGTTCAGGTCTGCTTCTGGTCAAGCCGTTCTCGCGACATTATGGTGCGGCAAGTCTAGCGGGCCTTTCGTGTCCGCACCATCCCGTCATCCGGATCTGCCCTGACCCTATGATTACCACGCTCCGCCACCTCTTTGTTGACTCCTGGGCCGGCCGTGCCGCCGCGCTGCTGATCTTTCTGGCCTTCATCGGCTGGGGCGTGGGGGATGTATATTCCAATATGGGCACGGCAAGCTCCAACGAAGTCGTGCGCGTGGGTGATCGCAGCATCACCCCCGATGATTTCAGCCGTGCGCTCTCGGCACAGCTTCCTGAAGTCGCGAGGCGGATCGGGCTTGCCGACCCGTCCAAGCTTCCCCGGGCCGAGGTTGAGCAGATCGCCCGGCAGACGCTTCAAAACCTTGTGATCCAGAACGAGACCCAGCTTGCCGCCGCCCGTGCGGGCATGATGGTTCCAGACGATCTGGTCCGGCAGGAAGTCTTTGCCATCCCGGCATTTCACAATGCCGCCGGACAGTTCGACCGCGGTGTTTTCAATGACCGTCTGACGCGCATCGGCCTGTCGGAAGGCAAGCTGCTTCAGGCCATCCGCGAAGATATTGCCTCACGCGGACTGCTACAGGGTATGGGACAATCGGTCATCGCGCCGTCTTCCCTGACGGAGCGGATGCTGTCTTTTGATGCCAGCCAGCGCGTATTCGATCTGGTGCAGATCCCGTTTGCAAGCGGTGTCGTTACGGCAGCGCCGACGGACGACCAGCTTCACCGTTTCTATGACAACCACCCGCAGATGTTCCGCACGACGGAATACCGCCACGCGAAAATGGTCGTCATGACGCCGGACAGCGTTGCAAAAACCATCGAGGTTCCCGACGACGTTCTGCACCGTCTCTATGATTTCCAGGCCCGGACCTTTGACGTCCCCGAGACGCGGACGCTGCAGGTTCTGACCTTCACCGATCAGGCGAAGGCCGAGGCGGCTGCGACAGCCTGGAAGAGCGGAACGTCCTGGGACGACATCCAGAAGAAGTTCCCTGACGCAGCGGCAGTCTCCCTGCCGTCCGTGCGTCAGAGCGACATTCCGAACCCCGAGCTTGCCAAGGCTGCATTTGCAGCATCGTCTGACCGCATCTCCGGACCGGAAAAGACCGGCATGGGCTGGATCGTGTTCAACATCACGGCCATTACGGCGCCTCACAAGACGACCTTTGAGCAGGCCAGGGCAGATCTGAAAACGCAGATCCAGACCCAGGAAGCAGGAGAAGCGCTTCAGGCCCGCCAAAAGCAGTTTCAGGATGCGGTTGCAGGCTCCTCGACGCTGGAACAGATCCCAAGCGATCTTGGCGCCATTCCAGCCGCAGGCACGCTGGATTCCAAAGGCCTGACGCAGGATGGTCTGCCCGCCCCGATCCCGGGCGATGCGGCTCTGCGGGAGGCAATCATCCATCAGATCTTTACCCAGTCCAAGGGTGCGCAGCCGACGGTTGTGAATGGTCCGAACGGCACGGCGTTTTCGCTGCTGGTTGACGAAGTTCACCCGGGCACACTCAAGCCGTTCGACAGCGTACGCGATCAGGTCGTGCAGGCCTGGAACGCGGACCAGAAACGCCACGCCGCCGATCTGCGCGCTACGGCACTGTTCAACGCTGCAAAGGCCGGAACACTGCGCAAGGCTGTCGACGGGCAGGCCGAAGCCTCCGCTCTGCGTCAGGACGTTGCGGTCTCGCGGGTGCATCCGGACCAGAGCCTGCCGCAGAATGTCCTGCGCGGGGTGTTCAATCTCAAGCCCGGCACGAGCGGCATGTTCGAATCACCAGATGCCTTCTGGCTGGTCAATGTAACGGCGGACAAGCCGGCCTCGGCTGACGATATGAAGAGCCTGGGCAACCAACTTGCGGACGAATATCTCCAGTCCATGCGCTCCGATATTCCGGTGGCTCTGAACGCTGCCATGGAAAAGGCGGTTCCGCCCTCGCATATCAATATGGCGCTTTACAATCAGGTCGTGACGGCGGCCACGCCGGCAGGTGCTCCGGCAGCAGAAAACGGGGGGCACTGATGGACATTGTCTACAGCATCGAGGCCGCCGATCTCCTGACGCCTGTCTCGGCGTTTCTCCGGCTTTCCAACCTGTCGGACGATCCATACCGGCTGCTGTTCGAGAGCGTTGAGGGCGGGGCGGCCCGTGGGCGTTATTCCGTAATCGCGCTTCTGCCGGATCTGGTCTGGAAGTGCCGGGACGGGAAGGTGACGCTGGACGGCAAGCCCCTTGAAGGCGTGCCGCTTGAGACGTTGAAAGCCATCGTGGACGAAAGCCAGATGGAGCTTCCAGCCGGAATGCCACCCATGATCGGCGGCGTTTTCGGTGTGCTGGGTTATGACATGGTGCGCCAGATGGAGCGGCTTCCGAACGCCCCGGTGAACGATCTGGAGCTGCCGGAAGGGATCATGATCCGTCCGCGCCTGTTTGCGGTCTTTGATTCCGTTCGGGACGAGTTGACGCTGGCTGTGCCGGTGCGTGGTCAGACGACAGATGCGGAAGCGCATGCGCTTCTGGATCAGGCGCGCGCCGCTCTGGCCGCGCCGTTGGGTGATGCGCGCGAGACACTGCCAGTCGGTACGGAACTGACGCCGCCGACGTCGAACATGACGCAGCAGCAGTTCGAGGACCATATCCGCAAGGCGCAGGATTATATTGCTGCTGGCGATGCCTTCCAGATCGTGCCGAGCCAGCGCTTCACCACGCCGTTCCCGCTGTCACCGCTCTCGCTCTATCGCAGCCTGCGCCGGGTCAATCCCGCGCCGTTCCTGTTCGTGATGGAGCTTGAGGATTACGCGCTGGTCGGCTCCTCGCCGGAAATCCTCGTGCGCCTGCGGGACGGCGAGGTCACGGTGCGTCCGCTGGCGGGCACACGTCCGCGCGGCGCGGATCGTGAAGAAGATCTGGCGCTGGAAAAAGAGCTGCTGGCCGACCGCAAGGAACTGGCCGAGCATCTGATGCTGATCGATCTTGGACGCAACGATGTGGGTCGCGTCTCCCAGCTTGGGACGGTTGAAGTTCCGGAAAGATTCGTCGTCGAGCGTTACAGTCACGTGATGCATATTTCCTCGACGGTGACCGGCCGCATCAAGGACGGCAAAACGGCGATGGATGCGCTCGTCGCGGCCTTCCCGGCCGGGACCCTGACTGGGGCACCCAAGATCCGAGCCATGGAAATCATCGACGAACTGGAACCGACGCGGCGCGGGCCGTATTCGGGCTGCGTCGGATATTTCGGCGCAGACGGGGAAATGGATACCTGCATCGGGCTGCGCATGGCCGTTCTCAAGGATGGCAACATGTATGTGCAGGCTGGCTGTGGCGTCGTGGCGGACAGCGATCCGAACGCCGAGTTCCGCGAGACGCAGGCCAAGGCCCGCGCGCTGTTCCGGGCGGCAGAAATCGCTGTTGCAACGGCCGCGAAAGCCTGACGGAGCCTCGGAAACGCGATGTATTTGACGAAAACAGACACGGGGGTCATTCTGTTGTCATGATCCTTCTCATCGACAATTACGACAGCTTCACATTCAACATCGTCCATCATCTGGGCGCACTTGGCGTTGAGTGTGATGTGCGGCGCAATGACGCGCTGAGTGTCGACGAGGCTCTTGCGCTTAACCCGTCCGCAATCGTGATTTCGCCCGGCCCCGGCGCCCCGGCCGATGCCGGAATCTGCTGTGATCTGATCCGCGCGGCGGCTGGAAAAGTGCCCGTCTTTGGCGTCTGTCTCGGTCATCAGGCCATCGGACAGGTCTTCGGGGCTGAAGTCGTACGCGCACCCGTGCCGATGCATGGCAAGATCAGCGCGGTCCAGCATGACGGGACGGGCGTTTTTGCCGGACTCCCCGATCCGGTGGATGTGGTGCGCTATCACAGCCTGACGCTTCGCCCCGACAGCATTCCCGAGACGCTCGTGGTCAATGCCCAAACGGAAGATGGCGTCATCATGGGGGTGCGTCACCGCGACTATCCCGTCCATGGCGTTCAGTTTCATCCCGAAAGCATTGCTTCCGTTGCAGGCCGGGAACTTCTGGCGAATTTTCTGGAGATCGCCGGTATTCCGGTTCTCACATCGCAGGCCGCATGACGGTGAGCGCGGATTTCACGTCTCTTCTGCATAAGGCGGCTTCGGGACAGCAGCTCGACAGTCACGAGGCAGAAACGGCTTTTCACGCCATCATGGCAGGCGACGTCGATCCCGTTCATCTGTCCGCTTTTCTGACAGCACTGAAGCTGCGTGGCGAAACCTTCGCCGAACTGACCGGAGCCGTTCAGGCCGTCCGTCATCACATGACGGTTCTGCCGGATGTTCCTGCCGGGGCGATTGACGTGTGCGGAACAGGCGGAGACGGCCTGAAAACGCTGAACGTCTCGACCGCAGTAGCCTTCGTGCTGGCCGGACTTGGTGTGCCAGTAGCCAAGCATGGCAACCGCGCGCTTTCATCTGCGACGGGTGCGACGGACGTGCTGGAAGTCCTCGGTATTCCGCCCACCGATGATCTGGCGCTTCAGGGCAGGCGGCTGCGGGAAGACGGACTGGTCTTTCTGGCGGCCCCGCAGCATCATCCGGCCATGCGGCATGCGGCTCCTGTGCGCAAGGCACTGGGTTTCCGCACGCTGTTCAATCTGCTTGGGCCGCTGTGCAACCCGGCGCAGGTGCGTCATCAGCTGGTCGGTGTGTTCGATGGCCGCTGGTGTGAGCCAGTGGCCCGGGCACTTGGCGCACTGGGCAGCCTTTCGGTCTGGGTCGTGCATGGCTCGACCGAAGAAGGCGGCAGTGACGAGCTCACGCTGGCTGGCCCGTCTCAGGTTTCGGCCTGGCAAAACGGCGCTCTTTTTTCGTTCGGGATCGAACCGGATATGGCCGGGCTGGCTGCTGCCCCGATTTCGGCCATCCGGGGCGGGGATGCGCAGGCCAATGCGGCCGCGCTGCTCGCCCTGCTGGATGGCGCGGGTGGCGCCTACCGCGATACGGTTCTTCTCAACGCCGCCGCAGCCCTGCATGTCGCAGGGCGCGGCGATATCGTGAAAGCCGGAGCAATTGACGTTCCGGCTTTCCGTCGCAATGTAGGGATGGCGGCGGACTCCATTGACAGGGGTCTTGCCCGTGCCGCGCTTGAGGGTGCGCGCATGTCAGCTCCTTCCATTGCTTCCACAGACGCAGGACGATCATGACATTCATGTACCATCGACCGGCGATGACATATTCGCCTGAGGGAACGGAACAGTTCCCGGACCCGGAAATTCCGGAAACGACGACCCCGCCCATCAAGGACCCGGAAGCAGAAACTGCTGCCGACCGCAGCGATGTTCTGGCACGGATCTGCGCCCGCACACGTGTGGACATTGAACAGCGTTCGCAGATCATGTCCCTCAAGGACATCACGGCGCGCGCCCGGGAAGTCACGGTGCCGACGCGGGGCTTTGGTCAGGCGCTCCAGCATCTCACGGCGGACCGTCAGGTCGGGCTGATTGCCGAAATCAAGAAGGCCTCTCCGTCGGCCGGCATCCTGCGTCCGGACTACAAACCGGTCGAGATCGCACAGGAATACCAGGCCGCTGGCGCCACCTGTCTTTCGGTTCTGACGGAAGGCTCTTGCTTTCATGGCAGCACGGACGACATCCGGGCCGTACGAGACGCGTGCAGCCTGCCAATCCTGCGCAAGGACTTCATTCTGGACCCCTGGCAGGTTCATGAGAGCCGCCTGATCGGCGCGGACTGCATTCTGCTGATCATGGCGGTTCTGACGGAAACACAGGCTGCTGAACTGATCGCCATTGCACGTGGTCTGGACATGGACGTCCTGCTTGAAGTCCATGACGAAGCGGAACTGAACCGGGCGCTAGCGCTGGATACGTTCCTGATCGGCATCAACAACCGCAACCTACGCACGCTGAAGACCGACATCCAGACGACAATCGATCTTGCACCTCTGGTTCCGCCCGATCGTCTGGTCGTCTCTGAAAGCGGGATCCGGACGCAGGACGACATGATGAAGGTCGGCGCCGTCGGGGCCAGCGCTGTGCTCGTGGGCGAGAGCCTGCTGCGTGAGCCCGATCCTGGCGTTGCTGCACGCCGTCTGCTCGGTTTCGTATGATTTCAGGCCGCCTCTCGGGGCGGTCTGATCCGTTTTTCACGGCACATCCAGCAGGCTGAGTCTTTCCGCCAAGGCGGAGCGTGGTCTGGCTTTTGGCGGTTTCTGCCGTTAAGAGCATGCAGGATTTTGTGCATTTCCATCAGGAGACCGTCATGGACGAGACACCGTCCGCTTCAGGCCGGAGCAACGGTCCGGCCCTTTCGCCGGAGACCATGAAGCGCGCTTACAGGGACATGCTTCTTGTCCGGCGCTTTGAGGAAAAGGCCGGCCAGCTTTACGGCATGGGTCTGATCGGCGGCTTCTGCCACCTTTATATCGGGCAGGAAGCTGTTGTGGTCGGCATCGGCCTCAACATGAAGCAGGGCGACAAGTCCATCACGTCCTATCGTGACCACGGGCAGATGCTCGTGGCTGGCATGACGCCACGCGGCGTCATGGCGGAACTGACGGGCCGCTCCGGCGGGTATTCGCGCGGCAAAGGCGGCTCCATGCACATGTTCTCCCGTGAAAAGGAGTTCTATGGGGGCCATGGCATTGTCGGCGCGCAGGTCGCACTGGGTACGGGTCTGGCATTTGCCAACAAATATCGTGGCACGGATGAGGTCTCGATCGTCTATTTCGGCGAGGGTGCCTCTGCACAGGGGCAGGTCTATGAGAGCTTCAATCTCGCGGCCCTGCACAAGCTGCCCTGCATCTATGTGATCGAGAACAACCGCTACGGCATGGGCACGTCCATTGAGCGCGCATCCGCCTCCAAGGATCTGTCCCGCAACGGCGAGCCCTGGGGCATCGCGAGCCGCAAGGTGGACGGCATGGATATTTTCGCGGTGCACGAAGCGGCGCAGGAAGCCATGGAATACTGTCGTGCGGGCAAGGGGCCGTTCCTGCTGGAAATGGAAACCTATCGCTATCGCGGGCATTCCATGTCCGATCCGGCAAAGTATCGCCAGCGCACGGAAGTCGAGGAAATGCGCCGTACGCGCGATCCGATCGAGACGCTGAAGGCCGAGATGCTGCGCTGCGGGATCGAAGAGAGCGTCTTCAAGGACATCGAGACGGACGTAAAGGCCGTTGTGGCCGATGCGACCGAATTTGCGCAGACGAGCCCGGAGCCGGATCTTTCCGAACTCTGGACTGATATTCTGGTGGAGGCCTGATCCATGGCATCTCTGATTCTGATGCCGGCTCTGTCGCCGACCATGACCGAAGGGACGCTGGCCCGCTGGGTCAAAAAAGCCGGAGACAGCGTTGCCGCCGGTGACGTAATTGCGGAAATCGAGACCGACAAGGCGACCATGGAAGTCGAAGCCGTGGACGAGGGCGTGATCGGCAAGACGCTGGTGGACGAGGGCGCGCAGAACATTGCCGTCAATACGCCCATTGCCGTGCTTCTGGCGGACGGTGAGGACGCCTCTGCTGCGGACAACGTGACCCGTTCTGCCGATCCGGCTGCCGGGGCGTCCGTTGCCATCGAGACGCCAGCAGATCCAGGCATCGTGGAAGCGCCGGAAGTCACGCAGGCCGAGAATGACCGGGACTGGGGCGAGACCAGCGAAATCACCGTCCGTCAGGCACTGCGTGATGCCATGGCCGCCGAGCTTCGTCGTGATGAAGACGTCTTTCTGATCGGTGAGGAAGTGGCGCAGTATCAGGGCGCCTACAAGATCAGTCAGGGTCTGCTGGAAGAATTCGGCGAAAAGCGCATTATCGATACACCGATCACCGAGCATGGCTTTACCGGCATGGCGGTGGGTGCGGCTCTGACGGGGCTCAAGCCGATCGTCGAGTTCATGACCATGAACTTCTCGCTTCAAGCCGTTGATCATATTATTAATTCTGCCGCCAAGACACTGTATATGTCGGGTGGTCAGATGGGTTGTCCCATTGTGTTCCGTGGTCCGAATGGCGCGGCGGCTCGTGTGGGCGCGCAGCATTCACAGTGCTTTGCGAGCTGGTATGCGCATATTCCGGGCCTGAAAGTCGTGGCGCCATGGTCGTCGGCGGATGCGAAGGGGCTGCTGCGTGCGGCCATCCGTGATCCGAACCCGGTCATCGTGCTCGAAAACGAGATCCTTTACGGCCAGAAGTTCCCATGCCCGGTAGATGAAGACTTCGTTCTGCCGATCGGTCGCGCGAAGATCGAGCGCGAAGGGACCGATGTGACGCTGGTGGCGTTCTCCATCATGGTTGGCGTGGCTCTGGAAGCTGCGGCCATTCTGGCGGAAGAGGGCATTTCGGCCGAGGTCATCAACCTGCGCTCGATCCGTCCGCTGGACACCGAGACGATCGTGCGCAGCGTGAAGAAGACAAACCGGATCGTCTCCGTCGAGGAAGGCTGGCCGGTGGCTGGTATCGGGGCGGAAATATGCACCGTGGCGGTCGAGCAGGCCTTTGACTGGCTCGATGCGCCGCCGGCGCGTGTCTGCGGGCTCGACCTGCCGATGCCTTATGCGGCCAATCTCGAAAAACTGGCGCTTCCGAAACCCGAATGGGTTGTGGATGCCGTTCGCAAGCAGCTGCGGGACTGACAACGATGGCTACCGATATTCTGATGCCGGCGCTGTCGCCGACCATGACTGAGGGCAAACTGGCCCGCTGGCTCAAAGCCGAGGGCGATACCGTTTCCGCGGGGGACGTGATCGCCGAGATCGAGACCGACAAGGCGACCATGGAAGTGGAAGCCGTGGACGAGGGAATCCTTGGCCGCATCCTGATCCAGGAAGGTATCGAAGGCATTCCCGTCAACACGCCGATCGCAATTCTTGTGGAAGAGGGCGAGGCTGTGCCGGAAGATTCTTCCACGCAGGCGGCAGCTGCCCCAAAAATCGAGACTCCTACGACTGTGTCTACTGGTGCTGCTCCTGTCAAAGCTCTGGCGGAAGAGAAAGGGGAGCGCATCTTCGTCTCTCCGCTCGCCAAGCGCATGGCGCGTGAGCGGGGCATTGCCCTTGACGCGCTGAAGGGGAGTGGTCCGAACGGCCGCATTCTCAAGCGTGATGTCGAGAAGGGTGTAACAGCTCCGAAGGCTACGCCGAAAGCGACACCGACAGTTGCTCCCGTCACTGCTTCGGAGGAGACGGTTCGTCGTGTTCCGAACTCGACGATGCGCAAGGTGATCGCCCGTCGTCTGACGGAATCCAAGACGCAGGTTCCGCATTTCTATGTCTCGGTCGATATCGAGCTGGATGCTTTGCTGGAGTTGCGTTCAAAGCTGAACTCCACGGCGCAGGAAAACAGTTTCAAGATCTCGGTCAATGACATGATGATCAAGGCCGTCGCGCTGGCGCTGAAAAAGGTGCCGGGTGTGAATGTGCAGTTCACGGATGCCGAGACGCTGCATTTCGAGAACGTGGACATCTCGATGGCCGTATCGGTTCCGGACGGGCTGATCACGCCAATCATCCGCAATGCCGATCGCAAGTCCCTGCGCCACATCAGCGTCGAAGCCAAGGATCTGGCCAAGCGTGCCCGGGCTGGCAAGCTCAAGCCTGAGGAGTTCCAAGGCGGGACATTCTCCATTTCCAACATGGGCATGTTCGGCGTGCGTGAGTTCGCGGCGATCATCAATCCGCCGCAGGCCGGTATTCTGGCAATTGCATCTGGCGAAAAGCGGGCCGTTGTACGCGGTTCGGAAATTGCTGTTGCGACCGTGATGACGGCGACGCTGTCGGTCGATCACCGGGCCGTCGATGGCGCCCTTGGTGCTGAATGGCTCAATGCGCTGCGCGATATCGTGCAGAACCCTTACTTTCTGGTGGTCTGAACCATGTCCGAGACTTTCGATCTGATTGTTGTTGGTGGCGGCCCCGGTGGCTATGTGGCTGCATTGCGGGCCAGCCAGCTCGGCATGAGCGTAGCGGTTGTGGAAAGCACGCATTTCGGCGGCGTCTGCCTCAACTGGGGTTGCATCCCGACCAAGGCGCTTCTGCGATCTTCGGAAATTCACCACCTGCTGCATGAACTGGGAACGTTCGGGCTTTCCGCGGACAACATCTCCTTCGATCTTTCCAAGATCGTGGGCCGGTCGCGGAGCATCGCGCGGCGGATGGGTGGCGGCATTGCGCATCTGCTGAAGAAGGCCAAGGTCACGACGTTTGACGGTCACGCCAAGCTGGCCGGACGTTCGGGCGAAGCGCATCAGGTTGCGATCACCAAGGATGGCGTTGCGGTTGCGACCATCAAGGCACCGCATGTCATTCTCGCAACCGGTGCGCGTGGCCGTCAGCTTCCGGGTCTGGAGACAGACGGTACCCTAATCTGGGGCGCTCGTGAGGCCATGACACCGAAGGAACTGCCCAAGCGGCTCCTCGTCATCGGCTCGGGTGCCATCGGGATCGAGTTTGCGTCGTTCTACCGGAACATGGGCAGCGAGGTCACGATCGCCGAAGTCGCGGACCGGATCCTGATTGCCGAAGATCCGGAAATCAGCGCCGCTGCCCGCAAGGCTTTCGAAAAACAGGGGATGAAGATCATCACCAGCGCGAAAGTCGGGCCGCTGAACAAAGGTGAGAACGAGGTCTCCACGACGATCGAGAGCCCGACGGGCAAGGTCGATCTGACGGTGGACCGCGTGATCTGCGCGGTTGGTATCGTCGGCAATGTCGAGGATCTGGGGCTTGAGGGCACGAAGGTCCAGGTTGACCGGACCCATATCGTGACGGACGGGTTCTGCCGCACCGGCGAGCCGGGGATCTATGCCATCGGTGACGTCGCTGGCGCGCCGTGGCTGGCGCACAAGGCAAGCCATGAAGGCATTCTGTGTGTGGAGAAGATTGCAGGCCGTTCGCCGCAGCCTCTGCATGCGCTGAACATCCCGGGCTGCACTTACTCGCGTCCGCAGATCGCCTCCGTTGGTCTTAGCGAGGAGAAAGCCATCGCGGCGGGGCACAAGGTCAAGGTCGGGCGTTTCCCGTTCATTGCCAACGGCAAGGCCGTGGCGATGGGCGAGACGGATGGCATGGTCAAAACCGTGTTCGACGCCACGAGCGGCGAACTGCTGGGCGCGCACATGATCGGTGCGGAAGTCACGGAAATGATCCAGGGCTACGTCATCACCCGCACGGGTGAACTGACGGAAGCGGAGCTGATCGAGACGGTCTTCCCGCATCCGACCATTTCCGAGACCATGCATGAAGCAACTCTGGCGGCCTTCGACGGCCCGCTGCATATCTGAGCATCATGTCCCAGCGCATCACCATCGATCATCGCGCCGCACCCGCACTCCGTCATCCGGAGAAGGCGCACCGGCCTGACAACCCGATCCAGCGCAAGCCGTCCTGGATCCGGGTCAAGGCGCCGAACCATCCCGTCTATCACGAGACCCGCGCGCTCATGCGGGAGGCCGGACTGGTGACGGTCTGCGAGGAAGCGGCATGCCCTAATATCGGGGAATGCTGGTCCCAGCGTCATGCCACGATGATGATCATGGGCGAGATCTGCACCCGGGCCTGCGCATTCTGCAACGTCACGACCGGGCTGCCGAAGCATCTCGATGCGGATGAGCCGCGTCGGGTCGGAGAAGCGGTGGCAAAGCTTGGTCTCAAGCACGTCGTCATCACATCTGTGGACCGTGACGATCTGGAAGATGGGGGTGCGGAGCATTTCGCACGGGTCATCCGGGCAATTCGCGAGACCTCCCCACAGACCACGATCGAGATCCTGACGCCCGATTTCCTGCGCAAGGATGGTGCACTGGAGGTCGTGGTGGCGGCCCGGCCGGATGTTTTCAATCACAATATCGAGACTGTGCCCCGGCTTTACCCCACCATCCGACCAGGTGCGCGTTACTACCAGTCGGTCCGTCTTCTGGATGGAGTAAAGAAACTCGATCCTTCCATTTTTACCAAGTCCGGCCTCATGCTTGGGCTTGGCGAGGAGCGGATGGAAGTATCCCAGGTGATGGATGATTTCCGGATCGCGGACGTCGATTTCCTGACGCTCGGGCAGTATCTCCAGCCATCGGCGAAACATGCGGCGGTTGAAAAGTTTGTTACCCCCGACGAGTTTGATGGCTATGCTGCGGCAGCCCGTTCAAAAGGATTTCTTCAGGTCAGTGCCAGTCCTCTGACCCGGTCCTCCTACCATGCGGACAGTGACTTCGCGAAGCTTCAGGCTGCGCGGAACAGCCGTCTGAAAGAAAGTCTCTGATGCCGACACATGCCGAGCAACGGTTGATCGCCTACACGCCGGACCAGCTTTTCGATCTCGTGGCGGATGTGGAGAAATATCCGCAGTTCCTTCCCTGGTGTGTGAAGGCAAGCATCCGGACCCAGACGGAACAGGAGCTTGTGGCGGATCTGACGATCGGGTTTGGCCCGTTCCGCGAGACCTTCACCAGCCGCGTGACGCTGGAGCGGCCTTCGCGCATCCGGGTACGCTACGAGAAGGGGCCTTTCCGGTATCTGAACAATGTCTGGACGTTCACGCCGGATCCGCGTGGCTGTCTGGTCGATTTCTTCGTGGATTTCGAATTCCGCTCACGACTTTTGCAGAATGCGATGGGCGTGGTGTTCAATGAGGGTGTGCGCCTGATGGTCTCCGCCTTCATCAAGCGGGCGCGGGATATTTACGGCGTGCAGGCAGCGAAAGCCTCTCCTGCAGCACCAAGCCTTTCCCAACGGACATAAAATTTCGTAGTGTTTCCAGAACCATTCGGGGCGTGGGCCGTTTCAGGTCTCAAGCCCCGTCATGGGGATATGAAAAGGATTACATCATGAAAAAGATTTCCCTTGGCGCATTTGCCCTGACTGCTCTGGTTGCTGCCGCTTCTCCTGCAATGGCCGAGCATCACCATCATCATGGCAAGCACCACGACAAGGCCGCACAGACGCAGAAGGCAGACAGCGCGTCCGCAACGGATGACCTGAACGCCCGTTCGCTCCAGCAGGCCCAGACGCCGGTTGCTCCGAACGCACCGACGGCCGCAATCCCGCCGGCAGCACCGACAGCCATTCCGACGGCACCGAGCCTTCAGGCTCCCCCGGCAGCCTCCACGCTTCCGGCCCCGACGCAGGGTAATTGAGTTTCCGGGCGGACCTTACTGTCCGCTCAGATTTTCAGTCCAAGGCGGCACCCGTTCGTTCGGGAGCCGCCTTTTTTTGCGTCAGCCGTGTAGGATCATCTGAAGAGCATGTGTGACAGACTGGGTGCGGATGCTCCCGCGATCACCCGTGAAGTTGCATCGCATGCTCCGGCAAGCCCCGCTTCGGAAGGCAAGTCCGAAGCAGACGGTTCCGACCGGCTTGAGAACGCTCCCACCGCCCGGTCCGGCAATACCCGTCACGGAAATGGCAAGATCTGCATCTCTGGCGTTCAGAAGGCCGCCACGGGCCATGGCTTCGGCCGTCTGGGTGCTGACAGCCCCGTGCTGAGCCAGAATGGCTTCTGGCACACTGACAGCACTCATTTTCAGGGCATTGGAATAGGTGACAAATCCGCCTTCCAGCACATCTGAAGATCCAGGGATATCGCTCAGCGCGGCACAGATCAGGCCGCCCGTGCAGCTTTCCACCGTAACCAGCCTCAGACCAACCCTGCTGAGGTGTTCGAGCACCTGCCCCGCGAGCGCGCGGATTTCGTTATCCGGCATGGGTGTTCCGGACGCGATAGATCATCATACTGGCCTCAATGTTTTCGATATAAAGGCGCGTTTCCCGATAGGGCAGGCGCTCGATCCAGTCCAGCACGCCATCTTCCGAAAGCGGCTCTGATGGCGGGTCTGCCTTCAGCCACAGATCGACCCGGTGCGGGCCGGCATTATAGGCCGCCAGAGCATAGGGAATCACATTCCCGAAGCGTTCCAGAAGCTGCGAGACATAGGCATTTCCGATCCTGAGATTCGTCTGGGGATCGGTCAGGGCTGCGGGCGAGACGTTGACCGGTCCCAGGTGTGCCTTGCGGACCACGTCTTTCGCTGCGGCAGGAAGAAGCTGCAACAGGCCGACGGCATGGGCACCGCTGATGGCATCGGGATCAAAGCCGCTCTCCTGCCGGATGATGGCAGGCAGCAGGCCATCGGGGACAGTCGAAGCGGAGGGGTATGGATCGGGGAAGCCCTGCGGGTAAAGGGCGATACCTTTGCGGGCCAAAGCATAGGACGCGAAAACTTCGGGCGCGGCCAGACCGAGGCGCGAGGCAGCGTCCGCGACGGCTTTCTGCCCTTCCGGCGAGGGGTTGACCACGCCCAGCATCATGACGAAATCCCGCGCATGATCGGGGTCACCTGCCTGCACGAGGTCCGTTGCGGCTTCGAGCAGGTCCGGACGGCTCAGGGTCCCGGCACTTGGGGCAGGAAGGGACTGGAGCGCCTGAAGCAGGGCATCGTCAAAAGCCTCCGACGATTTTCCCGAGACCAGAATCTCTTCGTTCCGGGTGAGGGCCGCGAGTGCGAGCTGCCCCGGAAAAGTCGTGGGGTAAGAAGCGGCCTTGCGAAAGGCAGTCTCGGCGTCCCGCTGTTTGTCGGCAGCCTGAAGGGCACGGCCCGTCCAGTAATAGCCGCGGGCCTGCATCTGGAGCGATGTGGCATCCTGAAGTGGTCTGAAGAACTTTTCCGCGCGGGCAGGGGCCTGAAGCTCCCTCAGGGCAATGATCCCGCTGAGCAACGCGGCTTCCTGACGATCGATGGTGTCAGGAGCGAGGGTCGTGTCGTCGGCAAGGTCGGCCGCCTCTTTCGGACGACCTGCCAGCAGCAAGGCACGGGCAAGACTAATGCGTTCGGACGACCAGTCAGACGAAGGGCTGGCCTTTTGAAGCGCGGCACCCTGCGCACTCCATAGCGAGAGCGCCTCTTCCAGCCTGTCTCCCCGGCGAAGGGCTCTGAGGCGATAGCGGATCAGGGTCGGATCGGATTGCAGATCGGCGGGGAGGGATGCGAACAGGGAATCGGCGTCAGGCGAGGCCAGACGTTCGGCCAGTCTCGCATGGGCCAGAGGCTGCTGCTCTGGAGCAAGACGCTCGATCTGGCGGGAGGCGGCGGAGAACTGGCCGCGCAGTTCCAGAGCCTCATAACGGGTCCACTGATTGGCCGGAGCGAAGGAGAGGGCAAAACGCTCAAAGAGCATCTGTTCTTCGGCAACGCTCAGAGCATTGCCAGACAGCCAGAGACGGCGCGCCGTTGAGGCAGCATCCTGCAAATGGCTGGCACAGGCCTCAAAGGCCGCTGGAAGGGTGAGGGGATAACGCGGGCAGAGCGTGTTCAGGATCTGCGGATCGGTTGTCTGGGACAGGGCGTTCTGGTAGCGCCAAAGGATCCGGGGTCTCTGCGGCCACTGCGGCGTTTGTGCGAGAAAATCGGCGTAGCGTTGTGCCGGAAAGGCGGCTCCCCCCGGTCCGACGAGGGTCAGCCATTCCGCCAGCCGCTCCCGCACGGGCGGAGACGGTGGCGCGGCGAGGGCTGATGACGCAGCGAAAAGCGCTATCAGCCCCGTGAAAACTGTTCTGCTATTTCGGAAGAACATGCGTCCAGACCTCTCCGCCACCCCGGATGACGAGTTCGATTGCGACACCCAGAACCACCAGCAAACCGATCCATGCGATCCAGCGGTAGCGGGCCAGAAGATTGGCGACGACCGAGGCCGCAAGTCCCATCAGCAGGACCGAGAGCACAAGCCCCGCGACAAGAATCCAGGGATGCCCGACAGCAGCCCCCGCCACCGCCAACACGTTGTCGAGGCTCATGGACAGATCGGCCACCACGATCCGCAGGACCGCAGGACCCAGACGCGGCGGCGCGGCTTCGACGTCTTCATGATGCTCGCCAACGCGAAGCTCACGGTACATCTTCCAGCACACCCAGAGAAGAAGGAAACCGCCCGCCAGCGTCAGGCCAACCACCGCAAGAAGCGTTGTCGCCAGTAGAGCCAGTCCCACACGCAGGATGGCGGCGAACCCCGTTCCGAACAGGATGGCCAGGCGGCGCTGCCGCCCTTCGAGGTTGCGAACGGCCATTCCGATCACGACGGCATTGTCACCGGCGAGGGTGATGTCGATCAGGGTGATCTGGCCGAGGGCGACGAGGGCGTGAAGCAGAGAGTCAGGGGCCAAGGTGTCATTCTTCCGAAAAGGGGTCCGTGCAATATCTTCGTATTTGGTCTAAGGAGCCTCCGTAAAGCCCCACCCCGCATCCGGAGTTCCCATGGTACCCCGTTACAGCCGTCCGCAGATGACTGCCATCTGGTCTCCCGCCAACCGTTTTCGCATCTGGTTCGAGATCGAAGCCCTTGCCTGCGAAGCCATGGCGAAACGGGGTGACATTCCTGCCGAATCAGCAAAGACCATCCGCGAGAAGGGTGACGTTGCCATGGCTGCGTTCTCCGATGCGGATCTGGCCCGCATCGACGAGATCGAAGCCGAAACGCGCCATGACGTCATCGCGTTCCTGACCTGGCTTGCAGAAAAGGTTGGTCCAGACAGCCGTTTCGTCCATCTGGGCATGACGTCTTCGGATGTGCTGGATACCTGCCTGTCCGTTCAGATGACGCAGGCCGCCGATCTGCTGCTGGAAGATCTGGACCGCGTTCTTGCTGCTCTGAAGGCCCGCGCCTATGAGCATCGCAACACGGTCACGATCGGCCGCAGCCACGCGATCCATGCCGAGCCGACCAGCTTTGGCCTGAAGATCGCGGGGCACTACGCCGAATTCGCCCGGAACCGCGAACGCCTCATTCAGGCCCGCAAGGAAATCGCGGTCTGCGCCATTTCCGGCGCTGTCGGCACGTATGCCCATATCGATCCGGAAATCGAGGAATACGTCGCTGACAAGCTGGGTCTGGCTGTCGAGAGCGTGTCCACGCAGGTTATCCCGCGTGACCGCCATGCCGCATTCTTCTGCACGCTCGGCGTGATTGCCAGCGGCATCGAGCGTCTGGCCGTTGAGGTCCGTCATCTGCAGCGTTCGGAAGTCCGGGAAGCGGAAGAGTTCTTCCACAAAGGGCAGAAGGGCAGCTCGGCAATGCCGCACAAGCGCAACCCTGTCCTGTCGGAGAACCTGACGGGTCTGGCGCGCCTGATCCGCTCGCATGTCATTCCGGCTCTGGAAAACGTCGCACTGTGGCATGAGCGGGACATCAGCCACTCTGCCGTCGAGCGGAACATCTGCCCCGATGCGACGATCGGTCTGGATTTCGCGCTGATGCGTCTGGCCGGAATGATGGAAAAGCTCGTCGTCTATCCCGAACAGATGATTGCGAACATGGAGAGCCTCGGTGGCGTCGTCCATTCCGGTGAGGTGCTGCTGACACTGGCGCGTGCGGGGATTTCGCGCGAGGACGCCTATCGCATCGTGCAGCGCAATGCCATGGAAACATGGACGAAGCTGAACAAGCCGGGCTTCAGGACCTTCCGCGAAAATCTTGAGGCCGATCCGGAAGTGGCCGGTCGTGTCAGCAAGGAAATTCTCGATCAGGCGTTCGATCCGGCACAACATCTTCGCGCCGTGGATCGCATCTTCGCCCGTATCTTTGACTGAGAGGCGTGTGGGACGTGTATTTCCCGCGTTCCGCACACTCGCAGTTCCGGTTCCGCAATGCTATGGAACCACAATTCGTCGCTGCTCCAGCCGTCCGCATCTTCTGTCAGGACGGCGCAACGCTAAGGATTGCTCATGGCTCGCCGCCGCCAGCTCTATGAGGGCAAAGCCAAGGTTCTTTTTGAAGGCCCAGAACCCGGCACACTCGTTCAGTACTTCAAAGATGATGCCACCGCCGGAAACGGCGCGAAAAGCGGCATCATCACCGGCAAGGGTGTCCTGAACAACCGCATCAGCGAATACCTGATGCTCAAGCTTCACGACATCAACATCCCGACCCACTTCATCCGCCGGCTGAATATGCGCGAGCAGCTCATCCGCGAAGTGGAGATCATTCCGCTTGAAGTCGTGGTGCGCAACGTGGCGGCGGGCTCCCTGTCCAAGCGGCTTGGCATCCCCGAGGGGACGCGCCTGCCGCGCACGATCATCGAATATTATTACAAGAACGATGCGCTCAATGACCCGATGGTGTCGGAAGAGCATATCGCGGCGTTCAACTGGGCCGCACCCCAGGACATGGACGACATCAACCAGCTTGCGCTGCGGACGAACGACTTCCTGATGGGAATGTTCACGGCCGTTGGCATCACGCTCGTCGATTTCAAGCTGGAGTTCGGGCGGATCTGGGAAGGCGAGGAGATGCGCATTCTTCTGGCGGACGAAATTTCGCCGGATAACTGCCGTCTGTGGGATTCCAAGACGAACGAGAAAATGGACAAGGATCGCTTCCGCCGTGACATGGGTCGCGTTGAGGAAGCGTATCAGGAAGTGGCAAAGCGTCTCGGGATCCTGCCCGAGTCCGGGAATGGTGACCTCAAGGGTCCGGAGGCAGTTCAGTGAAAATCCGTGTTTTTGTTTCCCTGAAAGACGGCGTTCTCGATCCGCAGGGCAAGGCCGTGGGCCATGCTCTTGAAACCCTCGGTTTCAAGGGCATGGGCGAAGTCCGCATCAACCGCGTCGTTGAACTCGATGTTCCGGCCGACAATGCTGCGGACGCTCTGGCACAGGGCGAGGCCATGGCGCGCGCGCTTCTGGCCAATGAAGTCATCGAAGATTTCAGCGTTGAGGTGGCAGGATGACCCGTCTTTCCACGATACTCCTGCTGGCCGGCCTCGTAGCCGCGCCGGCTCTAGTTGCAGGCCCGGCCCACGCGCAGCGCGTGTCCAAGGTTTCGGGCAAGGCTCTGGGCCAGATGTGCTCCAGCAAGTCGTCCATCGGCATGTGCGACGCCTATCTGTCCGGCCTGATGGACGGCGAGGCCTGGGCCAAGAAATACGACAGCTTTGCGCATGATGAATCCGCTCCGGTGGCATTCTGCGTGCCAGCCCAGCAGACGGCACCGCAGGTCCGCGGTCTGGTTGTTGCCTGGCTGCATGCACATAACGACGCGCTGACGGAACCGGCAGGCAAGGCCGTCTATCGCGCCCTGCATGACACCTATCCGTGTCATGCGGCTTCCGCTCCGGCGGAGGGCCAGAAATGAAGGCAGGTATCGTCGTATTTCCCGGCACGAACCGGGAGCGCGACATGGTCCATGCCCTGAAGCTGGTCACGGGGCAGGCGCCGCGTCTGATCTGGCACGGGGAGACCTCGCTGGGTGATCTGGACCTCGTGGTGCTTCCGGGTGGGTTCAGTTTCGGGGACTATCTGCGTAGTGGCGCCATGGCCGCGCATTCACCGATCATGCGTGACGTCAAGGCGTTCGCGGGCAAGGGCGGTCACGTTCTGGGCGTCTGCAACGGCTTCCAGATCCTGACGGAATCCCATCTGCTGCCGGGTGCGCTGCTGCGCAATGCGGGTCTGCGCTTCCTGTCGCAGGACTGTCACCTGAAGGTCGAGAACGCGTCTTCGCCCTATACGCGGGGCTGGGCGCGCGGCGATGTGTTCCGCGCGCCGCTCGCCCATGGTGACGGCAACTACACGGCTTCGCCCGAGACGCTGAAGCGCCTTGAAGGCGAAGGCCGCGTGGCGTTCCGTTATTGCGGCGCGGATGGTGTGGTTTCGGAAGATGACCGCACGACCAACCCCAACGGGAGCACGCGCTCCATCGCCGGGATCCTGAGCGAGAACGGCCGTGTCTGTGGCCTGATGCCGCACCCGGAGAACCTGACTGACCCCGAAATCGGCGCAACCGACGGCGTGCCGCTTTTCAAAGGCCTTGTGGAGGCTCTTGTCGGATGAGTGTGACGATTGACGCCCAGCTTGCCCAGTCTTTCGGACTGACCGGCGAGGAATACAACAAGCTTGTCACGATCATGGGACGGACGCCGAGCTTCACGGAGCTCGGGATTTTCTCCGTCATGTGGTCCGAGCACTGCTCCTATAAATCGTCCCGCATTCATCTCAAGACGCTGCCGACGAAGGCACCGTGGGTTATCCATGGTCCGGGTGAAAACGCAGGCGTCGTGGATATCGGCGAAGGTCTGGCAGCCGTCTTCAAGATGGAGAGCCACAACCACCCGTCCTTCATCGAGCCCTATCAGGGCGCAGCGACGGGCGTTGGCGGCATCCTGCGTGACGTGTTCACAATGGGCGCACGTCCGGTTGCGAACCTCAACGCCCTGCGTTTCGGTGATCCGAAACATGCGGGAACGCGTCGCATCGTCGATGGCGTCGTGCGCGGCGTTGGCGGATACGGCAACTGCGTTGGCGTTCCGACCGTGGGCGGCGAGGTCAACTTCCACAAGGCGTATGACGGCAATCCGCTCGTCAATGCCATGACGGTGGGTGTGGCCAAGCAGGACAAGATCTTCCTGTCCGCTGCGGCTGGCGTGGGCAATCCGGTCGTGTATGTCGGCTCCAAGACGGGGCGTGACGGCATTCATGGCGCAACCATGTCCTCGGCAGAGTTCGACGAGGAAGCCGCCTCCAAGCGTCCTACGGTTCAGGTTGGCGATCCGTTCATTGAAAAGCTGCTGATCGAAGCCTGCCTTGAGCTCATGGCAACGGATGCGATCGTGGCCATTCAGGACATGGGTGCAGCCGGTCTGACGTCTTCCGCCGTTGAAATGGCAGGCAAGGGCGGTGTGGGGATCGAGCTCAACCTCGATGCTGTTCCGCAGCGCGAGCCGAACATGTCGGCTTACGAGATGATGCTGTCCGAGAGCCAGGAGCGCATGCTCATGGTCCTCAAACCCGAGCGGACCGAAGTTGCCCGTGCAATCTTCGCGAAGTGGGAACTGGATTTCGCTATCATCGGTGAGCTGACCGATACGGGCCGTATTACGATCCGCCATAATGGTGAGGTCGAAGCCGATATTCCACTGGCACCGCTGGCGGATGAAGCCCCGATCTACAATCGCCCGACCGTCCCCTTGACGGCACCGGCGCGGATCGAAACGCCAGCAGATCCGGAAGGGGTCGAGAAGGCGCTTCTGACGCTGATCGGCTGTCCGGATCTGGCGTCCCGCGCCTGGGTCTGGAACCAGTATGACGGATCAGTGGGCGGAAACACCGCGCGTCGTCCAGGCGCCGCTGACGCTGCTGTCGTGCGCGTCGAGGGGACGCGTCTGGGTCTTGCCCTGACGACGGACTGCACACCGCGCTACTGTCAGGCTGATCCGAAGACGGGTGGTGCGCAGGCTGTGGCCGAAGCATGGCGAAACCTGACGGCAACCGGTGCAACGCCGCTGGCCGTGACGGACAACCTGAACTTCGGCAATCCGGAACGTCCGGAAATCATGGCGCAGTTCGCCGATGCCATCAAAGGCATGGGCGACGCCTGCCGTGCGCTCGATTTCCCGGTCGTGAGCGGCAACGTCTCGCTGTATAACGAGACGCGCTCCCCGTCCGGCAAGGCTCAGGCGATCCTGCCGACGCCGGCGATCGGTGCGCTTGGCGTGCTCGCGGATGCATCGAAGTCCATCGGGCTTTCGATGCCGGATGCTCACGATCTGGTGCTGGTTGGCACTATTCGCGGCGAACTCGGGCAGTCCCTGTGGCTGCGCGAGATCTGCCAGCGTGAAGATGGCGCACCGCCGATGGTCGATCTTGCGGTCGAGCGTCGTAATGGTGACTTCGTGCGCAGCCAGATTGCTGCGGGCGCAGTTGCGGCCTGTCATGACATTGCCGATGGCGGCCTGCTGGTGACGGTGGCGGAAATGGTCATGGCGAGCGGCGTTGGCTGCACGCTGGAATCTGCTCCGACGGATGTTGCGGCGCATGCGTTCTGGTTCGGTGAAGACCAGGGCTGCTACGTCATTGCAACTTCCGACGGTGCAGCCCTTGTAGCAGCGGCACAGAAGGCCAACGTTCCGGCAATCCGTCTGGGACGTTCCGGCGGCACTGATCTGGTCCTTCCGGGAACAGTCAGCGTTAGCGCGGAGCGTCTCAATGAGATCAATGCCGCGTTCTTCCCGCGGTTCATGGGTGAGGGAGCCTGATTTTCATGCCAATGGCAGCATCTGAAATCGAACGCACGATCCTTGCCGCCATTCCCGATGCCCGGATCGAGATCGAAGATCTCGCCGGGGACGGGGATCACTATGCCTGCCAGGTCACGAGTGAGGCCTTCCGTGGCCTTTCGCGTGTACGCCAGCACAAACTGGTTTATGATGCGTTCGGAACCCGCATGGGCACTGAACTGCATGCGATGGCCCTCAAGACGCTCACCCCTTAAGAGCCGGGGCTGAGGTCTCTTTTTCCAGACGAGCACTGACAGCAGGATCGGGCCTTTCGCCCGTCCTGCCGAAAAAAGGAAAATCCAATGTCCGAAACCGTGTTCCAGCATATCCAGAACCTGATCGATACCAATCCGGTCATGCTGTTCATGAAGGGTGACAAGCTCTTCCCGCAGTGCGGCTTCTCCGCGCGCGTGGTCCAGATCCTGACGCATCTCGGCGTCCCGTTTGCGACCTGCAACATCCTTGAAAGCGCTGAACTGCGTCAGGGCATCAAGGACTTCTCGCAGTGGCCGACAGTGCCGCAGCTTTACGTCAAGGGCGAGTTCGTGGGTGGATGCGATATCGTGACCGACATGTATCAGAGTGGCGAGCTTGAGACTCTGCTGACTGAAAAAGGCATCACGACCGCCAACGCCTGATCCGCTGCTGCCTGATTCGGGTACGCCTACGGCAAAAAGTGCTGAATTCAGCACTTTTTAAGCATTGCTCCTGCCACAATTCAGCCATGAAGCGGCGAAAAGTGGCAGGACCTTGATTTTTTTGGAAACTTTCCCATCAGGGGTTGTCGAACCCCGAGTTCAGCGCATAGGCTGGTTCCATCAGAACGGGATGGGACGAACGTCAATGGCGCGGAACTGGGTCGGCAGAATTGCTCTGGGCATTATGGGTGTCGGTATCTGCATGGGGGCAGGCAAGGCCTATGCCCGTCCGGCCATCACCGATTACGAAGCCAGCAAGCTGACCTTCGACGCACTGACCGCAACGCCGGTCTATCACCGCGCCGTTTTCCATCATGCGCTTGCACGCCGCACGACATCGCATAACACGGCCGTGGCCTGGCACAGTTCACACGCTATGGTCCGCAACGTTGCCTACCGTCCGCATGCAGTGTCCCATGCCCGCGTGACCGTCGCCTCCGCACATCATCACGCCCGCGTCCGTCGCACCTGACCTTTCAGAACTGGCGCAGCGCATCCTGAATGCGCCGCGCCTGACCTGAAGGGTCCACGACGATCAGATCAAACCGGGTGCTTGGCCTGTTCCACTCCGGTTTTGTCAGCAGGATATAGTTGAAGGCTTCCATCAGCCTTTGAGACTGTCTGACTGTCAGGCATGACGCACTTTCCCGCAGACTGCGTCTTTGCTTGACCTCAACAGCAATCAGCCATTCCGAATCTGCCGCAAGAAGATCGAGTTCGCCGTAAGGCGTTCGTAATCTCTGCGCGAGAATTGTCAGCCCGCGCTCCTCAAGGAGGCGGGCTGCAATATTTTCGGCGTTCAGACCCGTGTAATAGGACTGAACGCCGCGTGTGTGCGGGCTTTTCAGCGCTCGTCCCGAAGCAGACGGGCAGCGTCCAGTGCGAAATAGGTGAGGATGCCGTTACAGCCGGCACGCTTGAAAGCGATCAGGCTTTCCATGATCGTGCGGTCACGGTCGAGCCAGCCGTTCTGAATGGCCCCCATCAGCATCGCGTATTCGCCCGACACCTGATAGGCGAAGGTCGGAACCTCAAAGCGTTCACGCACGCGACGGATGATGTCGAGATACGGCATGCCCGGCTTGACCATGATCATATCCGCACCTTCGCGCAGGTCCTGCTCGACTTCCCGCATGGCCTCGTCAGAATTGGCCGGGTCCATCTGGTAGGTCTTCTTGTCCCCGTGCAGCAGACTGCCGGAACCCAGCGCGTCACGGAACGGACCGTAGAACGCGGAGGCATACTTCGCCGTGTAGGCCATGATGCGGGTGGTGTCGTAGCCGTTGCCATCAAGCGTTTCGCGGATGGCTTTAACGCGGCCGTCCATCATGTCGGACGGGGCGATGATGTCGTTGCCTGCGCGGGCCTGATTAAGGGCCTGCTGACGCAGGATCTCGACGGAGGCATCGTTGAGAATGCGACCGTTCTCGATCACACCGTCATGCCCATGATCGGTATACGGATCGAGCGCCACATCGCCGATGATGCCCAGATCGGGGAAAGCATCCTTGATGGTGCGTGAAGCACGACACATCAGGTTGTCCGGGTTCAGGGCCTCGGTGCCGGTGGCATCACGGACGCTCATGGGGGTAACGGGGAAGATGGCGATAGCCGGAACGCCGAGGTCAACGGCCTGCCGGACATGTTCCACGACATTGTCCACGCTGACACGTTCGGCGCCCGGCATGGAGTCGACTTTCTGGCGCTGGTTTTCGCCTTCGCAGACGAAGATCGGCCAGATCAGATTGTCGACATGCAGGCGATGTTCCTGCACCAGACGGCGGGTGAAAGCATCGTGGCGATTACGCCGCGGACGGGAGAGGGGGTATGCTGCATTGCTCATACCCCCGATCATGCTCCTAACTGTCGCGTCTGCAAAGTCGACTGTTGCGGATGCCATACGCAAAATAGACGGCAAGTCCAATGACAAGCCAGACAACAAGTCTGATCCAAGTCAGACTGTCGAGCGATACCATGACGGCACCACAGGACAGGACACCGAGCACCGGAACAAGCAGACCACCCGGCACCCGGAACTGACGTGGGGCATCGGGTTGTCTGTGCCGCAGGACCGGAACGCCGATGCAGACAATAATGAAGGCCAGCAATGTTCCAATGGACGTCATGTTGCCGAGCTGTCCGATCGGGAGCAGGGCGGCAAGCAGGCTGGTCAGCGCCGCAAACATCAGATGGGACGTCCAGGGTGTGCGGGTCCGGGCATTGAGTTTCGAGAACACCGGTGGCAGCAGCCCGTCATGGGACATGATGAGGAAGACGCGCGCCTGGCCCATCAGCAGACCGAACAGCACCGAGACGTACCCTGCCGTGATGCCAAGTTTCACGAGGCTCGCCAGCCAGGGCATCCCGGCGACGTCAATGGCCGTGGCGACGGGGCTCGGATCATTGGCCATGGCGCGATAATCAACCACGCCCGTCAGAACCATCGAAAACACGGCATAGACCACGGAACAGACGAGCAGGCTTCCCAGAATGCCGATGGGGATATCGCGCGCAGGGTTCCGGCTGTCCTGTGCCGTCGTGGAGACGATGTCGAAGCCCAGATAGGCGAAAAACGCCATTCCTGCCGCGCGCATGACGCCGGACATGCCGAACTGCGCGAATGTGCCGGTGTTCTGCGGGATGAACGGGTGGTAGTGCGCGAAGCTGATATGCGGCGCGCACGCCGCGATCACGGCGACGATCACGGCGAGTTTGATGCAGACGACGATCGTATTGATGGTCGTCGATTCACTCACGCCCCGCATGAGCAGCGCCGTGACGCCCCAGAGCGCACAGACAGCCGGGAGATTGAACCAGGCCGACGCCATGCTCCCGTCCGGCATCGTGACGGAAGTCATTGGTGTGGCAAGCAGGCGCGGGTCGATATGAAGGCCCCAGCCGCCGAGCAGGGATGCGAGATAGCCCGACCAGCTTGAGGCGACGGCGGCGGCCCCCACCGTATATTCCAGCACGAGATCCCAGCCGATGATCCAGGCAATCAGTTCACCCATTGAGGCATAGGCATAGGAATACGCCGATCCGCCAGAGGGGATCATGCTGGCGAGTTCACCGTAACACAGCCCTGCAAAGCCGCAGGCTACGGCCGCAATGATGAAAGAAAGCGTCACGGCGGGGCCGGCATTCTGGCCGGCGGCAACGCCCGTGAGGGAAAAAAGGCCAGCACCGATCGTCACGCCGACACCGAGGGCAACAAGCTGCCACGGGCCGAGGACACGCTTGAGGCCAGTCTGGCTGTCAGCTGCGGAAGATACGGGTTTGGTCCGCCAGAGCGGAGTGGTCATGAAGGATCCTCGTTTGTTAAGCGGATTGTTTTTGCCGAGGCAGGCAATCTGGGCTAGTCACATGCCGAACTCACCCTGGAGAATGGACCACGATGTCGGAACACGCCAGCCAGTCCACGCTGAATCGTTTCTTTCATGCCCCCCTCAAGGAGGTTGATGCTGAAGTTGCCACAATCCTGAACGAGGAGCTGACGCGCCAGCAGGATGGCATCGAGCTCATCGCTTCGGAGAACATGGCTTCTTTCGCCGTCATGGAAGCACAGGGTTCGGTGCTGACGAACAAATATGCGGAAGGCCTTCCGGGCAAGCGCTATTACGGCGGCTGCGTGGATGTGGACCGCGTCGAGAACCTTGCCATCGAGCGTCTGAAGAAGATGTTCGGCGCAGAGTTCGCAAATGTGCAGCCGCATTCCGGCGCCAACGCCAACCAGGCCGCCTTCATGGCACTCGCCACTCCGGGCGACACGATTCTGGGCCTGAGCCTCGCTGCTGGTGGACATCTGACGCATGGCGCGGCTCCGAACTATTCGGGCAAGTGGTTTAACTCCGTGCAGTACGGTGTGCGCGCCGAAGACGGTCTGATTGACTACGACCAGATGGAAGCGCTGGCCCGTGAGCACAAGCCGAAGATCATCGTAGCTGGAAGCTCGGCCTATCCGCGCGTCATCGACTTTGCCCGGTTCCGCAAGATTGCCGATGAAGTCGGTGCGTATCTGATGGTGGACATGGCGCATTTTGCCGGTCTGGTCGCCGCAGGTCTGTATCCGAACCCGGTTCCGGTGGCCGACATCACGACGTCCACGACGCACAAGACGCTGCGTGGCCCGCGTGGCGGCATCATCCTGACGAACAACCCCGATCTGGCGAAGAAAGTGAACTCCGCCGTGTTCCCGGGCCTGCAGGGCGGTCCGCTCATGCATGTCATCGCGGGCAAGGCCGTCGCTTTCGGTGAAGCACTGACGGATGAGTTCAAGGCCTATCAGAAGCGCGTCCTCGCCAATGCCCGCGCTCTGGCGGACGAGCTTCAGAACCGTGGCTTCGACATCGTCACGGGTGGGACGGACAGCCATCTGATCCTCGTTGACCTGCGTCCGAAGAAGGTGACGGGCAAGCTGGCCGAAGCCATCCTCGAGCGTGCCGGCATTACCGCGAACAAGAACGCCATTCCGTTCGATCCGGAAAAGCCGTTCGTGACGTCTGGTATCCGTCTGGGCAGCCCGGCTGCAACGGCGCGTGGTTTCGGTGAAGCCGAGTTCCGCGAAGTCGGTCGCATGATCGACGAAGTGCTGACGGCCGCACTTGAAGAAGACAATGCCGATGCTGTAACGGCGCGTGTGCATGAGGAAGTCAAGGCCCTGTGCCGCCGCTTCCCGATCTATGACCGCGCTTCGGCCTAAGACCTGAGCGGCGCTGCGGTTCGCCTGGCCAGACGGACCGTAAGCTGTCCCCGACGGGGACGCAGATTGGGCATGATCAGCAGACACTCGTCATAGGGGGTGTAGATCAGATCATGCCCGTCATGGGCGAGAAGCGTTCCCGCCTTGGGAATCGTGATCCCGCCCTCCCATGGCCTCACAAAACTGAAATCCGCATTCCGCGCGATGATATTGTCCGTCACGACGGCCATTTCCGGCTCGCAGGCCTGCTGTGTCGCCTGTCCGCGAAGATGGATGCTCTCCGCCTGCGCCAGAAGGCGCGCAATCGCGCTCTCCATGACCGTGACGGTCTCGGGCGCCCAGTGAGAACCGGCTTCCAGAAGACAGCTCCGCCCCGTACCGCCCGATGACATGAAATGCGCGTGCTCGATCAGCCGTGAACCGCCGTGATGCCCCAGATCCGTCAGGACCGTGTGGGGCAGGGTCTTGCCCGAGGCCAGAGCACAGGCAAATTCCGCAGACCGCTGGCGAGGGGCTGCGATAAAGAGCGGCTCGGACGGCCAGAGCGTGGAATGCAGGTCCAGCAGCAGATCGGCGCGCGCGATATAAGGCTGAAGCTGGCGGGCGCGTTCGAGTTCGCTGGAATGATCGCGGCCGTTCAGGCGCGTATTGTGCCACAGACGGTTCAGATCTTCATCGACATGGCGGGCCATGACCGGGTTTGCCGCATCGAAGCGGTCGAAAGCGTCCAGATTGGCGAGGATCAGCGTCAGGCGCCCCGAGGACAGGGGCGGCCCCTGCTGGCGAAGATTTTCAAGGGCCCAGCCCCCGGCATATTCGTTCCCATGCACCATGGCCGTGATGACGATTTCCGGGCCGGAGCGTCCCGAATCGAAAACCAGAACACCCGGCACATCCGAAGCAGGAGTACGCCACTGCGAGAGGTCAGGAGGCGGCAGGCTCACTGTAAAGACGAGCGGCGGCCGTCCGAGGCCCGGCAGGGTTTCCGACAGGCGGGGCTGACGGATCCGGAGAGGATGATGCCGCTGTCCCGCCTTGCAACTCATGACATCCTGCTCCTCATCGGGGCCGGACAGACCTGAACGCTCCCCGTCCGACTGTCCGGCGGAGCCATACCTGCACCGGGGAGCATAGGACATGGATCGGTCATGGGTTGTAGTGTAAGCAGGTTAACGACGGGTAACCAGAGAGGGAATGTTGCCTTTTTCTTTATCCTGACCTGATGGGAAACACATTTAACGGCGATTGATCTGGTGCTCCCTTTTCCCGTGATTCGCCCGGTTTTTCGCGGATTACGACCCGTATTCATGTCCACGACCAAGGTTTAGACGGCACATGAACGGACAATGACCCAGTCTCTCTCCATTTTTCACAAAGTGTGGCAGCGGCTTCCTGCCGGTGCCCGGAGACGGTTTTTTGCCTGGGCCACCGCCATCGCCGCACCCGCGATCCGGCCCCACAGGATCGTTCCGGCCCATGGCATGATCGTAGCGGGAGAGTTCAGCCGCAGTTCGGGACTGGGCGAAGGCGCGCGACTGATGGTGCGCGCGCTGCGGGAGATGAATATCCCCTGCACGACATGGGACATTGACCGGCGCGTTCTGGAAGGGGACAGGACAGGTCCGGGAGCGCCGCTGGTGATGCATGTGAATGCCCCCATGCTGCCCTATGCCCTGCTGTTCATGCCACGGAGATTGCGGAGCGGCCGGAGAGTCATCGGATACTGGGCCTGGGAGCTTCCGGTCGTGCCTCAGACCTGGTGTCATGCGAGGCGGCATGTACATGAAATCTGGGTACCGTCACAATTTACGGCCAGAGCCCTGCGGTCGCTGGGGCGGCCCGTGCGGGTCGTCGAACATCCGGTCGGGCTGCTTGAGCAGCAGCCCTCGGACCGGGATCGCGCATCTTTCGGATTACCTGAAAACTGCGTTGTTGTTCTTGTTTCGTTCAGCCTGTCGTCGAGTATGATCCGCAAGAGTCCGATCGAGGCAATCGAAGCATTTCGCTCCGCCTTCGGGGCGAGGTCAGACCGGCTGCTGGTTCTGAAGATCGGACATACCGAACATTATCCTGACGATCTGGCGACGATCCGGGCCGCCATCGACGGGGCACCCAATATCCGGATCGAAACCGGACAGCTCAGCGGCGCAGACCGACTCGCCCTAACGCGCTGCGCGGATATCGTGCTGTCCCTGCATCGCAGCGAAGGATTCGGACTTGTGGTCGCCGAAGCCATGGCGCTGGGGCGGTGCGTGATTGCCACGGACTGGTCAGCAACGACCGAGTTCCTGGACAGGACATGCGGACTGCCAGTCGCTTACACACTGGTTCCGGCGCACGATCCGCGGGGCGTCTGGGACATGCCAGAGACGAACTGGGCGCTTCCCGATATGATTTCGGCCGTGCAGGCTCTCAGGACCGCGGCGGCGGATCCGGATTTGCGATCCCGTCTTGGTGCGGCCGCCAGACACCGGATCGCCACCAGCCTGAACGGTGCAACGCTGAGGGACGCGGCGCTGGCAGTCGGGGTGCGGCCATGACAAAGCGTGCTGAACGCATTCTTGTCTGGCAATGGAGACGGCGCGGAGCCGGGCCACGGGTGGCGGTGGATCTGGCGCATGGGCTGAAACGGCTCGCAGGGACGGATGTCCTGCTGTGTCTGTCCGATCGGGCAGAAATCCTGCACAGCCAGAACGCCCCTGAGGCGGTCATGAAGATCGCAACCTACAATTCCATCGTTAGCCTGGCAGGCAGACTGCTTACGGCGCTCTGGCTCCGCGGGAAGATCAGACGGATTGTCGGGGAGTTCCAGCCGGATGTGGCAATCTGCGCGATGCCGGGTCCGCTGGATCTGCTGATGGTCCATGTGCTGCGTCGGACAGGCGCAAGGATCGTGGTCATTGTCCATGATGCGCAGCCCCATCCGGGAGATGGCTACCCTTTTCAGGCAGCATTACAGCGCAGACTGATCCGCAAGGCCGATCAGATCGTCACGTTCAGCCGCCATGTCGCCGATGGTCTGACGTCCAGAGCAGAAGCCGCGCGCTTTCCCGTGGTGTCACTGGCTCATCCGCCCTTCATTGGCGAGGCTGGCGTACCCCCTTTCGCGCATCAGGGCGTGCCACACATCCTGATGTTTGGACGCCTGCTGCCCTATAAGGGGCTGGATGTGCTGGCCGAGGCTCTGCCGCGGATCGGGCAGGCTTTTGAATGCCGGGTCGTGGGTCACGGGCCTCACAGCCCGGAACTGGGCAGGCTTGCAGCCCTGCCACATGTGAAAGTTGAGAACCGCTGGGTCGCGGAAGACGAACTGCCCAGCCTCATTGAGTGGGCTGATGTCGTGGTTCTGCCTTATCGAGAGGCCTCCCAGAGCGGTGTGGGAGCCATGGCGATTGCCAGCGGGCGCTATGTCGTCGCAACACGGGTCGGGGGGCTGGTCGAGCAGTTTTCGGGCATTGAGCAGGCTGTTCTGTGCGAGCCTGACCCGGCGTCGGTTGCGAAAGCGCTGGAGAGGATCCTTGCATCGCCCCCGCCCATCCGTGCCTGCGTTGATAACGGGCAGGAGTGGGAAAAACTGGCGAAGAACATCCTCGCCAGCGCCGGTCACTCCTAGCGGTCCAGCGAATCTTCCGTCGCAATCCGGACGCGGTAGCCGATATGTTTCTCGACATCGCGGAGGAATGTCCGCTCGTCGATATTGATCAGGGAGAACGCTACCCCCTTGCGCCCGGCGCGTGCTGTGCGGCCGATACGATGGACATAGGCTTCCGGCGTTTCGGGCATGTCCATGTTGATGACCAGATCCACGTCCGGGATATCGAGACCGCGCGAGGCGATGTCGGTTGTGACCAGAACCGGAACCCGCCCCTGACGGAACAGGTCGAGCGCCTTGTTGCGTGCCCCCTGTGTACGGTCGCCATGCAGGGTTTCAACGCGCAGGTCATGCCGCCGCAGGATCTTGGCGAGGGCGTCCACCGTGTTCTTCGTACGCGCGAAGACAATGCTCCGGCCTTCAAAATGCTTCAGAAGGCGCACAACGGTCTCGGGCTTGTCGTCCTTTTCCACAAAAATCGCCCGCTGGCGGATGTTCTTGGGCGTGAAGGACTCTGCTGCAATTTCCACGCGAACGGGATTACGCGTCACGCGCTTGGCCAGATCCATCACCGGTTCGGGCAGCGTGGCCGAGCAGAAAACGGTCTGGGGCGGATGATCCGGGAAATAAGGCGTCAGCGCGGTCATGCTGGCTGAGAAATCCTCGTCCAGCAGACGATCGGCTTCGTCCAGAACAAGATAGGTCAGGTGTTCCAGAACAAGATCGGCCTGCATGACCAGATCCAGAAGCCGCCCATGGGTCGCAACGACAATATCCACGCCGTCACTGACGGACTGGACCTGCTGCTCGCGGGACGTGCCGCCACAGACGACGCGCGTTTTCAGGGAGAGCCTTCGCCCGAGCTGACGGCAGACTGCGGCGGTCTGGGCCGCAAGTTCGCGGGTCGGCTCAAGGATGAGCGCGCGAGGACCGGGCGCCGGGCCAGCTTCCTCAAGCCTCTGAAGCATGGGCAGCACAAAGGCGGCCGTCTTTCCACTGCCTGTCTGTGAACCAACCAGAACATCCTTTCCCTCCAGCAGCGGAGGAATGGCCTGCGCCTGGATCAGGCTCGGGCGTTTGTGTCCGGCCTGGGCAAGCGTTGCCAGCAGGGGCGCAATCAGGCCAAGCTCTTCAAATCCGGGAGCAGGGGTGGAGGATGTTGCATTCGGGGAGGCAGGGGGCGTCTGGGACGTTGTCATCTGCGCTTCTTGCCAAATTTCTCGCAGTTCGGGAAACACCTTCTTTTTTGCGGAGTTCCTCATGAAGGCCATCATCATCGCGGAGGACTTTGCGGGCATGCGCGCACAGGGGGCCGGACTGGCTGAAAAGGCCGGACTTGAGTGGGATTTCCGGCCTGTCCGCATCAAGCCGTTCTGGTCACGTTTTCCTGCGCGGTACTGGCCCTCTCCACTACGGAAGGTCGATCCCATCAGGATTCCCGAAGACACCCGCCTCATCATCTGTATCGGCGGGACAGGGGGTGTCATTGGCCGGGCTGTGGCGCGACGTGAGGGGATCCCCGTCGTGCAGATCCAGAACCCGCGCATGCCGGTCCGCAAATTCGATCTCGTGATTGCCAACACGCATGATGGCATCAGCGGACCGAATGTTTTGATCTCACGCAATGCACTTCACCCCGTAACACCGCAGAAGCTCGATATGGCGCGTGCCCGCTGGGAGGGCCGCCTGAAGCACGATGGCCGTCCGCTGCTCTCCATTCTGATCGGGGGGGCCAATGGACGGTTCTCACTGGGAGCGGCTGAAGCGGAACGCATGGCAGAAGGGATCATCGCTTTTACGATGCACAACACGATGCAGGCCGTACTGACGCCCTCACGCCGGACCGATCCGGCCGCCGTGGCTGTTTTCCGGGAGAGGCTGGAGCCTCACGGAATTGCCGTTTTGACGGGAAGCGGGGATGACAACCCCTATATGGGCATGCTGGCCTGTGCGGACATGATTGCTGTCACGACCGACAGTGTCTCGATGATTTCCGAAGCCGTGGCGACGTCTGCGCCCGTTCTGGTTTTCCCGCTGCCGGGCCGCTCAAGCCGGATTTCACGTTTTGTGAAAACCCTCGAGGATGCCGGGCGCGTGAAGTGGTTCGACCCGGATCAGACCCCGTGGGATGTGACCCCGCTTGACGATACCCCCCTCGTGGCGAGAGAAATGCGCCGACGTCTGAAGCTCTGAAAGGGCCACTGTATGCTCGATATCCGCACCTTTGGTCCGCAGGGTGGCAATGTTCTTTACAAGGCGCTGGCGCATCCACTGGCGGCTGAAGCGCTCGTCCGGATGGAGGCAGAGTTCGCCGGGCGTACACTGGCCGTCTACGATCCCGATGACGCCGCCCGTACGCTGGCGGCTCTCTATCCGGGTCTGAAACCAGCCTGTGTCTATGTGCATGATACGGAGCAGGTGGGTAAGCCGGACGGCTTTGGCGGAACACTCCGTGCGCTCGTGGATCTTCCATCGACGGAAGCGGATGCCATTCTTGCCTTGTCTTTCGAAGACGCCAAGATGCGGAGCCGCCTGAAAGGGCTCCAGAACGGTCGGGAGCTTTATACCCTGGCCCCCGCGCGCCTGCCGGATGACATGCTGGTTGCGGGGCGTCCCTATCTGGACAAGCTGAACTTTGCGACCAACTTCGCCTTCTTCCGCGATACAGAGCAGTTTTCCTGCCGGATCGTGACAGCCAATTACTGGTCCAGCTACGGCTCCGAAAACCTGCGCTACTGGATGCGGCTCTATGACGGAACGGGCATGGTTCTGGCGCAGTGGGAACAGCCCGTTACGCAGGCCGGGGCAGGGATCACGATCGACAGCGCCGATGTGCGCCGCCGTTTTGATCTGCCGGAATTTACGGGACAGCTTTTCATCCATGTCCTGGGGGCACGCGGGCATGACGTTGTAAAATACGCGCTCGACAGTTGGGGTCGAAACGGCGATCCGAGCCTGTCCGTCACGCATGACGCCAATGCCTGGCCGTCTGTACGTTACGCAACACTCCCGGCCCCTGAACGCGACGAAACACTGACCGTCTGGGTCCAGAACAGTCATGCGACCACTATCCCGGCGGGAGGGATCACCTTCAACCGGATGGGTGACGACACGCCGCATGCGCTCGACCGCGCGGTACGGCCTTTCGAGACTGTGCCCGTCGATGTCGGCGCGCTCTTTCCCGGACTGCACTGGCCGGCACAGCTTGAGTTGCGTTCCGGACGGCATCTCGTTCGTCCACGCTATGAAATTACGCAGCGCGGACGGACGCGTATCGCGCATCTGAATGTGGAACGGGACAATCTGTGGCCCGAACCCGCCATCCGTCAGTTTCCGCTCTCGCTCGGCCGGGGGTTCCTGCTGCCGTTTCCAATTCTGGATCCAAAGCAGTTCGAGACCTTTCTCCAGCCCAACCCCATGTCCGAAACCCTTGAGACACTCCCCGTCCGGCTGGATCTGTTCGATGAGACAGGCCAGAAAACCGGCTCGCATTTTCTGGGAAATCTTCCCCGCAACCATGACATGGCCGTTGCACTGCATGAACTGACGGATCGCCCCGGCCATGCCGATCTGGTGTATGATTTCCGTGATGGCGGCGAAGCCGATGGCTGGCTACACGCCCTGATGCGCTATCGAGACCGCACAAGCGATCACGCCGCCGAAACCAGTTTCGGGGCGCATATTTTCAATACACTCATGACCTGGCGCTCTGAACCGCAATCTTATTCCGGGCCTCCGCCGGGCCTGACAACGCGTCTTTTCCTCAAGCTAGGCCAGAAGACCGATCAGAAGACATTGCGGAGCTTCTGCTGCCTCATTCACCCGGCTTCCGTCGATGGAACCTCCGCGTCGGAGACGGTTCTTCTGCTTCATGGCGCAGACGGGGCACTGATTGCCGAGACAAGCATCGGAATTGAGCCAAACGGATCATTCATGGTGCGCCCGCATAAACTGTTTGAGGCCTCACATCTCGATCGGGCAGGAGAGGGCGGCTACGTCCTGATCCGGGATCTCACATGCCGTCTGTTCGGTTATCATGGGCTGGAAAACGGGAGAGGGGCGTTCTCACTGGATCATATGTTCGGCTTCTGAGTGCCTAAAAACGGGGAGCCTCAACTGACAAAGCGCTCCCCAAAGAAAAAGACCTTGTCAGAAAAACTTCCCCTTGCTAGAAGCCCGTCCAGCGGATGGGCGCGTAGCTCAGCGGTAGAGCACTGCCTTCACACGGCAGGGGTCACAGGTTCAATCCCTGTCGCGCCCACCATCCTTATACTGTAATTGATATTCATCCCGTAATGAAAAAAGCAATAGCGCGTCCTTTGCTTCCTTTATTATGGCAACAGAAAACCATAGGATACATGCGCTTATCGCGTTATGAAGATCCAACTGTCTTTTTCAGAAAGTTGATCATGTTTTTCCTGACACCCTCAACTCTGACCTGTTCGCACATTACATGAATCCCTTTTCCTTCAGAAAAAGGATAACAGCGCCGTCATTTGCTGTCATGACGGGTGGAACGGGTGGAATTGGGTGCGAAATCGCAAAGCTCCTTCTGGAGCTGGGATGGGATGTCCTTCTCCTCACGCGCCAGCCAGACAAGGCGAAAGAACAGATCCCCAGCAGAAACGGTCAATTTGAAGCTGTTTTCTGTGACCTGACAAAACTGTCCGACCTTCAGTCCATCAGTACTGCAATTCTGTCCCGAAACCAGCCAATCGAACTTCTGATCCACTGTGCGGGTAAAATACAGCCTGAAGCAACCACAGGTGTCACTCAAAGTAGCCTCGAAGAACAGATGGCTATCAACCTGACGTCACCCATCCTCATGACCAGTCAACTTCTTCCGGGCCTGTCTCCTGAAGGGCATGTCATGTTCGTTAATTCCATTGCTGGCGTGATGCCCTTGCAGGGAAGCTCCGTCTACAGTGCCACGAAATTCGGTCTCAGAGGGTTTGCCCGTTCACTGGCTCTGGAATTCAGACCCGGAACACTCCGGATTTCTTCGATTTTTCTGGCCGCTGTTGATACCCGAATGCTCGAGCAGGAAACGCGGGATGGCGGGTCCGTTCTGAATTTCGTCAATCAGCCCCTGTCTGCCCAGCATGTTGCAAGAATGATTGTCCGGACCAGCCAAGGGCCAGGGCGTGAAATTTTCATGCCCAGAATAGATGGTATTTTTGCACATGCCTGCCTGATTCTGCCTTGGCTTCTACGCCTCACCACACCGGTTCTCGAAAAAGTCGGACAAATCGGATTGCAGCGCTTCCTGAAACAGAAAGCATCCTGTGCTGCTTCCCATAAAAAATAATCAATCATGACCTCGAGGGCGATCAAAGAATTTCTTTAAGTCTAATCAAGAGAACCACCCAAAGAAAACGTTACATTGAGATAACTATATATAAGTAAATATTATTTGTTTATCGTTCGAAAACATTATGTATTTTCTGGTTGAAAATCATTTTTATGATTTATTGACGAAAAAATAGAAATAAATTACAAAGATATTTCTATTTTTACGCTTTCGGAAGGCTGTAACGTGCCAAGTGTAACGTTGACTGATTTTCTGCAAGTGACCCAATGGTCTCCCGACCAGCTTGCACAGCAGATTGGGCGTACAACCGATGATGTCATGCGATGGTCTCAGCATCATGACGAGCTGCCTCCACCACTGCAGAGTTGGATGGCGCGGGTCATAACCGCATTCCAGACGAAACCCGCAGCACTGGGCTATGCTCTGGAACGTCCCTCATCCTGTCCATTCAACGACGACCCTTCCATGACCGTCGTATGTAATGTCTGTGGTCTGGCGCCCCGCTGTGAGCAGGGGATTTACGCACGAAGCTGACCGGAGCCCCTAAATCTTTGCATACAATCGTGCAGAAAGGCGCTCGGCAGCTTTGCGAAAGGCCTGAAAGAAATTCCGGTCGATGGAAATCTGACCGCCTGACATGCCAATAAAGCCTTCTACCATTCCATTCTGAAGCAGGCCTTCGGAATGAACCAGCATGCCATCAGGATCTTCCATGCAGCCCGAGGACGGCGCATCGCTTTCCTGCCGCTTGCGAAGATCCTGCCCCCACACATCGCGCCAGTACGCTTCAACCTTTTCAGGATAAAGGCGACCGTCCACGGTGTAGCCTTCCATCGGTTTGCCCAGCCCCATCATGTAACCGATTTCGACAGCAGTTCCTGGGTCCATTTCCGGAGAACGGCGAAACGGGTCAATGCAAAACAGCCCGGCAACACATCGATCCATCAGATCACGATCCGCGCGGACAAAAGCGAGAATTGTCTCGCGCCCCGGCGGGAGAAGACGCGCCTCGGCCTGACCGTCAAAAGGCGCCACACCGTCCAGACCATATTCGGCACAGATCGATTTTAATTGCGCAAAAAGGGCGAGGGCTTCCGGACGGAAAACCAGATCACCCGCCAGATAAACTGGAATAAGATTTTCTGACATAGACTCAAGTATCTACAGGTTCTCAGAGCGCGAAGAAAGCCTGAGGAAGCAGCACGCCTTAGCAGGCAAGCAAAGGGCTGCTTGCAAACTCAAAGTTCATTTTTGGGGATTATATGTGGCGGAGGGGATGGGATTCGAACCCACGATACGACTTACATCGTATAACGGATTAGCAATCCGCCGCCTTCAGCCTCTCGGCCACCCCTCCGCGCTTTACGCAGTTTACACGGCGTATGCAGGAGTGTTCTTAGGGGGTAACCGCGTCGTGGTCAAACCCCCTAAGAACATTTTTTTCGCCTTACTCTGAAAGAAGTTTTTTCAGGGTTTCGTTGACGAGCGCAGGGTTTCCCTTGCCCTTCATCGCCTTCATGGTCTGACCGACGAAGAAGCCGAAAAGCTTGTCCTTACCGCTTTTATATTCCGCAACCTTGTCGCTGTTGGCCACAAGAATTTCACGTATGGCACTCTCAATGGCTCCTGTGTCGGTAACCTGACGCAGGCCCTTCTTCTCGACGATGGCAGAGGCAGATTCGCCCGTCTCGACCATGTCTTCCAAGACTTCCTTGGCAATCTTACCATTGATCGTGGAATTGGAAATCAGGCCCAGAAGCTCCCGCAGACCTTCCGCACTGACGGGGCTGTCCTCAATGGAACGACCCGTGCGGTTCAGGGCAGCAAAGAAGTCACCCAGCATCCAGTTTGCGGCAAGACGGGCATCTGCACCGCGCGCTACTGTTTCGTAGAAATCAGCGATCGCCTGCTCGACACACAGAACGGAAGATTCATAGCGGCTGACACCGTATTCCTGCTCCAGACGTGCGCGCTTGGCTTCCGGAAGCTCCGGAAGAGCTGCCTTGAGTCCATCAACCCAGGACTGTTCAATCACCAGCGGTAGCAGATCGGGATCCGGGAAATACCGGTAATCATGCGCATCTTCTTTGCTGCGCAGGGACCGCGTTTCGCTTCGCACATGATCGAACAGGCGCGTTTCCTGATCGACGGTTCCGCCAGCTTCCCAGACCTCGATCTGACGCTGTGCCTCAACCTCGATCGACATTATCACGAAGCGGATCGAGTTGACGTTCTTGATCTCACAGCGGGTCCGGTATTCCGTCTCGCCCGGCTTGCGAACCGACACGTTGACGTCGGCGCGCATGGAGCCTTCTTCCATATTGCCGTCACAGGTGCCGATATAGCGCAGGATCTGGCGCAGCTTGCGCAGATAGGCTCCCGCTTCCTCAGGCGAACGGATATCCGGCTCACTGACGATTTCCATCAGCGCCACACCGGCACGGTTCAGATCGATGAAGGAGCGCGTCGGATCCTGATCATGGATCGACTTGCCCGCATCCTGTTCCAGATGCAGACGGGTAACACCGATTTCGCGGGTGCTGCCATCGGCAAGATCAACGAGAACCTTGCCCTTACCGATGATCGGATGGGCAAACTGGCTGATCTGATAGCCGGTGGGCAGATCAGCGTAGAAGTAGTTCTTGCGATCAAAGCGGCTGAACAGATTGATCTCGGCTTCAAGCCCCAGTCCCGTACGGACGGCCTGCGCGACACATTCCTGATTCAGGACCGGAAGCATGCCCGGAAAACCGGCATCGACGAGACTGACATGCGTGTTCGGCTCGCCACCATATTCCGCCGAAGCGCCAGAAAAGAGCTTGGCTTCACTGACGACCTGGGCGTGAACCTCAAGACCGACAACGATTTCCCATTCGCCGGTGCTGCCGGTGATACGATAGCTCATGCCGACACTCCTGCATGAATGGTGGGTCTGTGATGGAATGCCGCTGCCTGTTCGATGGCATGACCGGCTGCAATCAGCGTCTCTTCGTCGAAGAACTTACCGATAAGCTGCAATCCGAGCGGCACGCCACGTGCGTCCAGACCAGCCGGAACGGACAGGGCAGGGACGCCCGCCATGCTCGCCGGAACCGTGAAGACGTCGTTGAGATACATCTGCACCGGGTCTGTCGGCTTCTCATCCTGTGCAAAGGCACCCGAAGGCGCCGTCGGCGTCAGAAGGACATCGACGTTCTCAAAAGCTTTCAGGAAGTCCTGCTGGATCAGCGTCCTGAGCTTCTGGGCACGAAGATAGTAAGCGTCGTAATAGCCCGAAGACAGCACATGAGTGCCGATCAGGATACGACGCTTGACCTCTTCACCGAAACCGGCCGCGCGGCTGGCTTCATAGAGACCATCCAGCGACGGTGCACTGACGCGCTCACCAAACCGCACGCCGTCATAGCGGGCGAGGTTGGAAGACGCTTCTGCCAGAGCTGCAATATAGTAGGTGGGAAGACCATACTTCGTGTGGGGCAGGGAGACCTCGACGATCTCTGCACCGGCGTCACGCAGCCAAGTCATGCCCTGCTGCCAGAGCGCCTCGATCTCAGCCGGCATGCCATCCACGTGATATTCCTTGGGAATACCAACGCGCAGACCTTTGACGCCACGCTTGAGAGCGGCTTCGTAGTTCGGAACAGGGGTATCGACGCTCGTGGAATCACGCGGGTCAAATCCTGCCATCGATTCGAGCAGAATGGCGCAATCCTGAAGGTTGCGGGCCATCGGGCCTGCCTGATCCAGCGAACTTGCAAAAGCGATGGTGCCAAAGCGCGAGCAGCGACCATAAGTCGGCTTGATGCCAGCAATACCCGTAAAGGCCGCCGGCTGACGGATGGAGCCACCCGTGTCCGTGCCCGTCGCGCCCAGAACAAGTCCGGCCGCTACAGCCGCCGCCGAACCACCAGAAGAACCGCCCGGCACCAGCTTGGTATCTGAATCGCTGCGCTTCCAGGGATTGACGGCCGGACCGAATGCCGAGTTCAGGTTAGCCGCACCCATTGCAAATTCGTCAAGGTTCAGTTTTCCAAGGAAAACCGCGCCATCCTTGAGCAGGTTGGCCGTTACCGTGCTTTCATAAGGCGGTACGAAATTGCCCAGGATCTTGCTAGCAGCCGTCGTGCGGACGCCATTCGTGCAGAACAGATCCTTGATGCCCAGCGGAATACCGCAAAGGCTGCCGCCTTCACCCTTGGCCAGAACCTCGTCCGCAGCTTTTGCGGCGTCGCGGGCCTGATCGGGTGTGCGGGTGATGAAGCTGTTGAGCTGGCCGTCCAGACGCTCGATGGCGTCGATATGGGCGTTCGTCAGTTCAACTGCGGAAATCTTGCGGGATTTAAGGGCGTCCCGGGCCGAAGCCAGCGTAAAGTCATGGATACCGGACATTATTCGACCACCTTCGGGACCGTGAAGAACGGACCTTCCCGTTCGGGAGCATTGGCGAGAACCTTGTCACGGCAGTTGCCGTCCGTGACGCGATCTTCCCGCAGGCGGGGCTTTGCAAGGCCGGTGCCGATCATGGGAGCGACGTTCGTGACGTCCACTTCATTCAGCTGTTCCACCCAGTCGATGATGGAGCCCATATCGTGGCCGAGGGTTTCAACCTCTTCGGGCTTGAGACCGATCCTCGCCAGTCTGGCAATGCGCGTAACCGTTTTCGCGTCGAGCGACATGAATATTCCTGAACAAGAGGAAATTTTATGGTGGCTTTTCAGCCTTCAGGGGGATCATAACGCCGTGCTATGCCCCTGTTCAATCCACATGATCTCCGTAATCTTCTTCAGTCCGGTCAACGCATCCTCGGTCTTGACCCTGGATCGAAGACCATTGGCGTCGCCCTGACGGATGTTTCGCTCATGCTGGCGTCACCTTTCATCGGCCTCAAGCGCCGGAAACTGGGCGAAAACGCGCAGGAATTGGCCAAGATCGTACGGGCGCAGGACGTCGGCGCACTCGTAGTCGGGCTGCCCCTGTCTCTGGATGGATCTTTTGGCCCAGCCGCGCGCGCGGCATCTGACTGGACACAGGCCTTGTCGGAAAAAATCGGGATTCCCGCAGGTGTATGGGATGAGCGCCTGTCTTCGAGTGCCGTCAACCGTTTTCTGATTCAGGACGCCGACATGACGCGGGGACGTAGAGCCGAAGTCGTCGACAAGATGGCCGCAGCCTATATGCTTCAGGGCTGGCTTGATGCATCACGGCCTGAAGCGCCGGAATTTTGCTGATCCGGTGAAACAATTCCCGTCTTAGGCGTCCCGGCTTCCAATCAGGGCAGAGCGGGAAGACGTATTGGCCAGAACGCGGAACCACACCCGGGCTGTCATGGCACCAATCAGCAGGCACAGTAGAAACTTCATGATCTTTCTCCAGTCATGAAGTCAAAACGAACCAGTTTGGTCCGGGTTTTCGGACGGACAATTTCAAATTGTTAAGGTATGCTGCGACATGACATTTCGAGTGTTGATCGTGACGCTTTTTCTGGGGCTGTCGGCCTGCGTGCATAAACCCTATGACGACGGTGCGCCCGTCAGCCGCCATCATTCATCGCCTCACGGAGCGTATGCCGGAGCAGGGAGCGGCTGGTCCGGATACTGATCAGCGCTGCCGCCAGGCCAGCCGAACCGGCATGGCGCGATAGGACGCGAGGTCCCGCCCTCCGCGTGCAGGCATGTTGCTTCCAGTCTGACCGACTGCGTGGTGAATGATGCGTGGCGGGGGCGCGTAGGACACCATGTGAACGGACGGCATGGTCTCCATCCGCGGCGTAGGGCGTTCGGAAAATCCGGATTGCCTGTTCAATGCGAAATAAGGGACAGGTCTGGAACTCGGAAGCATGGCCTGCAAACCCGAAGCCGTCATGACGACCTGCGGCAGAAAATCGGGCGGCCGGTAACTGTCAGGCTGACCGTTCCAGACGGCCAGCACATGGCGGGCATAGTCCGCGCCGAGAGCCGGGGTGAGGGAATGATAGGCGGCCGTTGCGGCTGGCCAGCCCTGAAGCTGGCTGTGCAGCCCAGACAGGAAATGCGCCCCGTAACGGGCGTTGCTGAATGGATCGAAGGCGTCTTCGAGCGAAAAGAAGGCGTCCGGATGGTGATGCAGGTTGATCTGCATACAGCCGACATCGATCGAGACGATCCCGTGCGCCTGAAAATCACGCACTGCCGCGATGGCCTCATCCTTGCTTTCGTAAAAATACCCTTTTCCGGCCGCATTGACGGTCCAGGGCCAGGCGATGGTTGCCGTGCCGTTCGGGTCCCGGCGCCCGCTCTCCACACGACTGATGGCATCCAGAAGGCGGGTTGGAATCCCGGCCTGCTGCTCGGCAGCCTGTACGGCTACTCGGCACGCGGACGACACATCATAAGCGTGCGCAGCGGGTATGCTCGACAGCGTCATGGCGGCAGTAAGGAGAAGAACTTTCCCGATCATTTTTCTGTATATGATCGGGAAAAGTAAAAAAACGGTTATGCCTACGGGCGTTACCTGACGAGGGGTTTGCAGACCTCTGCAAGCCAGCCCGCAACCTCCGGTTCGACATGCGGTGAAACCCGTGCCTGCACTTCAGCATGATAGGCATTGAGCCAGTTCAGTTCGGCGTCATTGAGAAGTGCCACATCAATCAGCCTGTGGTCGATCGGCGAGTGGCTGAGGATCTCAAACTCCAGAAACGTGCCCTTGCTCCCCTTGAATGAAGACGGACGCACCAGCATCAGGTTCTCGATCCGGATTCCGTACTGCCCCGGCTCATAATAGCCAGGTTCGTTGGACACGATCATGCCGGCTTCGAGTGCCACGGGACGCGGTGCAGGAGAGATGTTCTGCGGCCCTTCATGGACCGAGAGATAGCTCCCGATGCCATGACCGGTGCCATGATCGTAATCCATCCCGACCTGCCACAACGCCGCACGGGCCAGCACATCCAGCCGATGACCAGTCGTGCCGGGCGGGAAGCGGATGCGGGAGAGGGCGATATTACCCTTCAGAACACGCGTGAACGCCTCACGGACATTGGCCTGGGGCTCCTGATCACCCACCCAGAGTGTGCGGGTGATGTCGGTCGTGCCGAACGGATACTGGCCGCCGCTGTCGATGAGGTAGACGTTTCCGGATTCCAGAACCCGATCATGCCCGACCTGTGCACGGTAATGGGGAAACGCACCGTTTGGCCCCACTGCGGAAATGGCGTCAAAACTCTGCTCCCGGTAGTCACTGGAGCGCGCACGCAGACCGTCCAGCCGGGTGACGAGATCTGTTTCATGCTGGCCGATCCCGGACACCGTCAGGGAATACAGGAACCGGGCCATTGCCACGCCGTCATGAGCATGCGCCTTCCGTGCGCCATCCTGTTCGACAGTGTTCTTGATGGCCTTGGGAAGCGTGCAGGGATCCGTACCGTCCACAACTTTGGCTCCCGCGGCAGCAAGCGTAGTATCGAACCACACAGCCGTGGAGACGGGGTCCACACGGACCGTCTTTCCCTTGAGGGCTTCAAGGCATTTCGCCAGCTCCGCAGGAGCACGGACGGTCACACCGCTGCCGCATACCTCCGTCACCCCATCGGAAAGACGATCCGATGAGACAAACCACTCGGCAGTCCCGTCAGCATGCAGGATCGCATAGCCGTGCGCGACGGGTGTGAGGGGAACATCGCTGCCACGAATGTTCAGCAGCCATGCCAGCGACGTACAATCCGCAATGACAGCCGCATCCTGTCCGACCCTGCGCAGAGCATTGCCCAGACGCTGACGTTTGTCCGCACTGCTTTCGCCGGAAAGTTCCAGCTTCTGCGGCAGAACCGGACCCGCCGGCGCAGCAGGACGATCTATCCAGGCCTGATCGATGGGATTGCGTGCCAGAGGAGCAAGCTCGACACCCTGAGCTTGCCATGACGCCAGCATGGATTGGCTGACCAGACGCGGATCATAACCGATCTTCAGCCCCTCGGCATGCTCAGCCAGCCAGTCGGACAGCGGTTCCAGCGCGACATGGCGACGCTCCCACAGATCATGCGGGACCTGTTCTTCCATCTGCACCGTGTAGCGCCCGTCGGAGAATACTGCGGCCACATCCGGTAGGATCGCCGCCAGCCCGGCACTTCCCGTAAAGCCGGTCAGCCAGGCCAGACGCTCGGCACAGGGGGCGACATATTCGCCTAGATATTCGTCCCCGCGCGGGATGATGAAGCCGTCAACGCCCAGCGCCTTGCAGGCGGCGCGGACGAGGGCAGGGCGCTCATTGAGCGGGAGGGAGGACAGGGTCATGAAAAGTCCTTTTCCACAGAAGACATATCGTCGAGGCAGAATGTCATGAACAGCAGATCCAGCCAGCGGTCACGCTTTCGGCCAACCTGGGGAAGGGTGCCACAGTTCCGGAAACCGAACTCATGGTGCATCGCAACAGAGGCGGCGTTGTCAGCCGTAATCCCGGCCACCATCACATGAAAGCCCGCATCTTTCGCGTGGTCGATCAGGGCACGCAGCAGACGACGGCCAATGCCTTGGCGCTGGTGCTCGGGGGAAACATAAACGGAGTGCTCGACCGTACGAGCATAGCCTTCATAGCTCCTGAAAGAACCGTAGGAGCCGTAGCCTGCGACCACCCCCGCCATATCGACGGCCACAAGAACGGGATAGCCCTGTGCCAGCCGGTCCTCGAGCCACTGACGCCGCTGATCCAGCGTAAAAGGCGTCGTGATCCAGAGCGCATCGGTATTTTCGATGGCATCATTGGTGATCCGCAGGATCGCTGGAAGATCGTCCGGAGCAGCACTCCGGATCAAAGGCAATGATCCCGTAGCGCCCATCAGCCGCGACGGCGCAGAATCAGCGTGGCCCAGTCGCCTTCACGCAGGATACGCTCCAGCACGAGGCCCTGACGCTGATGCGCTGCCAGCACCATTCGGGCCTGACTGTAGAGCAGCCCAGCGAGAATGGCTGTCCCGTTAGGCGCAAGATTCAGCGCCAGAGACTGCGCCATCCGGCACAGCGGGCGGGCGAGAATGTTGGCGAATACCAGATCATATGGCGCCTTGACGCGCACCGCCTCGGTCTGCCAGCCATTGCCGAAACGGCAATCCAGCAGATTGCCCTGACCATTCAGCCGCGCATTGAGCTTGGCCGTCCGCACAGACCAGGGCTCGATATCGACGGCCAGAACCGGACGATGCAGCAGCTTCGCCGCCGCCATCGCCAGAATCCCGGACCCGCATCCCATATCGAGAATACGCCGCGGCTTACGATAGGCGACCATTTCCAGCGCCCGGAGACACCCACGCGTTGAGCCATGCTCACCCGACCCGAACGCGATTCCCGCATCCAGTGTGATCGTCAGGCGCGACTGATCCGGTGCGCCATGCAGATGGGTGCCGCGAATGGCAAAGCGCTTGCCGACGTTCTGCTGCGGGAAGGATTCGTAGGTCCGGGCCAGCCAGCCCTCGGATTCCGTCGGGACGCGTTCAAGCTCCGCATCACAACCTGTCAGCATCCGCGCGACCGCCAGAGCGTTTTCCAGCTCGTCTTCCTTGAAGCCCGTGTCCTTCACGCCTTCCACACGCCAGTATTTCTGCGCGTCATCGGCTTCGAAGATCCCAACCGTCTCGCAGGCGCACATCAGGGCCTGCTCGAACAGGGGAACGAAGGGCTCTTCCACCGTAATGGACAGGGTTTCGAGCGCACTGGCATGGCGACGGCCAATGCTGCGGGGTGCCATCACGATCTGATCTCCACGAAATTTGCCATGACGCGCTTGACGCCACCGTTTTCAAAATTGATGTGCAACTGCGGCCCATCGGCACCGATGACGGTGCCTTCGCCAAACCTGTGGTGAAAGACGGTCGCGCCGATTGCGACGGTCGGCGCCGGCTTCAAGTCATGAATTTTCGGACGCGGGGCACGAAACCCAGACGGGCGCGTGCTGGTCAGTGGCCCGGATGCAAACATGGACGGTGCCGCTGCGGCCTGCCGACGCGTTTCGAACGCCTGTCCGTTCAGTTGAACATGCTCGGACGGGATTTCTTCAATGAAGCGGCTTGGCATCGAGGACTGCCAGTTCGCATAGATCCGCCGGCTCGCCGCGTGCAGCACGATCGCCCGACGGCGCGCGCGCGTCAGCCCCACATAGGCCAGCCGCCGCTCTTCCTCCAGCGCCCGGTTTCCGCCCTCGTCAAGCGAGCGCTGGGACGGGAACACGCCTTCTTCCCAGCCCGGCAGGAAAACCGTGTCGAACTCCAGCCCCTTGGCGCCATGCAGCGTCATGAGGCTGACCTTGTCATCCGACGTTTCGCTTTCGGTATCCATGACAAGCGCGACATGCTCCAGAAAGCCCTGAAGCGTTCCGAATTCGCCAATCGCACGCAGAAGCTCGCGGATGTTGTCCAAACGCCCCGTCGCCTCGACGGAGCGGTCATCCCGCCACATCTGAAGATAGCCGCTGTCTTCAAGGAGCTGCTCGGCCGCAACAACATGGCCCTCGGTCTCAAGCGTCGCCTTGGCGCGATGGAACGCTGCCATCAGCGCGTCCAGCGCTTCCTTCGACTTGCCCTTGAGCAGGCCTTCCTGAAGCTGCCAGTTCACGGCCGCTGTCAGCGGGCCGGGAAGGGCGCGTGCCTGCGCATGCAGTTTCTGCACGGCCACGGCCCCCACGCCACGCTTGGGAACGTTGATGATCCGCTCGAACGCCAGATCATCCGCAGGCTGCGACAGCACCCGCAGATAAGCCAGACAGTCCCGGATTTCGGAACGCTCATAGAACCGCAGGCTGCCCACGACGCGATAGGGGATCCCGATCAGCATCAGCCGTTCTTCAAATGGCCGCGTCTGAAATCCGGCCCGCATCAGAATGGCGATCTCCGACAGCGGATGCCCGTCGACGCGCAAACGCTCGATGGCACCGCTTACGATCCGCGCTTCCTCATCCGAATCGCGAACGCCGATGATCTGGACCTTTTCACCGTCCGCATCTTCACGCCCCGGCCGCAGCGTCTTGCCCAGTCGTCCTTCATTATGCGCGATCAACCCGGCAGCAGCAGCGAGAATCTGTGCCGTCGAGCGGTAATTCCGCTCCAGACGCACCACTTCCGCCCCCGGAAAATCCTTCTCGAAGCGCAGGATGTTCTCAACTTCCGCTCCGCGCCAGGAATAGATGGACTGATCGTCATCCCCCACGCAGGCGATATTGGACGGTCCATGCTCGCGTTTGGCCAGCAGACGCAGCCAGAGATACTGAACGGTATTCGTGTCCTGATACTCGTCCACGAGAATGTATCGGAAACTCCGGTGATACTGCGCCAGAACGTTAGGCTGGTTGCGCAGGATCTCCGTCATATGCAGCATCAGATCGCCGAAATCGCAGGTGTTCAGTGCGATCAGGCGCGCCTGATAGGCCCGGTAAATCGCCAGCGCATGACCATTCGCAAAATCGGAATCTTCCGCGGGCGTCACCCGGTCCGGTGTCAGGCCACGGTCCTTCCAGCGCTGGATGATGCCCATGAGTTGGTTCGGCGGCCAGCGTTTGGTGTCGATCTTCCACGGTTCCATGACCTGCTTGAGCAGCCGGATCTGGTCATCCGTGTCGAGAATATTAAAGCTGCTGGTCAGCCCGACATATTCCGCATGTCGGCGCAGCATCCGCGCGCAGATTGCATGGAACGTCCCCAGCCACAGCCCTTCCGCCGGTTCTCCAAGAATCGCGCTGACACGCTCGCGCATTTCGCGGGCGGCCTTGTTCGTGAAAGTCACGGCAAGGATCTGGCTTGGATAGGCGCGGCCGGTGAGGAGAATATGCGCAAACCGCGTGGTCAGGACGCGCGTCTTGCCCGTCCCAGCGCCTGCCAGAATGAGGAGCGGGCCTTCGGTGATCTCGATGGCACGTCTCTGCTCCGGATTGAGGCGGGAGAGATACTCGGGGGTAGGGGAAGGTAGGTCTTGCGGCACCCTCCCGATATAGAGTGAGATACCGTCATGGCCAACACCTATCCCCGGATCGATCTGACACGCGGCACCGGCCCTCAGGGACACCGGGCCAGAATGCGCGCACGCGTGCTGACCAATGGTGCGAGTACGCTGGCCGATTACGAAGTTCTCGAAATGCTGCTTTTTGCAGGTGTGCCGCGCAAGGATACGAAACCTCTCGCCAAGGGGCTGATCGGTCATTTCGGCAGTCTGGTCGGTGTCTTCCGCGCACCGACACAGGCCCTCCGGGCTGCGGGGCTGAAAGACGATGCCATCAGGGTGCTTCGTCTTCCGGGCGTTGCCGCGGAACGTCTGGCATCTTCAGAGCAACGGGAACGTCCTACGCTGAGCAACTGGGAGCAGCTCGTGGCCTATCTCGAGCAGGCGCTGGAAGGCGGCGTCCCGGGACAGTTCCGGCTGCTCTATCTCGACAACCGCAACCGGCTGTTGGCGGATGAAACCGCCCCTGAAGCCGAGACCTTCGCGCAGCGCAACCGTGCCATTGCCATCCGGGCGCTCGCATTGCACGCCACAGCCCTGATTGGTTTTCATGTCCGCCCCACGGAACGTCCGTCTGATCTGTCGCAATCGGCCCGGCAACTGGACTTCGCAATGCGTCCCCTGTCCATCACGCTTCACGACGTGCTCGTGACCGGGGACGGGCGCCCGTCAAGTCTGCGTCAGGAAGGGTTGCTCTAAGATGGAGGACAGGGACGCCGGAGCAACCGGTTTTTCGGATGGCATGACGGGCCTGTCTTCAGCCGATCTGCGACAGATCACGGCGCTGACAGATGCTCTTCCCGAAATGGAGCCCCCGCTTGCCCTACTGACGGGGCGCGGCCGCCATCTTGCCGACGCGACCCTGCTGCATCTCCTAACCGTCCTGTTCACCGGACGTGAAACGGGCAGCGCTGAACTCGCGCGCAACCTCTTCGCCCGTTTCGGATCTCTGGCCGCCGTCCTGTCTGCTACGGGCCGGGAGCTTGAAAGCATCACGGATATGGGCACACATATGCTGCCGATGATCCGCGTCCTTCAGGAAGCGGCGCTCCGCTACAATCGTGCGCGGCTGCCACCCGAAGATGTTCTGGACAACGAACAGAAACTTCTCGATTACCTGACGGCACGGCTGGCGCGGGAAAATATCGAGCAGTTCCGTATCCTGTTTCTCAACGAGAAAAACAGCCTGATCGCTGATGAGGCTCAGGCGAGGGGTACGGTCAATCACACTCCCGTCTATCCACGGGAAGTCGCGAGACGTGCGGTAGAAATCGGCGCAACCGCGCTGGTTCTGGTTCACAACCATCCCAGCGGCGATCCCACGCCCTCAGAAGCCGATCTTCAGATGACCATGCAGGTTCAGGCTGCGCTCGAAGTGGTCGGCGTCACGATTGCGGATCACTTCATCATCGGCAATGGCCGCCACACCAGCTTTCGTCGTAACAACCTGCTCTGAAGTCTCAGCCGCGCGGCGGTAGAAGCCCCTCAAGAGCCAGTTCGCCCGGAAGTGCCCCGCGTGGGAAAATGGTGTTCACATGCCCCATCTTCCGGCCCGGACGTGCCTCAGCCTTGCCGTACAGATGCAGCGACGCGCCATTCGTTGCGAGAATGGCTGGAACGCGCGCCATGTCCTCAGGGCCAATCAGATTGTGCATGACGGCATCGGAATGCCGCCGCGCCGGTGGCAGCGACAGGCCCGCAACTGCCCGTATATGCATCTCGAACTGATCCACCAGACACGCATCCATGGTCCAGTGCGCGGAATTATGCGGGCGAGGGGCGATCTCGTTCACCATGAGGCTGCCATCAGCCGCATGGAACATCTCCACGCCCATGATTCCGACCAGCCCCAGTGCCTCGGCAATACTGGCCGCCATCTCCTGCGCCTGTAGGGCAAGATCCGGCATCACGCGGGCCGGGGCCAGCGTCACGTCCAGAATACCGTCGCGGTGGCGGTTCTCGACCGTATCGAAACACTGCACGGTCCCGTCCAGACCTCGCACAACCATGACGCTGAGCTCGCGCTCGAAATCGACCATCTTCTCCGCAACAAGCGGGTAGGGCAGATCCGTTAGGGCGCCGAGCGCTTCGGCATCCGCAACACGGAACTGCCCTTTGCCGTCGTAACCAAAGCGCGTCGTCTTGAGAATGAGCGGAAAACCGAGCGTCTCAAGTCCTGCCAGATCCTCAGGGCCATTGACGGCCCTCCAGGGGGCCAGACTGATGCCGATTTCGGACAGGCGCGTCTTTTCCACAATGCGGTCCTGACTGATCCGCAGGATGTCTCCTGCAGGTCGAACCGGCCGGTGCTTCTCCAGCAGGGCCAGACCTTCTGCACTGATATTCTCGAACTCGAACGTCACAACATCACAGCGCGAGGCAAAATCCTCAAGCGCCACCGGATCATCATAGGCCCCGACAGTCACAGAGGCGGCAACTTCCGTGGCCGGGCTCCAGGCTTCCGTGCTGAGAATATGCACATGGTAGCCAAGCTTTGACGCGGCTACGGCCGACATCCGGCCAAGCTGGCCGCCACCGATGATCCCGATCGTACTGCCGGGTGCAAAAACGTCCCGTGCCGTCATTCGACCGGTACATCCGCGACGGCCGCCGTCTGCGTCGCCCGCCAGGCATCCAGACGCGCCATGACCGTGCCATCCGAAACCGACAGGATCGACGCGGCGAGCAGACCCGCATTGATTGCACCGGCCTTGCCGATCGCCAGCGTCCCTACAGGTACCCCTCCCGGCATCTGAACGATGGAGAGCAGGCTGTCCTGCCCGTTCAGGGCACGGCTCTGCACGGGAACGCCGAGGACGGGGATGCTCGTCCAGGCAGAGCACATCCCCGGAAGATGCGCCGCTCCACCTGCGCCTGCGATAATGACATGAAGACCACGCTGACGGGCCGTCTTGGCGTAGTCCACCAGACGGTCCGGCGTGCGGTGAGCCGAGACGATCCGCTTCTCATGGGCAATTCCCAGATCATCGAGGATCTCGCAGGCGTGACGCATGGTATCCCAGTCGGACTGGCTTCCCATGATGACACCGACACGGATCGGCATGTCATCCTGAAGGGTTTCGTCGGCGGAGAGGATCTGGCTCATTCAGGCAATATTATCCGGGATGAGACGGGTCTCGATCCACGAAATCTCATCTTTAAGCTGGAGCTTGCGCTTTTTGAGGCGCTGGAGCTGGAGCTGGTTGAGGGGATGATGGACGAGACGCTCGATGACGGTATCAAGGTCGCGATGCTCGCTGCGCAGTTCGTGCAGACGTTTCAGCATGGCATTGTCGTCAGTCATCATGGCATCCGGTCCCGGAGAACGTTCAGGCGTTGTGGAGAGACTGATTCTTTCCACTCTTTTCATGCAGTATCATGCCTGCCGGGTCCCGGACCAGTACCCGTCAGGCATTCATCCGGACCACACCGTCAGAGGCAGGTCCGGATGCCGCAATCAGGCATGACTGTCGCTGTCGGGAACATAGGCTTCCACGACCGGGAGCGCATGGCCTTCGCGGGCCAGACGATCATTGGCTGCCGTGACGGCCGCATTCAGATCGGTCTGGGTGCACAGTCCAAGAATGACGGGGTCACGCGGCTTGATGTTTGCACTGTTCCAGTGCTGGCGGTCACGGACCTTGGTAATGGTGTCCTTGGTCGTGCCGAGCAGCTTGACGATCTGGGCTTCGGAAAGCTGCGGGAACTGACGCAGGACGAACGCGATGGCATCCGGACGGTCATTGCGCTTGGCGACGGGGGTGTAACGCGCACCTTTGGCGCGGCGCTTCACCGGGCTGGACGTCGGCATGATCTTGAGACGGGCGTTCGTGTCGGCTTCGCAGCGCGTGATTTCAGCCTGTGCGAGCTGATGGTTCTTGACCGGGTCATAGCCGTTGATACCGGCCGCGACTTCACCATCCGCAATCGCCTGAACCTCAAGCGGGTGCATGCCACAGAATTCTGCGATCTGGGTGAAGGTAAGACCGGTTTTCTCGATCAGCCAGACGGCCGTGGCCTTGGGCATCAAAGGCAGGGTCATGTCGGTGCGTTCCTTGCTGGGACACGGATGGAGCCGGCTTCCGCAGGCACCGATCGGGCGTATCCGGCGAGGAACCAATCCCGCCCGGGATATGATCGCGGCACCTGCTGGATGCTCTGCGATAATGGAAACGGGTATGCGGCACCGAAGCTGCGATGGTCAAGCACCAAAACGGGACGGGAGTGCATTTTGGGCCCTCCCGTCCCGATAGTCAGGCTGCCTGCACGGCTTCAGTCACATTCGCTCCGGTATAAACCGGGATGCGCCGTGGCCGGGCCGCAACCGGAACAACCTGGCGGACGGCAATGGACAACAATCCATTCATCAGATCAGCCCGGTCAATTTCCGTATGATCGGCCAACACAAAGCGGCGCTCGAAAGCCCGCGTGGCAATGCCACGATGCAGCCAGTCGCGGTCCCGACTGTTCTCGGGGACGCTGCCACGAACGACAAGCGTATTGTCTTCCTGAACGACATCGACGTCTTCAGGCCGGAAACCCGCAAGAGCCATCGTCAGGACATAGTCCGTCTCGGCGGTTTTTTCGATATTGTAGGGGGGATAACTTGGAAGGGCCTGGGCGTTGGCAATGTTGCCAGCCATGGCAGCCAGTCGGTCGAAACCGATCGCGCTGCGGAACAGCGGTGTAAAATCGTAGGTCACTGAAACCTCCTTCTGGCAGGAATCATCTGGCGCATTTCCCGATATGGCAAAATGCTGTGGTCAAACCAGCCACGACCCGAACGGCATCGCGACTGGTTTTCCAGATAGGTTCCGACCTGACCGTCTTCAAGAGGAGACGGCAAGGAGGGGCGCCGAATTACTTCGTGCGCGTACCAATGCCGGCAAAGCGCTTGTTGAACTTTGCAACCTGGCCACCGGTGTCCATCATGCGCTGGACGCCCGTCCAGGCCGGGTGGGACTTCGGATCAACGTCAAGACGCAGCGTTGCGCCCGGTGCGCCATAGCACGAGTGAGTCTTGTATTCAGTCCCGTCGGTCATGATGACGGTGATCTCGTGGTAGTCAGGATGGATGCCGGATTTCATGAATTTCTACTCCATAAAGAAAGCTCCGATGCCGACCGGAGCGAATCATCAGGCGCGTATAACGGAAAGTGCTTCCGGATGAAAGTAGCCTTTACTGGATCATGTGAGTCCGTTTATCCCTTGCAATGAATGCGGGCTCGACTGTCAGGCCTGCGACCGTGATCTCACGGATACCGAGAAAGGTTTGATATGAGCGAGACCAAACACACCCTGCACACCCCGGGCTGGGTCAGCGATTTCCAGAAATTCATCATGCGCGGCAACGTGCTCGACCTCGCCGTCGGTGTCGTGATCGGTGCGGCCTTCAGCGCGATCGTCGGCAGCGCGGTCAAGGACATCCTGACGCCGTTCATCGGTCTTCTCACCGGTGGCGTCGATTTCTCGAACCTGTTCATCACCCTCAAAGGCCCGGTCAAGGACACGCTTGCCGATGCCCAGAAGGCTGGTGCGGTCACGGTGAATATCGGCGTATTCCTCAATGCCGTGATTCAGTTCCTGATCGTTGCCTTCTTCATCTTCTGGCTGACGCGCATCCTCAGCAAGCTGAGCCGCAAGGAAGAGGCTGCACCTGCCGTCCCGCCAGCCCCGACCAAGGAAGAAATTCTCCTCACGGAAATCCGCGACCTACTGGCGCAGAAAAACTCCTGATGAGAGACACGAAAGCATCCCGCCCCGCAGTCTGGCGTTCTGCCGTTGCACTGCTCGTGGCGGGAGGCTTTCTGGCCGGATGTGTGGCACACCCTGCGATGACAGGGCTGCCACCTTCGCCCAACTCGCGTCTTTATGCCTATCTGATTGCCCATGGCATGGCGCGAGGCGCCGTCATGACCGGACAGATCGGCCCTGAAGGGCTTTCCCATCTGGTTGCTCTGGACAGGGCAGCGCAGCAGGCCACGGTGAGTGCCCTGAGACTTCAGAGTGCGTCAGCCAACCGACAGGCCGATCAGGCACTTTCCAGCCTTCTGGCGGACCTTCCCCGGAAAACACCACCCGCTCCTCCAGATCCTTCAGAGCAGACACAAAAAAACCGGCTTCCCTGAGGGAAGCCGGTTTTTTTGTGTCTGGGGGCAGGCCTGCTCAGCCTGCCTCAGTTTCCTTGCGCAAACGCTTCTCGCCCATCAGGAGCAGAAGCGGCGCTGCAATAAAGATGGACGAAGACGTTCCCACGACAATCCCGAACAGCATGACCGTCGCAAATCCGGTCAGCGTGCTGCCGCCGAAAAGGGCCAGTGGCAGAGCCGCCAGAAAGACCGTCATGGACGTGCCGAGCGTCCGGTTCAGGGTCTCATTAATGGACAGATCCAGCAGTTCCCGCAGCGGCATCGTGCGATACTTGCGAAGGTTCTCGCGGATCCGGTCATAGACGACCACCTTGTCGTTGGTGGAGTAGCCCAGGATCGTGAGAAGGGCCGCGACCATCACCAGATCGAACTCGAAGCGCGTGATGGCCAGAAAGCCAATGGTCTTCGTCAGATCAAGAATGAGCGTGACCACTGCACTAATGGCGAACTCGCGCTCGAACCGGACCCAGATATAGATCAGGATCATCGCAAGACTGAAGCCAAGCGCCAGCAGGCCGTCACGGAACAGCTCGGACGAAACCGAAGCACCCACGGCGTCGGCACGAAGGACCTGCGTGCCGGGCTCGGCCGCCGATATGGCACTTTTGACGCCATCGACCAGCTTCTGGGTCTGCGCCTCACGATCCGCACCTTCCGGTGCGTTGATCGAAATGCGCACATCGCGCGGCGACCCGAACGCCTGCACGGCGTCTGGATGGATCCCGGCATGATCCAGAGCCGCGCGCAGCTTGCCGAAATCGGCAGGGCCGGGGGTCTGGGCTTCAACGATGATGCCACCGCGGAAATCCAGCCCGAGTTTCAGACCGGGCTGGAAGAACAGAATGACGGAAGCAATGGAGAGGACCGCCGAAACGATCAGCCCCATATGACGGCCGCGCATGAAGTTGATGCGCCGATCGTCACGGACAAAACGGAAAAGGGGACGTGACAGCATGACGATCAGACCGGAAGTTCTTTGGGACGGGCGAGGGCGTACCACCGCACGACCAGAAGGCGTGACAGCAGGAGGGTCGTAAAGAGGGTCGTGACAATACCGATAGTGATCGTCAGCGCGAAGTTGCGCACAGGACCCGTTCCGAACACGAACAGCATGACATGCGCCAGGAACGCGGTGGCATTGCTGTCGATGATCGTGCTGGTTGCACGGTCAAAACCGGCCTGCAACGCCTGAAGCGGCGCACGGCCACGCTTCACTTCCTCGCGGATACGCTCGTTGATCAGGATGTTGGCATCAACAGCCATACCCAGAGTCAGCAGCATACCCGCCATGCCCGGCAACGTCAGTGTTGCCTGGAACAGCGAGAGGATCGCCACCATCAGGATCAGGTTCGCAAACAGGGCAACATCCGCATACAGGCCGAACCGTCCGTAGAACAGCACCATGAACACAATGACCAGAAGCAGTCCGGTCAGCAGGCTGATGACACCGGCATGGATGGAGGCAGCGCCAAGGCTCGGGCCGATGGTCCGCTGTTCCATAACGGAAAGCGGAGCAGGCAGAGCACCGGCACGCAGCAGGAGAGCAAGGTCAGACGCACTGCGGGCATCGAACCCACCCGTGATCTGGCCATTGCCCGCCGTGATCGGGCTGATGATGTTCGGAGCCTCGATGACCTTGTTATCGAGCACGATCGCAAAACGCTTGCCGACATTGGCCCGCGTGACGTTTCCAAAGGCCGTCGCACCCGCGCTGTTAAGCTGGAAGGTCACAGCCCAGCCGCCGCTCTGCTGATCGATCACCGCCCCGGCATTGGTCAGATCCGTGCCGTCGACATCAACATGATCCTGAACCGCGACCTGCGTATGAACACTCTCATCCTCAAGCATCGTCGAGCCGGGGCTCGCAACGCTCGGGTTCGGCGCCAGCAGGCGGAAGGTCAGGCGGGCGGTCGTGCCTAGAAGGCTCTTGATCCGCTCCGGATCGCTGACGCCCGGAAGTTCAACGACAATACGGTCATCGCCTTCGCGGGCAATGCTCGGATCAATCGCGCCCGTTGCGTCGATACGGCGACGGACGATCTCGATCGACTGCGCCACGGCTTCACGGGCACGGGCCAGCATCGCGTCATGCTGAAGCGTCAGGACAATGCGTCCGTCTTTCTCAGACGTCGTAAATTCATTTGGCACCACCGGAGGCAGGGACTGCATGGCCTTGAGCGCGGCATCACGTTCGGCGTCCGAACGCGGCATGAAGCTCAGGCTGGCGCTTGCATCGTCACGAGCAAAATCGCGATATCCCAGAGAACGGTCCAGCAGGGTCTGGCGCGCCTGATCCTGAAGGGACTGAAGGCGGTCATGCTCAAGGGATTTCAGGTCCAGCTGAAGGAGAAGGTAGGACCCACCCCGCAGATCAAGCCCCAGATGGATCTGCCGCCAGGGCAGGGACGGTGCGGGAGAACGCAGAAAATTGGGCAGACACAGGAGCACGCCAATCAGGCAGATGCCCGCGACGCCCAGCAGTCTGAGCCGGCTGTAATACATCATATCAGGTCGAGACGTCCTCGGCGGATTTGGACAGATCGTTTTTCAGATCATTTTCAGGCCGGGACCATGCCGTTTCCGCCATGCCGATGCAACCTTTTGCCTCTTTGGAGCCACACTGCCTTTCCGGGAAACGCGCTCCCTGATAAGCGTGTCGACATGAACACAGCGCAGCAGCTTCGGGTCGGCATCGTCGGAGCCGGTCATTTCGGACGGTTTCATGCCCTCAAATCCGCCGCGAACCCGGCTGAGCAGCTTGTTGCCCTCTTCGATCCCGATCCGGCCCGCGCAGCAATCGTGGCGCGGGAAGCGCGTTGCGCAATTGCCACAAGCTATGAAAATCTTCTGGAGCAGGTCGAGGCTGTCATCATTGCCGCTCCAGCGGAGTATCACTTTGTCCTGACAAGCCAGGCCCTGAGGGCGGGGCGGCATGTTCTGGTCGAGAAACCCATCGCTGCCACTCTGGACGAAGCGCACGCCCTTGCCGATCTGGCGCAACAGACAGGCAAAGTCCTTCAGGTCGGCCATCTGCTGCGTTACTCGGCAGAACACCGGGCCATCACCGAAAGGATCAGGGCGCCACTTTACATCGAAGCCACCCGCATCGCGCCTTACAAGCCCCGGGGAACGGACGTATCGGTCATTCTGGATCTCATGATCCACGACCTCGATCTCGTTCTTGCGATCGTGGACAGTCCGATTGCGGAAATCGATGCGCTGGGAGCGGCCGTTTCAAGCGCGCATGAAGATATCGCCAATGCCCGCGTAAGGTTTGAGAATGGCTGCGTGGCGGCCATTACCGCCAGCCGGATTTCACTGAAAACCGAACGCCGTATGCGGCTTTTCTCGCAGGACGGATATCTTTCCGCTGATTTCATGGACCGCAAGCTAAGCTTCATTGGCCGTGAACGGGGCGTGCCTCTCCCGGGCACAGGGGGCTTCCGGCGCGAGGCCATAAGCTGGAAAGATCACGACAATCTGGCCGTGGAGCATGAGGCTTTTGCAGCCTCATGTCTCCATGGAGCGCCAGTTCTGGTAGATGCTCAGGCAGGGATCAGGGCACTGGATGCTGCAATCCGGGTGACAGACAGCATCCGGGGATCCCGGAAGATCATGGAGCTTTCCGGACTGATTCCCACCTCAGGTCAGGCGTAAGAATATCAGTTTAAGTTACTGATTTTCAATAATCTCTTTCTTCATCTCCAGCTCAAGCCATTCTTCTTCCGACTGAGCCAGATCCCGCTCGACGCCCTCCAGAAGCTCGGTCGTCTTCTCGAATTTCGCAGCATCCCGGGCATACAAGCCGGGGTCCGCCAGAACGTCACGGTAGCTCTGGATCTTCTTTTCCAGCTCGGCCATTTTCTTGGGAAGAAGATCCAGCGCCCGCTTATCGTTATAGCTGAGCTTTTTCGTCTTTTTATCTGATTTTAAAGCTGATTTAGGTGCAATGCTTCCTGATTCCGAAGAGGCGCTCTCACGACCGGCCGGCACATCTCCGCGCTGGATGAGCATGTCGGAATATCCCCCGGCATATTCAATCCAGTCTCCGCCGCCGTCTGACACCAGGACCGAACTTGCGACCCGATCAAGGAAGTCACGGTCATGGCTGACCAGCAGGACCGTGCCCGCATAGTCGGCCAGCATATCCTGAAGAAGATCGAGCGTTTCCAGATCAAGGTCGTTGGTCGGCTCATCCAGCACCATGAGGCTGGATGGCTTGGCCAGGGCACAGGCCAGCGCCAGTCGCCCGCGCTCACCGCCAGAGAGTTTTCCAACCGGGGTCCGGGCCTGTTCCGGGCGGAACAGGAAGTCCTTCATATAGCCGATAACGTGACGCTTCTCGTCACCCACCTGCACCATATCCCCGCTACCACCCGCGAGGGTCTGGGCAAGGGTTTTGGTCGGATCGAGGCTTTCACGCTGCTGGTCCAGTGTGACCATGGCCACGGAAGGCCCCATCTTGATGGTCCCGGATTGCGGCTCCATTTTGCCGGTCAGCAGGCGCAGAAGTGTCGTTTTGCCCGCGCCATTGGCACCCACCAGACCCAGCCGGTCTCCCCGCAGGATCCTCAGATCGAGATCCCGGACGATGGCACGATCATCATAGGCCCAGTTCACACCTTCAGCGGCGACCGTAATCTTACCCGCGCTTTCAGCATCCGTTGCCGCCATACGCAGCGTGCCCTTGCCCTTGGAAGCAAGCTCGCGGCGCTGCGCGCGGAGTGCGGCCAGTTCCCCGACACGCCGGACATTACGCTTGCGACGCGCCGTGACGCCGTAAATCATCCAGTCTTCTTCGCGTGCGATCTGGCGGTCCAGCTTGTGCGCATCACGCTCCTGCTGCTCCAGCACCTCGTCGCGCCAGGTTTCGTAACGCGCGAACCCCTGATCCAGCCGTCGCGTCACACCGCCTTCCAGCCAGACAACGCTGCGAGACAGGGTCTCAAGCAGGCGTCGGTCATGACTGATGACGATCATCGCGCAGCGACAGGCGGAAAGTTCTTTCTCCAACCATGTAATGGACGGCAGATCCAGATGGTTGGTCGGCTCATCAAGCAGAAGCAGATCAGGCTCGGCCGCGAGGGCACGAGCGAGGGCACAGCGTCGGACTTCACCGCCAGAAAGATTGTTACAGCTTTCCTCACCGGTCATGCCAAGCTCCGCCAGCATGGAACGCGCCCGATAGTCCTCGGTCTCGTCAAGGCCTTCGGACGCGTAGTCGAATGTGGTGGCGTAGCTGGAAAGGTCTGGCTCCTGCGCCAGATAATGGACCTTGGTTCCGGGCTGAACAAAGCGCTTACCGGAATCCGCCACGATATCGCCCGAAGCGATCTTCAGCAGCGTGGATTTGCCGGAGCCGTTACGCCCGACCAGACAGATCCGTTCACCCGGCAGAACGCCAAGCTCCGCTCCATCCAGGAGCGGACGTCCACCAAGAGTGAAAGTAATGTTCTGCAGGGAGAGAATGGGTGCCGACATGGCTCTCTATGTGTCGCAGCGGGGCGCCCGCCGCAAGCCATCCCTGCATCGAATTATGTCTTCAGACGGGTGTGACACCACCCGTAACGGCCTGATAGGTCGCGACAGCCAGCGTCATCGGCTCGAAAGGCTTCGTGATAACAAAGGATGGTTCCTGCGTTTCACCGGTCAGCAGACGCTCCGGATAGGCCGTCACGAATATGACCGGAGCTTCATGGGTCCGCAGGATGCGCCCCACAGCCTGCATGCCATCCCCGCCGCCGCCAAGATTGATGTCCGCCAGAATCAGTCCGGGCTTCGTTTTTGCCGCCAGCGCGACGGCGTCGGCTTCCGTATGGGCGACGCCTGCGATTTTATGGCCACAGCGCTCCACCAGATCCTGAATGTCCATGGCAATGATCGGCTCGTCCTCGATGATCAGAACACTCGTCTGAGCAATCCCCTGAAGGCCTTCGCGTGCCTTGTTCAACTCGGCGGCGGCCTCGTCATCGGTAATGCCCAGAGCCTGCGCGCTGGAGGCAAGAGACTGCTCTTCAAGGGATGTCAGCAGCATCAGAGCGCGCTGGCGCAGGGGCATGCCAACCGCAGCATTTGCGCCATGCCGTTCCGTGAAAGCACTCACGAGCAAACCATAGAGGGCCTGCCGTGCGGACAGATCATCCCTGCGGGGATTTTCCATCAGCTCTTTCAGAGCCACGGCCACAAGCTGATCGCCGGTTTTCTGGTCGCCGACCAGGGCGCGGGCGAAGCGGCGGGCGTAGGGAAGGGCCTTGACGAGTTCCTGACGTGCCGGATCAGTCATGTTTCCATGGCCTCCTGAAAAATATCTGCCGATGCATCCCGGATGGGGTGCATCTCGTTATGAAGGTTGAATAGTCATGACACGATGCCCAATCTCCGTATAGTCTTCGTGGCCGCCCCGGTCGTATGCGATGTCGCGTGAAGGATCATCTTCTGAGCACACCAGTGCCCGCGGGCCAGCATTCTGATCCGCCTGCCCAGAAAGGCAGCTTTCACCGCGGGCTCCTCCAGACCCTTCCGGATCTGCGCGGTTTTGCGCGCTTTCTGACGCGCGATACTGCGGCGGCGGATGATCTTGTGCAGGATACGATTGTGCGCGCACTGGCATCGCAGGAGCAGTTCCAGCAGGGAACAGTCCTGAAAGCGTGGCTGTTCACAATCCAGAGAAACGCTTTTTACGAGCAGACACGCCGCCGCAGCCGCGAGCAGGAAATCATGCTCGACATCGAACTCGACATGCAGCCCTCCACCGCAGCACCATCCCGCCAGAACGCCCGCGATGCCGTTCAGGATCTGGGAGAGCTGTTATGGAAGCTGCCGGATCTGCTCCGGGAGGCGCTGATCCTGGTGGGTGCGCAGGAGCTGTCCTACGAAGATGCTGCCCGTGTCTGCGACGTTCCGGCTGGCACAATGAGAGCCCGTGTTTCCCGCGCCAGATCCCAGCTTGCCGAGCTCGCAGCGGAAAATTCCGGCTCTTCCGAGACAGATTACGAAAAAAACATCACCTGATTTTTGCCTGTCTTCTCCCGATTTTTGAGGTGTATTTTCTTTTTCTGAAAATTTTCTGCACTCCGATGCAACATTTTCGTCTGACCGTTCATTGATCCCATGAAAACAGAACGAAATCAGGAGTCAGTTCCATGACGTTCCACGATCAGGTCATTGCCATTCTTCCGAAGCTGCGCGTTCAGGCTCTTTCGCTGACCCGAAACCGTGCCGCCGCCGAAGACCTCGTACAGGACGCCGTGTGCAACGCTCTGGCAGCCCAGAACAGCTTCATCCCGGGAACGAATTTTTCGGCCTGGATGCACCGTATTCTGCGCAACCGCTTTATCTCCGATCTGCGCAAGCGTCGTGAGACGACAGATATCGACGATGTGCCCGCATCTTCTTTCGCGAGCCCGGCGACGCATGAAGACAGCCTCGCCCTGAAGGACCTGTCGATGGCGCTGTCCCGCCTTCCGGCCGATCAGCGCGAAGCCCTCATCATGGTCGTGATTCAGGGCATGAGCTACGAAGCACTGGCAGAGGCCACCGACTGCGCTGTCGGTACAGCCAAGAGCCGCGTCTTCCGTGCCCGTCGCCAGCTTGAAGCCTGGATGAGCGGGGATCTTCCTGCCAATGACAAGCTGCGCATCAAGGTTAAGGCCCTGCGCGATGCCATGGATGCCCGTCGTCGTGCCGGTCAGCCCTCTGACGATCTCATGCTTTCATGATCACAGGGTCCGCAATGGAAAGAATTTGTATCCATTGCGGATTAGTAGCGATTGCAGGAAACGCGTTGTTTTCGTAAGACTGGGGTGGCAGTTCGTCCCGCAGCGGCTTCTCAGGAGAGACCCGGAGTTCGCGCCACAGTCAGTATTCAGGGGTGCAGGATCTGCATCTTCTGACGTCACAGGAAGGTTCAGGACCAGCCAATGACCGCAGGAGACAAGCGGAAGTCCTCAGCCAGGGAAACCACGGGCGAGGATCAGGACTCGCCTTTCGGGATCTGGCTGAGCCGGGGCCTGCATCAGCTTTTTGATGATGTTGCAAATGAGCCGATCCCTGATGAGCTTCTCCGACTGATCGAGGAAGACCGAAACAAGTGACTGTTACCCGGTCTGGTTTTCCAGACCTGAATCCGCGGCGCTGGCGTCGTCTGTGGTACAGACGTGACGCCCTGCGCAATATCCGGATGCTTGATACAGTCGGCGCCCGGGTCATGGCGCTGATCGTCGCGACGACCCTCCCTCTCGCCATTATTGCCGCTTTTCTGGCCTGGCACAGTTACCAGCAGAATGTCGGCAACAGCGCCATGCGCACCGAACGTGATACGCAGCTTGCGATTTCGGAAATCACGACGGATCTCGATCAGACCCATACACTTCTGGACATGCTTGCCGACGGCGACATTTCCTCGGGAAATGCCCTGAGGGAGTTCGCATTGGTCCAGACGGTTTCGCAGCATCATTACTGCATGCTGATGCTGACGGATGTAAGCGGACGGCCCTCCGTTGTCCTGCCGCCGCCTTCAACCCAGGACGCGGCAATCTGCCAGTCCGCTGAACCGGGTATTCCTGCGACAACATCGTCTTCACTCAGGGTTCCCGTTGTCGGCGTTGATGTCCTCAAAGGCGATCGTGGCCCACTTCTGAAATTCGTTGTTCCCATTCTCAGCAACAATTCAGTGTCCGGGTATATCGTTGCCGTACGGACCCTTGGATGGCAGCGCAGCCATCTTCCCAAAGGGGACAGCCGCCTTCTTCTGGGCACGGACAACAATTCCCGGCATTTTCTGGCGATGCCGGATGGCACCCTCTATTCGCTCTTCCCGGACCGCCCCGTGACCGCGAATTTACCCGCAAGGGCTCTGGCCCATCTGAAGAGAGACATTTCCTCGCTCAGCCTGCATGACGTCTTTACGAGTCAGGGCATCACCTATGCGTTTCAGAATGCCTATGGCCCGGTCAGTCTGATTGTTGCGACAGAGCGCACGGCGGAAGAGAGCCATGCCCTCAATATCTTCCTGCTCCGGGTCAGCCTGATTGTCGGTCTGCTTGTGCTCGAACTGATGGTCGTTGCGCTTGGTGCCCGACTGTTTCTGGTAGAGCCTCTTGAAAAACTCGCCCTTGCCGTCGCAGACTGGCGCAAAGGCGCGGAATTCGCCCCTCGAACCAACCATTCGATCCCGCTTGAAATCAGGCATCTGGAGAAGGCTTTCCTCAGGGCCACACGCCGGCTGAGCAAACATGAGCAGGATCTGGAGCAGTCCGCCCGCAATCAGGACATGCTGATCCGCGAGATCCATCACCGGGTGAAAAATAACCTTCAGGTTGTGGCCTCGCTTCTCAACCTTCAGGCAAGCCGCATCCGCTCGCATGAGGCACGCGAAGAATTCCGCCTCGTACGCGACCGAGTGAGGGCGCTCGCGACCCTTCACCGCTACCTCTATTCCGAAAGTGGCCTCTCGGCGCTGGATGTCCAGAGCTTCCTTGAAGAACTCTGCAGCATCCTGCTGTCCGCGAATGGCATGAATGCCCAGACCCGAATCCGGCTGCAACTCGATATCGAGCACGTTCTCATTTCGCCCGATCAGGCCGTACCGATCACGCTGATCGTGACCGAGGTAATCAGCAATGCGCTGCGATATGCCTTTCCCGAGGAAAGGGCCGGGCATATCGTTATCTCCCTGCACAAGGTTGTCCCGGCAGATCCTGAGAAGGACGGCCTGGTGGAACTGAAACTGGGCGACGATGGAATCGGCATCGACGCGGGTCAGGCCACCGAGTCCCGTACCCGCAGGGAAGGGATCGGAATGCAGCTCATCCGCGGTTTCGCCCGGCAGATCAATGCCGATATGACGGTCAGCAACGAGAACGGCACCTGGTACACCCTGCGTTTCATTCCCGAACGTCCCTCCCTGACCGCACTGGCGATGGCGCGCAAGGCCATCAGTCACGGGGAAGACTCGGGTGTGTAACGGCGAGCCGGCATCAGGTTCTGCCCGCAAATCCATGAAAAAACCTAAATAAGCGGCAAGAATTGCCGGAAGCACTGTCTTGCGGAGCTTTTGCGACCTATATGCAGGGGTCATGAAGGCCGACAAGACAATCGCAAAAGCGTGGGTGAAGGCACAGGGACGCGCAAGCCGCTCCCGGACCTCTGTCGTAGTAGTTTTAGGGTTGCTCTCGACCCTGCTGGGCATCCTGCAGGCCTGGGCGCTGGCGCGAACGCTCGCATCCGTCCTGACCCGCGATATGGACAGCACAGGGCCGGCCATCGGCGTCTTTCTTCTGACCTGCGTTCTCAGGGTGATCCTCTCCACCGTGCAGGATATGATGGCCGCCTCAGCCGGGATCCATGCCCGCCGTCGCCTGCGCCGCGAAGTGCTGGAGCGGATCATCGGCGAGGGGCCGGCTCTTCTGCGCCGTCACCACAGCGCAGCCATTGCGGCCACGCTGGTTGACCGTATCGAGGCATTGGACGGCTATTTCGCCCGCTGGCTGCCTGCCGCGTCTCTCTGGCTTGTGTCACAGTGGCTGGTCGTGATCGCGCTTTATGTAGAGAACCATCAGGCCGGTCTGATCCTCGCAGCCTGCTGCGCCATGCTTCCGATTTTTCAGGCCGTCTTCGGAATTGCCACGGCTGTCGCGTCCCGCAAGCAGTTTCTGGCCATGAACCGCCTGCAGACCCGTTTTCTGGATCGGGTAAAGGGCATCGCGACCATTGTCCTTTCGGGCGGAACCGATCGCGAGACACAGGCCTTGGCGAAGAGCGCCGATGACCTGCGCCAGCGGACCATGAAGGTCCTGCGGATCGCGTTTCTGGCCTCGGCGACCACGGATGTCGCCATGGTGGTGGCGCTCGTGCTGATCGTTGTGACACAGGCGCACAATCTGATGGGACACCCCTCTGATGGTGTCCTGACGCGTGCACTTTACGCCGTCCTGCTGGTGCCTGAGGCTTTCGCGTCTTTCCGTGCTCTCTCGGCGGCCTATCAGGACCGTGCCCATGCGACGGCCGCCGCTGAAGCCATGCACGAACTGGCGCCGCTGACCGAGCGGACTGCTGCAGGCCCTGACGTCGTTCAGAGCAAGGGCGGCATTTCGGTGACGGCAGAAAACGTCTCGTTCGCTTGGAATGAGCAGCGCGGCACCGTCATTCATGATGTCAGCTTCGCACTTCCCGCAGGCGCGACACTGATCCTCGAAGGCGCATCCGGAGCTGGAAAATCCACGCTTCTGGAACTGCTGCTCGGATTCGTTTCTCCTTCACAGGGCCGCATCCTGTTTGACGGACAGGACATGCAGAGCCTCTCGCCACGCCAGATTTCGTCGCGGATCAGCTGGATCGGGCAGAAGCCTGTCCTGTTTGCTGGCACCATTCGTGAAAACATCCTGTTCGCACGCCCCGATGCCTCGGCAGAAGAACTGGACCATGCAGTCTCCGCAGCGGCGATTGATCAGTACCTGTCTTCGCTGCCGGACGGTCTGGAAACGCGGATCGGCGAGGGTGGGTTTGGCCTCTCGGGCGGTCAGGCGCAGCGTATTGCCATAGCGCGCGCCTATCTCAAGGACGCACCGCTGCTGCTTCTGGATGAGCCAACATCCCATCTTGATCCGAAAACCGAGGCTGAAATCCTTGTCAGCCTGAAAGACCTTGCCAAAGGCCGGACGGTCATCCTGTGCAGCCATTCCGCGCAGGCCCGCCAGTTTCAGGGACGGCACCTCGTGCTTGATGCCGGTCGTGCGATTGCCTTTACGGGAGAAGCCGCATGAGCGCCCCGCTGCTGACAAACCCGATTGAACAAACGGGAAGCGAGACGGCCCTGTCCCGCATCCTTCAGGTCTGGCGTCCTCAATATACGCGCCTTATCATCGGCATGGTCATCGCCGAATTGGCCGTCTGCGCAGGACTGGCCCTGATGGGGCAGGCCGGTGGCCGTCTGGCTGGCGCGGCCGTCGGAGCCGGGGCTGCCTATCTTCTTCTGCGGCTGTCGGGCTTAGCTCAGATCGTTCTGCGCTATTTCGAGCGTCTTTATACGCATGACGCCATGTTCCGCGCGCTGGCGGACCTGCGGGTCTGGTTCTATCGCAAACTTGCCGGCGGCGCTGCGGCGGGTCTGGGATTCCAGCGTTCGGGAGACCTGCTGACCCGTCTGGTTTCAGACGTCCAGACACTGGACAACCTGTATCTGCGGATCCTTGTTCCGCTGGTGTCCGCCCTGTTGACGCTTCCGATCGCAACCTTCGTCTGGATGCACGCGGGAACAGAAGCAGGCCTGCTGACCGGCGCGCTGTTTGCCGTGCTTGCGTTCATTCTGCCCTTGATGGGCGCGCGGCTGTCCCGCCGCTTTGGCCCGGATATCCTGCGTGCGGAATCGGAGCTGCGGATCGCGGCACTCGACCTGACATCCGGTCTGCGCGAGGCACGGGCGTTCGGCGCTGAAGACGTTCTTGCTGCGGCCGTCACGGAACGGCAGGAAACCCTTTTCAAGGCCCAGCGCCGCCAGCAGATGCGCATGGCGCTCATGCAGGGCTTTGCGGGCCTGATCGCCAAGGGCGGCATTGTCATCATCCTGTGCGCCGTTGCCGGCCTTTTCTTTCCGCAGGCTCCGGCCATTGCAGGCATTACGGCACTTTTCGTCGCGATTACCGCGCTTGAGGGCGTAACTGGTCTGGCCCGTGCCGGTCTGCTGAGTGGGCAGGTCAGTCACGCAGCCCAGCGGATTGTCGAAATCGCCGACCGCACGCCTCCGGCCCCCGAGGGCAATGCCCCGCTTCCGGTGGAGCGTGACCTGCGCCTTGAGAATGTGACGTTCCGCTGGACACCTGATCGGGCACCGGTTTTCCAGAACCTGAACCTGACACTCCGTCAGGGAGAGCGCGCGGCACTGATCGGCCCGTCCGGTGCTGGAAAATCCAGTCTTGCCGCCCTGATTCTCAAGGCGGCATCTCCCGAACAGGGCCGGATCCTGCTCGGAGACACGGACATCACCACGCTGCGCGACAGTGACCTGCGCTCGCAGATCGCCTGGCTGTCCCAGGCCAGCCACCTGTTCGATGATACGGTGCGCGGAAATCTGCTTCTGGGCCGGACCGATGTACCGGATACCGCTCTATGGGCCGCGCTTGATCAGGCCAGGATTGCAGATCTCGTCCGCGATCTGCCCGATGGGCTGGACACCTGGATCGGGGAAGGCGGCTCGAAACTTTCGGGCGGCCAGGGGCGGCGTATCGCTCTGGCGCGTGTGCTGCTGTCCGATGCGCCCATCCTCGTTCTCGACGAACCAGCGACCGGACTGGACGCGGAGACTGAGCGCGCTTTCCTTGAAACACTCAATAACGCGACCGAAGGGCAGAGCATCCTGCTGATTGCCCATCGCCTGACCGGGGTGGAAAAACTTGACCGCATCTGGCGCCTTGAGGACGGACAGGTTATTTCCAGTGCGTGCTGACCGGCCCGCGCCGATCCAGCTTCACGCTTTTTCATCCTGACAGGACGCTACGCCATGGCACGTTTCCTCTCCTTCGTCCGCATTGCGGCCCCGGTTTTCGTTCTGTCAGCTGCGCTGGCAGGCTGCGCCGAGCAGCCGTCGCGTGACAGCTACGTCGTTTTCTTCGACCGTGAATCCGTAACGCTCAGCCCCGTGGCACAGGCTGTCGTGACCAAGGCCGCCACGGCTGCCCGTGCTGAACACGCCACTGTCGTGCGCGTTTCCGGCTCCGCTGGCGTGAACGGTGATGCCGCAGTTCTCAAGGAACTCGCCACAAGCCGCGCCCAGGCCGTGGCCGCCCAGCTCAGCACTGACGGCCTCAACGGCGCACGCGTCGAAATGGCACCTTATACCCCAAGCCAGCTTGAAGACTCTCACGTCGCTCTGCGCCGCGTTTCCATCACCATCGTTCCGGGTCTCTGATCCGGCGCCCGGGATGACGCAGGCGCAGAACAGCCCTCCCGTCGCTCCGGGAACGACGCAGCCCCTGACACCTGAAGGCGTGCTGGCGGAAGTCTTCGGATTTTCCGGCTTCCGCGGCCTCCAGCAGGATGCCGTCGAGACGGTCATGCAGGGTGAGGATGTCCTCGTCCTCATGCCGACCGGCGGCGGCAAAAGCCTATGCTATCAGGTTCCGGCCCTCTGCCGCGACGGCATGGGACTGGTCATTTCGCCACTGATCGCCCTGATGGACGATCAGGTTGCAGGTCTGAGGCAGCTCGGCGTCCGCGCAGCCGCCCTGCATTCCGGGCTTGAGCCGGACGAACGCGACGAACTTCAGAGTGATCTGCGCAATGGCCGGATCGACATTCTCTATATTTCGCCGGAACGCCTGCTTCAGCCCGCCACGGCGAACTTCCTGTCAAAACGCCAGATCTCGCTGATCGCGATTGACGAAGCGCACTGCATTTCAGCCTGGGGCCATGAATTCCGCCCAGAATACCGGGCTCTGGCGAGCCTGCCGGAGATGTTTCCGGGCGTGCCGCGCATTGCCCTGACGGCCACGGCCGATCCGCGCACACGCGACGATATCCTCAACGCACTCGGTATGCCCGATGCGCGGGTCCTGATGGCGAGTTTCCATCGCCCCAACCTGATTGTGGAAGCCCGGGCCAAGGCCAGCGAGAGCCGGCAGCTTCTCGAGACCCTTCAGAGCCACCGCGAAGGCGCCTCCATCGTCTATTGCGGCAGCCGTAACAAGACGGAACGCGTCGCCACCATGCTGCGGGACAAGGGCCTGACCGCCCTGCCGTTTCATGCTGGCCTCTCATCGGTCGAGAAACGCGCCACGCTGATGCGCTTCCGCTCCGGCGAGGAAATGGTGATTGTCGCCACGATTGCGTTCGGCATGGGGATCGACCGGCCGGATGTGCGCTGCGTCGTTCATCTGGACATGCCGTCGTCACCAGAAGCGTATTACCAGCAGATCGGGCGGGCAGGGCGCGATGGCGAACCGTCTGATACGCTTTTGCTCTATGGCGGCGAAGACATGGCCCGGGCGCGTTACTGGCTGGAGCAGTCCACCGCGCCCGACCACGAAAAGCGCATCATGCAGGCGCGCCTTGAGAGCATGATCGCCCTTACGGAGACCACAGGCTGCCGGACACAGGCGCTCCTTGCGTGTTTCGGAGAAAACCTTCCGCAGCCCTGCGGTCATTGCGACAACTGCATCAGCCCGGTCTCGACGTTCGATGGCACCCAGGCGGCCCAGAAAGTCCTCTCCGCCATTTATCGCACTGGCCAGCGCCTTGGAGCGGTCCAGCTTTCCAACATCCTGCGTGGCAAGCTCAACGAGACCATCGAGCGCAATGCCTACCAGCATCTTTCTGTTTTCGGGATCGGCAAGGAACACAGCGAGCAATGGTGGCGCGCCGTCATCCGGCAGCTGATTGCACGCGGTGCCATCCGGATGCATGGCGAGTATGGCAGTCTGGCACTTCAGAGCGACATCGCGCGCCCGATCCTGCGGGGCGATGAGCGCGTCGCTCTCAGGCTGGAGGCCAAGGCCGCCCTGACCGCCAGCGCGGGTTCGGACGGCAATACGGAAAACGATCGCCTGTCACCGGATGAAAAGCCGTATTTCGATGCCCTGCGCCAGTGGCGTCTGTCGGAAGCGCGGGAGCAGGAAATTCCGCCCTACGTCATATTCCACGACTCAGTCCTGCGGGATATCGCCCGTGAACAGCCCGTCAGCCGCGACGAACTGGGCGGTATCAAAGGCGTGGGGGCTTCGAAGCTGGACCGCTACGGGATTGCGGTCCTGACAGTTCTGCGAGAAATCCGCGAACCGGCTTCAGCGCAGTAAAGGTTCAATCGTGCGTCAGTTCATCAGGCGCCGTGACGGTGAAGCTGATGGTGATGCTGCCACCGTTGAGAATATCGAACGTGAACGGCACCTTGGTACCCGCAGCAGGCATCTGCCGGATGCCCATACACATCATGTGGTAACCCGAACGTGGGAAGATCATCGTGGAGTCGTGCGGCAGCGCGAGATGCGTGAAGAGATCGTTCGCCCCGTCCGTCTGCTGCTGGTTCGTGTGATGCGCGACCACATTCTGGCATAGCGGGGAGGAAATCCCCTTCAGGAGATGGTCAACGCTGTCGTCGTTGCGAATCGTGAAATAGCCTGCCCCACGGTTTGGAAAATAGGCTGACGGGCGGAAGATCCCGTCCATGACCACGACCCGCTGCGCATCATGATCGGCATCCGGCGCAACCACAGCTCCCGATAGAACGGGCTGAGCCATTGCCTGGGCTGTGAAAAGAGCAAAGAGGGCGGTCAGGACAGATACCCGTTTCAACGACAGTCTCCCGGTATTGTGCGCAATCTCCCAACGGCATTGGGGAAGCCCGTTTGGGCCGGAACGCATCATCCGGTAAAGTGCTCCCATTTCCCCGGCCGCGACAAGGCCCGAACCCTCAGGATCGCGAATGCGTTGCCCTTTTTGTGGACATGACGATACCCAGGTCAAGGACAGCCGCTCCACGGAAGACGGCGTTGCGATCCGCCGCCGCCGCGTCTGCTCGGCCTGCACGCAGCGCTTCACAACCGTGGAACGGGTCCAGCTTCGGGAGTTGTCCGTCACCAAGGCGGACGGGCGGCGCGTGCCGTTCGACCGGGACAAGCTTGCACGCTCCATCCGCGTCGCCCTGCGCAAGCGGCCGGTTCCCGAGGAACGCCAGGAGCGTCTGGTCAACGGGCTCGTCCGCCAGCTTGAGGCCTCTGGCGAACACGAAATTTCTTCCCATCGCATCGGCCAGCTCGCGATGGACGCATTGCGCGAAGTGGACGGTGTGGCCTATGTCCGCTTCACCAGCGTCTACCGCGACTTCCGCGAGGTCGAGGCGTTCTCGAAAATCCTCGCCGACATGAAACCCATTCCCGGGGAGACGGACGCGCCGTCCCCCGACGACTCCCAGGAGACACCATGACCGCCACCGACGCCCCCGCCACCAACCCGACGCGCCGCAGCCGGACCGTTGCCCGCGTTGCTGCCGTTCAGGCGCTGTTCCAGTGCGAACAGTCCGGCGACACGGCGGAAACCGTCATCAGCCAGTTCATCCGCCACCGCCGCGTCAGTTCCACCGCGTCGTTCGACGATGGCCATATTCCCGATGCCGATCTGAAACTGTTTCAGGAAATCGTCCTCGGCGTCACGCGCCGTCAGGATGATATCGATGCAAAGCTGAGCGATGTCCTGCCCGAACAGTGGCCGCTGCCGCGTCTGGACCCCGTTCTGCGTGCCCTGCTGCGCGCTGCCGTGTTCGAAATCGGGACCGATACTCCGGACCGCATCATCATCAACGAATATCTGGATGTGGCCCACGGCTTCTTCTCGGGTGACGAGCCCAAGATGGTCAACGGCATCCTTGATACGCTCAGCCGCCGCAGCAACGACGGCAACGCCTGATCCATGACGAAGAAGATGTCGGGCGACGAAGGGGCCGCGACAGGCGAGTTCGGCTTCATCGCCCGTCATTTCCGGCCTCTCGCCGGAGCGGAAAGCCTCGATCTTCGGGATGACTGCGCCCTGATGCGCTGCCCCGAGGGTGAGGAATTCGCCATATCGACCGACACGATGGTCGAAAACGTCCATTTCCTTCCGGACGATCCGCCAGAAACCCTCGGCCGCAAGCTGTTGCGCTGCAACCTGTCCGATCTGGCGGCCATGGGCGCACGGCCCCATGCCTACACGCTCAACGTAACCGTTCCGCGCGGGGAACGGCACGACGAAAACTGGTTCGCCGCCTTTTCGCGCGGGCTGGCAAACGACCAGAAACGCTATGGCGTGCATCTGATCGGCGGCGATACCACGTCCATTTCAGGACCGCTGGTTCTCTCCGCCACCGTATTCGGTCTTCTCCGACACAACACCGCACTCCGCCGCAGCACAGCCAGACCCGGCGATGATATCTGGGTCACCGGCACCATCGGAGACGCGGCTCTCGGTCTGCTTGTCCTGCAAAGCAAGTTGCAGGACCCGTCAGGTTTTCTGGCCGAGCGATATCATCTTCCTCGCCCCAGAACAGGGCTTCACCTGCATGGCATCGTCAACGCTGCGATGGATATTTCGGACGGACTGGTTCAGGACTGCGGCCACATTGCCGAAGAATCAGGCGTCCAGCTTGTGCTTGACGCGCCGGCCGTGCCGACCTCACCCGCTGCCGCTTCCATGGGACAGGAGTGGCTCATGCGACGGTTGTGTGGGGGAGATGACTACGAACTGCTACTCACCTGCACGCCTGAACGCTCAGAGGCTCTTCAGGCCGCCTGCCAGAGTGTTGACATCCCGGTTCATCGTGTCGGGACAGTACGGGCCGGCTCAGGTGTCCGGGTTCTGGATGCAGAGGAACATGAAATCATCCCGGAGCAGGGTGGCTGGCAGCACTTCTGACTGCCGCCACCCTGTTAAAACCCGATCAGGCCGGATCGTCGATCGGACGTTCGTAGAGCCGATAGCGCTTGTAAGGCTCCGGCACGATGCTCTCTGCCAGATTGCGCATGTTGGAATCGGACGCCTGGATCCAGCCCAACTCCACCCAGGAATAGGGCAGGGACTTGCGGCGTCGCATCAGTTCAGCAATGGCCAGCGACGGCAGAAGCGCGCCCAGAACCGTCCCACGCAGGCGCTGCGTCACACCAAGAAGAATGACTCGGGCCGAATGAAAGCGGTGCGTGGTCAGACGGGCCGCAAGCTTCACCCAGCCCAGCGGTGAGGGAGAGCCACCCAGATCGCCTGCGATGTCATAGAGATTGGGCACGACCAGCGCCATAGCGACAGGTTCGCCATTCTGGTCGATCTGGACATAGTGTTCGGGACGCAGGACCGGACCAAGCTGCTTGATCATGGCCTTCATTTCGTAGTCCTGAAGCGGAACGAAATTGAACTTGTCGCTCCAGGCGTCGTTGTAAAGCTGACGCAGGATCTCGCCCTGCTGCGCGATCTGCTTTTTCGAGAGGCGACGGATGGCGATGGAACCCAAGCGCCCTTCGCCAATCTTCAGATCACCCGGAACCTTGAAACGCGATTCCGTCTGATCATCCAGATCGAGCTTGTAGCTGAGAAGATCCTCGACCGGCTTATAACCGGCATCCTCGACCAGCTTACCCAGCAGACGCGGATGCCAGGGCATCGCAACCATCAGCGGCTGATCCTGCCCTTCGATCATCAGGCCGGATTCGCCGTTACCGCTCAGAGTGACGGGCCCACGCATCGTCTGCATGCCCTGAAGACGCAGCCAGTTCCGCGCTGTCTCCAGAAGGGCGCTAACGACACTTCCTTCCGGCACGGCATCCAGCGCGCCGAAACAGCCGATCTTCATGCCCCAGTGCTCGATGGCGCGATGGTCCACGATCGCGGCGATACGCCCTACAGCCGTGTTACCGCGCCATGCCAGAAAATACCGGATGCTTGCATGGCGGAAAATCGGCGCTTTCTTTGGATTGAGCAGCTCATCCTGTTCCATATCGAACGCCGGGACAAAGCCCGCCATGCCGGCATAGATGCGACGCGGCAGCGTCATGAACAGTTTGAGGTCAGCCCGCGTCG